>JBOHHE010000205.1:0-38047 GCA_050700355.1 Pseudonocardiaceae bacterium
CGGCTGTGCTGGTCAAGCGCTAGCGGGGTAGCCGATCTGATCAACGGCGGGTGACGACCACCCAGCTGCGGATCAACGCGGCAGCGACAGTGGCGAGCATCAAAACCGCCACCAACACCGGCAGAGCTACTCGCTCGGCACCACTGGCGGGCAGCGCGGTGGCATTACCCGCAGCAGCGATGTCCTCGGCTGCGGGGTCCTGCTGCGTTGCCAAGCTCCCGGAGCCGGCGGTACCGAACAGGTTCGTGTTCAGCAGTCCGGTCTGGAGCTGTCCGAACGAGGAGGGCCTACCCACCAACATGGACAGGTAGTTGTAGTTGGGCACCGCGCTGCGGAAAAGCCCGACAGAGAAGGGGGAGAACTGCGGCAGGGGAGGTCCGAGGGCCGGTGCTACCGGTTGCGGCAGCGCCCCCGCGGCAGGCGGCGGAGCACCGGGCGCAGGCGGCGGAGCCGCTTGTGCCGGAGGGGGCTGCTGCGGAGTCACGCCAAGCGAGCCGACAGCTCCCTGCGCCGTACCGAGCACCGGCGCTACTACCTCTCCGACCTGTTCGAGCCCAGGAAGTGCCACTGCGGTGAGCTGACATACCGGGGCAATCGGTCCCAGCAGATCCCGTACCATCGGTGTAGCATCGAAGGTGGTCGATCCACTGGCGGGCACTTGACCCAGGCTGATCACTGAAAGGCCAGCTACCCGCACGCCGACCTGTTGTCCAGGAGTTCCCTGAACGGTGCCTCCACAACCGCCTACGAGGGACTCCGCTGCCGCCGCCTGCAAGGGTGCCGGAGCGGCCGTAGCAGATGCCGCCCCGAAAACGCTCGCGGCGCACAGTAACGTGGCTGCCCCTGCAACCGTGGTCACCCTCGCCCGTGTGCCCATAAGGTACCTCCGCGTCGCTCAGTGCCCGGTCGTGTCGTGAGGGTAACGACCATACTTCCTGTCTGTGATGTTGACCAGTACTTTCTGCGTAATTGCGATGACGCTGCGCACCCGGCTGGCCGGGACAGGCCCGGCTGGGGCACTCGAGACGTTCCCGGAGGGCCGGTCTATAGGCTCCCGCTATGCGTATCGGGGCCCATGTCCGTGACAACGACCCGCTCGGTGCCGCCGCCGAGCTGGACGCGGCGGTCGTGCAGTTCTTCCTGGCTGATCCGCAAGGCTGGAAGGCACCCAGCCCACATCCCCAAGCCGATCAGTTGCGAACCGCTGACCTGGATGTTTACCTGCACTCGCCCTATGTGATCAATGTGGCCTCGCTGAACAACCGAATCCGCATCCCCTCCCGCAAGCTGGTCGCTCAGCACGCGGCCGCGGCGACCACGGTGGGGGCGCGGGGGCTGGTAGTGCACGGCGGGCATGTGACCAGAGGGGAGGATCCAGCTGCGGGGGTCGAGAATTGGCGCAAGCTGTTTGCCCGGCAAGCCGACGACGGCGGTTTCGGCACCCGGATTCTGGTGGAGAACACCGCAGGCGGGGACGGTGCCCTGGCGCGGCGGTTCGACGACCTGGCCCGGCTGTGGGATGCGATCGGCGATTACGACGTCGGCTTCTGCCTGGACACCTGCCACGCCTTCGCCGCGGGAGAAGACCTCGCCGACGCGGTCGAGCGGATCACCGCCATCACCGGCCGGATCGATCTCGTGCACTGCAACAATTCGCGCGATGAGTTCGGCTCGGCCCGGGACCGGCATGCCCCGTTACACGAGGGCACCATCGCCGCCGAACTGCTGGCTGCGGTGTGTGCCGCGGCGAACGCGCCAGTCGTGTTGGAGACCCGCCCCGATTCCCAGGCCAAGGACATCGCCTGGTTGCGGGCCCAGCTCGACTCGTGAGCACCACGCGCACCGCACCGGTGATACTGCCCAGCGGGGTTCTCGTGCGGCGGCTGACTCGCGTCGCCCTGGCCACGCTGGTCCTGTTGGGTGGGCTCACCTTGCTGCTCGGCTACGCCAACAAGGCCCGCTGCATCGGCCCGGAGTTCGACCAGGACGGACGCAGCGGTCCCGGCTACGACATCCGCAAGGACCGCGACGTGTGCTATTCGGACATCCAGCATCTGTGGGTGACCCGAGATCTCGACGAGCACGCCGTCCCGTATCTGTCCGGAGGGATCACCGAGCAGGGACAGTTGTTCGGCGGCACCGTGGAGTACCCCGTCCTGAGCGGGCTGCAGATCTGGCTTTCCGGGCTGCCCGCGGACAACGACGGGGAATACCTCTTCTTCTCGGCGCTGGTGATGGCGCCGTTCGGGCTGCTCACCGCAGCGCTACTGGGCCAGTTGGCGGGCTGGCGGGCATTGCTGTGGGCATTGGGCCCTCCGCTGGTGCTCTATGCGTTCCACAACTGGGATCTTCCGGTGGTGGCCACCACGGTGGCCGCGGTGTGGGTGATGCACGGCTGGCGCACGGATCGCACGCCGGCCGAGCGCGGGGTGCTGGCAGGCGTGCTGCTCGGGATCGGGTTCGCGTTCAAGCTTTATCCCGCGGCGTTCGTGGCCCCGTTGGCGCTATACGTATTGACTGTTTCAGGCCGCGCCCGGGATGTCCCGGGGGCCTTGCGGGTCTGCGCCGCGGCGGCGGGCACCGCGGTGCTGGTGAACCTACCGTTCGCAATACTCGGCTACGACGGCTGGCGGGCGGCGTTCACCTTCCAGCAACGGCGCGACGTGGACCTCACCACGAACTCGATCTGGTATTGGGGATTTCGGCCGATCTCGAACACCGAGGGCTTCCAGGCGGTCATGAACTGGGTCACTCCGGTCGCCGTGCTGGCCTCGTTCGCGCTGGCCTTAGCAGTGGGCTGGCGGCGTTACCGACTCGAGGGAAGCTACCCGTGGATCGCGGTGTCGGCGGCGATGCTGTGTGGGTTCCTGCTGCTGCACAAGGTGCACTCCCCGCAGTACACCCTGTGGCTGCTGCCCTTCCTGGTGCTGCTGCGGGTGCACTGGGGCTGGATCGCCGCCTACCTCACCGCCGACCTGGCGATGGGCATCGGGATCTTCCGCTGGTACTACCACCTCAATCAGAGCTTGCCCGTCGGCATCGCCGACGGTTTCGCCGCCCAAGCCGTCACCATCGGCGTCTGGGGCCGCGCCGCCCTCCTCGTCGCCCTCTTCTGGATCTTTCTCCATACCCACCCCATCACTTCACTTCGAATACAACGCCGCCGTGCCCTGGACCAACAACGCCAGTGAGTAAGCCGCACCCGGCCGCAACATCAACGCTTTGAGCACCATCCACAATGTACTTACCACCAACCCCTGGCTCCCATCTCCGCCCCGGCCTGACATCGCGACTCATCTGAAAAGGTCGTGTTCCCATCCGCTCGCCGTTGGCACCATAGTGTCAGGTACTAAGCTGCCAGGACAGACAGATGACAGTAGTCTTTGTCGTTGTCAGTATTGATATAATGGATGGCACTCAAGGTTTGCCGATCAAGGGAGTCGCGTAATGACGACAAGGCGGCCGTCCGAACCAGAAAGCTTAAACTGTGGGCACTCCTGGTGCCGCCCATTTGTCTCATTCGAGGAGAAACCCAGGTCGAACAACTGAAAATCCTTTTCAGCCTCTTGGGACGAGGGACATCGTGGCTGACAAGCTTCCATGGATCAGGGTATCAGCGGCACCTGAACTGGCATCATTCGTGGAAATGGACCGCACCGCATTATTGGCCAGTTACCAGTGTATGTTGAACACGATAGATAGGCCGATCACGAACGATCCGGCGATACGTCGTCGAATGGTGATCCATGCTGATCAAATACTTACCGATGTTGTAGAGAGCCTGCGAGCCGGGCATGTGCAGGTGGACGAGAGCTACAAGTTCTCCACCGGGGAGAGCGCGTATACCCGCACGGCCCATGAGATGAACCCCAGGGAACCACTGGTGACCGGAGTGGCGCTCTTCGACATGGTGGTGCACAGGCTGATCCGTCGGGCGAACATCGACGAGGAGTCCGGGGAGGCCCTCACCCTCGCAATCCTGACGCTTTATACAAGCCTCGCCATGCGGCTCTGCGAAAAATTCGTCTCCCACTCCGGTCACCTACTGAAGAAGATCCATCAGACCCAGCTCGACGAGCGTGCCCGCATTGCTCGCGAACTGCACGACCGTGCGGGATTCTGGCTCAACACCGCCTACCGGCAAATCGAGCTGTACGGCATGGACAGGGAACGTGAAAGCACCCAGACCAGTACGGCCGAACGGTTGGAGACGGCGCGCGCCGCCGTCCGGGAGACGATACGGAGCCTGCGGGAGGTCACCTCGGAGCTGCGTCTCCACGAACCCCTGAAGGACCTGGAGACCGCCCTGCTGACCGCGTTCGCCGCATTGTCGGCCGACGACGTGAGTCTGCGGCTGAACATCAATGGCGACGAGGCGTGGGCTCCGGCGGCAGTCAAGGACGAAACGTTCCTAATCGTACGGGAGGCGGTCCGCAACGCGGTCGTGCACGGCCGTCCCAAGCTCATCGTCGTCAGCGTCCACATCGCCTCGCACGAACTGCGGGTCTACGTGGACGACGACGGCTGCGGGTTCGACCCTGCACCGGGAGCGACGTCCGGCGGCACGGGTCTGTTGACGATGCGAGAAAGAGCCGAGCTGCTGAACGGCATGCTGACCATCTCCTCCACACCCGGCCGTGGCACCCACGTCGACCTGTATATCCGACTCTCGGGAGGTGAGGATGACTGAGGCCGCAACCGGAACGACGATCCTCATCGTCGATGATCACGCTCTCGTCCGGGACGGCGTGCGGGAGATACTGGAGCGGCAGGAGGATATGGCCATCGTCGGCGAGGCGAGCGACAGCCGGACCGCTGTCGCGCTGGCAGCCGAAACGAGACCGCACATCGTCCTCCTCGACATCGAGATCCCCGGGGACGACGCCATCACCACAGTCGGCCGGATCCGGACGCTTTCGCCTGATTCCGCCGTGGTCATCCTGAGCATGTTCGAAGGGCCTCAGCTCCTGCAGGATCTGCTGCGGGCAGGTATCCGCGGCTATCTGCTCAAAAGCTCCACCAGACAGGAGCTCGTGTCAGCCATCCGCAGCGTCCGGCGTGACAGCAGCCGGGTCGTCCTGTCGGTCTCCGAGGAAAGCCTGGCCTACGTCCAGGGACCCGAGGAAGGAACGCTGTCTCCACGGGAACGTCAGATCCTCCAGCTCACCGCCGAAGCGCTGAGCAATGCCCAGATCGCGGCCCGGCTCTACCTCACCGAGGCCACTGTGAAACGGCACCTGCGCAACATCTTCACCAAGCTCGGAGCCGTGTCCCGGATCGACGCGGTCAACAAGGCAGTGGCTGCATCGCTGATCGAGGTCGGCGGCGTTTCCAGACCATCCGGACCCAGATCACAGCGAGGGATGCCGCCAACGCCGGGTCATGACCCCAGGCCGTGACCGTCCAGGACGACAGCTGCCCGGCGATCGCCGACGGTGGTCCTCCACGGTCGCTCGAAAATCGTTGGAGGGAGTCTCGGAAAACACTGGATGGCGGACTACAACTTCTGATATCTCGGCGTGACCGTCCGACTGACCACGCCGGACTTTGGGCTTACCACTCTTGCTCGGTTACCGGAGAAATAGTTAGTTTCAAGGTCGTCTGCACCAGCCGTCGAGTTGGGATATTCTATGGACTTCCGAGTGCTGGGCCCCGTGGAGATAATCGAAGACGGGCGAAACGTCGTACCAACGGCACCTAAGCCCCGACAAGTCATCTCCTTACTTCTCCTGCGTCGAAATGCGGTGGTACAGGCCACCGAGCTCATCGACGAACTATGGGAGGGCGGTCCGCCCGCAAGCGCCATGACCACGCTTCAGACCTATATCTACAAGTTGCGGAAAATCCTGATGAAGTACGGCGCGGAGGAGATCCTGCGAACCCTGCCGGGTGGATACATGCTCACAGTTCCCGACTCGTCGATCGATCTGCAGCGCTTCGAGTGGGACGCCCAGGCGGGGCAGGCCCTGCTGGAAGGTGGCGACCCAGCCGACGCGGCGGAGGTGCTGGGCCGCGCGCTCAGCATGTGGCGTGGACCCACGCTGGTCGACGTGGTGCAGGGGGAGCTGCTTTCATCCTATGTGACACGGCTGGAGGAGCTGCGGTTCCGGACCCTGGAACTGCGCATCGAGGCAGACCTCCAGCTCGGCCGTCACCGCGAACTGATCGGCGAGTTGAAGTCGCTCACCCGCACACATTCGCTGCACGAGCACCTGCACGCCTCGCTGATGATCGCGCTCTACCGCTCCGGCCGGCGGCACGAGGCGCTCGAGGTCTACCGGGTACTGCGCGGCAACATGATTGAGGACCTGGGTTTGGAGCCGGGACCCGAGCTCAAGCAGCTCCACCAGACGCTGCTCTCCGACTCCCCGCCGGGCCTGCCCTTCGACCAGGACCCGGCCGACACCATGCGCGAAGTGGTCGCAAGCACCGAAAATGGGAAGGACCCGCTTTGCGCTGCCGAGTCGATCAAGCTCGTCGCGCGGGAGAGCCGCGCTCTCGTCCCGATCGAGCGCCCCGGCCCGGCGCCTGTGTCGTCGGCAGGCCTGGTTCCCCTACCCGCGCAACTACCTCCCGATCTTGCCGACTTCACCGGGCGCGCAGCGCTCCTCGACGAGATCGTCGCTGGCTTCATAGCCGAGGACGACGCGGGCGCGGACCGCACAGCCACCCGGATGGCGCTGGTCAGCGGCATGCCGATGGTGGGCAAGACCGCGTTTGCGGTACGTCTCGCCCACCGGCTACGCACCCGGTTCCCCGACGGCCAGCTGTACACGGAGCTGAACGGATCGATCAGCGCCGGCCGCGATGTTTCGGAATCGCTGCACGGATTCCTGCGCGCGCTGGGCGTTCCGGACACCCTCATACCAGCCTCTCTGGAGGAGCGCAGCAAGCTGTTCCGCTCGGCGACCGCTGGTCTGCGCCTGTTGCTGGTCGTCGACGACGCCACCTCACAAGCCGACGTGTCACCGCTGCTTCTGGGCGACCCGAAGAGCGCCGTGATCATCACCAGTCGTCGTCGATTGCCCGAACTGGCCAGCGACTGGAGCATCGAGCTCGACGTGCTGGAGCATCCGGAGGGTGTTGAGTTGCTCAGCCGCATCATCGGGCGGGCCCGACTCGCGCGTGAGCCGCGCGCGGCGGACGAGCTCATTGAGCTGGCAGGCAGACTGCCCCTCGCGCTGCGGTGCATCGGCGCTAGGCTCGCCACCAGACCAGGACTCACCTTGACGGAGCTGGCCGAACAACTCGCTCGGTCGGAACAGCCGCTGGATCTACTGCGGATCGGCGAGCTCGAGGTGCGGTCCAGGTTCGACTACAGCTACCAAGGTCTCCCCCGATTGGAGCAGGGGGCATTTCGGCTGCTCAGCATGCTGCGAGAATCTACGTTCACGGTCCGGGTCGCGGCCGAGCTCCTCGGCTGGGAGCACGCGGCCGTGGAAAGCGCGCTCGAGCGTCTCGCCGATGACCGTTTGGTCACCGTGCACTGCTGCGCCGGGGAGATCCATTATGCGTTTCCCAAACTGACCTTAAGCTACGCCCGCGAACAGCTGAACACATCGCTGACTTATGACGGGCCATGTGATAATCCCAGTCAGACAGGCGCGCGGGCACGCACCGATCGGCTGACCGGCTTCGCCGAAATGAGCGGCCGGTCATGAGTAATCTCGACCCTGTTAGTTCTTACCCTTTAGCTCAGGGCGCTCCTAGTAGTTTGCGAAGATCTCTTGAGCTCGCCCTGACAGAGTTTCCGGAACGAAGTCGCCTCAAACCGACCGGTCAGGGGTGACGAAAGGAGCATGTACAGTGCCGATCGGTTCGGGCAACACCACACCTGTCTCTTGCGTGCGCGAGGACGCGCGCACCCTTCCGGACACGCTGTCGGTGCGCGGTGCTCGGGTGAACAACCTTCGGGGCCTCGACCTCGACCTGCCACATCGCCGCATGGTGGTCTTCACCGGTGTATCCGGTTCCGGGAAATCCTCGCTGGCCTTCGACACCATCTACGCGGAGGGACAGCGTCGTCAGGTGCAATCGATGTCCACCTTCGCCCGGCAGTTTATGGACGAGATGGAGAAGCCCGATGTGGACCACATCGAGGGAATGTGCTCGGCCGTCGCGGTGGACCAGCGGTCCTCCGCCTCTCGCAGTCCGCGCTCCACCGTGGGCACGATCACCGAAGTCTATGACCTGCTGCGGGTGGTCTACGCCCGCATCGGCCTCCCGCACTGTACCGAGTGCGGGGCGGAGCTGCTGGCCGACGAGGACGGCAACCTGGTCTGTCTGGAGGGACACGACACCCCGCAGCCGGAGATGTCCAGTCGTTCGTTCTCCTTCAACCTGCCGTTCGGACGGTGCCCGGACTGCCAAGGACTTGGTAACCGACTGGAGATGGCCCCGTGGCTCGTCGTTCCGGATGAGGAACTGTCGATCGCCGCGGGGGCGCTGGTCCCCTGGCGCGGCGCCGCCACACGGGAACATGGACTGAGCCTGGCGGTGGTGACCAACGCCGGGTGCGATCCTTACCGGCCGTGGCGCACACTGCCTGATCAGCTTCGTGAGGCTCTGCTGTACGCCAAGGAGCTGCCGGTCCGGGTGGCCGTCTCCGGCATGGACGGCGAGAGCGCCCAGGAGGTTGCCTTCACCGGGGTGGCGCCCTGGCTCTATGCCCGACACGAGGAGGCATACATCAAGGGCGGCCAAGCCGCGCTGGAGAAGTTCATGCACCATGCGGTCTGCCGGGCGTGCGGCGGCGGACGGTTGACCCCGGCCCAGCTCGCGGTCCGGGTCGGCGGCCTGAGCATCGCCGAGACGAGCCAGCTGACGGTCGGGGAGTACGTGCGCTTCCTGCGGATTCTGGAGCTCTCCGAGCGTGACCACCAGGTCATCGCCCAGGCACTCGAGGAGATTACCGAGAGGTTGGACTTCCTGCTCCAGGTCGGGCTCGGATATCTGACCCTCGATCGGCCCGCCAGGACCCTGTCCAGCGGGGAGGCACAGCGGATCAGGCTGGCCAGCCAGCTCGGTTCCCGACTGTTCGGGCTGTTGTACGTCTTGGACGAGCCCACAGCGGGCCTGCATCCCCGCGACACCGAGAACCTCATCGGAACCCTGCAGACCCTGCGGGCACAAGGGAACACGCTCGTGATCGTCGAGCATGACCACCACGTGATCCGGGCCGCCGACCATGTGGTGGAGCTGGGGCCAGGGGCCGGTGAGCTCGGTGGCGAACTGGTGTTCACCGGCACCGTGGCGGAGCTGGAGGCGGATGAGACCTCGATCACGGGCGCCTTCCTCAGCGGCAGGCGGAGTGTCACAGTGCCCGCTCAGCGGCGTAGCCCCCATCCCGGACGGGAGATCCTCATCCGGGGCGCGCGAGCAAACAACCTGACAGGCATCGATGTCGCGTTCCCACTTGGCTGTTTCGTCGCGGTCAGCGGTGTCTCCGGAGCAGGCAAGTCAACCCTGGTGGACCAGACGCTCTTCCGGATTCTGGATCGGGCGCTGGGCGGGGACGCGCCCGAGCCAGGGGCACATGCGGGCGTCGAAGGGCTGTCGCTGGTCGATCGGGTGATCAGGGTCAGCCAGGCGCCGATCGGCCGGTCCGGCCGCTCCACCCCGGCCACCTACACGGGTGTGTTCGACGGCATCCGCAAGGTGTTCGCGCAGTCTGAGGAGGCCCGCAGGCGTGGCTACAAGCCGGGCCGATTCTCCTTCAACTCCGCCGCGGGCCGCTGCCCGGCGTGCTCCGGCGACGGAACGATCCGCATTGAGATGTACTTCCTGCCCGACGTCTTCCTGGTCTGCGACACCTGCCAGGGCAGGCGCTACAACGAGGAGACACTGGAGATCCGCTACCAGGGCCGGACCATCGCGGAGGTGCTCGAGACGCCCATCGAGCAGGCGGCCGACTTCTTCTCCGGCGTGCCCGCGATTGCCCGCCCGTTGGAGATGCTCTGCGACGTCGGCCTGGGCTACCTACGGCTCGGTCAGCCGGCCACCACTCTGTCGGGAGGGGAGGCACAGCGGGTCAAGCTCGCCGGGGAACTGCAACGCCGCGCCAGCCGACACACTCTCTACCTGCTCGACGAGCCCACCACGGGGCTGCACTCCAGCGACATCGACCAGCTGATGAAGGTACTGCACGCCCTCGTGGCGCGGGGACACACCGTCATCGTGGTCTCCCACAGTCTCGATGTGATCAAGTCCGCCGACTGGGTCATCGACCTCGGCCCGGACGGCGGTGCGGCAGGCGGCGAGGTCGTGGCCGTCGGCCCTCCTGGGGTGATCGCCGCAGGCCCCGGCCACACCGGCCGTTTCCTGCGGACCGCACTACCCACCTGAAGGCCGACCGCCGGGCTGCGGATGCGACGGATACGACCACCTATGCCGGGCCGAGCCGGTCCTTCAGACGATCCGGACGTCGGGCGTATAGAGGATCCAACGCCCGCCCGCCGCACGGAACAACCGCTCCTTATCCATGATCTCTTCGGCGTGGTTCCACGCGAACAGCAACGCGTAGTCCGGATAGGGATCGGTCAGCGCCTCGGCCGGCCGCACGGGGATATGTGAACCAGGCGTCAACTTGCCGTGCTTGGCGGGCGTCGTATCGCACACGAACGGGATGAGGTCAGGGCCGATACCACAGTAGTTCGTCACAGTGGCGCTTTTGGCGGTCGCGCCATACCCCACCACCCTCCTGCCCTGCGCGCACAGGTCGTGAAGCAGCTCACGCAGCTCGTAACAGATGCTTCTCACCGCGGTGGCGAACTGCTCCAGGGTGGCTGGGCCGGCGAGTTCGCGGTCGTCTTCCTCAGCGGCGAGCTTGGCAACCGATTCGCTCGGATTGCGCCGCCCTGCCCTGGCGAGGGTGTAGCGGATCTCGCCACCGTGCACCGGCAGGCGCCGGGCGTCGACCAGTTCGAACCCCATGCGCCCGGCCATGGCCTGGACAGAGCGAATGGTGAAGAAGAAAAAGTGCTCATCGTAGATCTGATCGAAGGTGTTGCGTTCTACGATATCGCCGAAGTAAGGGTCCTCAAAGATGAACACCCCGTCCGGCTTGAGCAATGCGTCCACTCCCCGAAAGACCGACTCCAGATAGGGAATGTGACAGAGGGTGTTGGCAGCGTAGATCACGTCCGCAGGACCGTACTCGGCGAGAATGACCGCGGCCGAGGACTCTTCGAAGAAGTCGGTCAGCACATGCACACCGTCGGCCCGGGCCAACCTGGTCACGCCTCCGGAGGGATCCACTCCTAGATGACGGATACCGGCCTTGCCAATCGTCTTGAGCATGACGCCGTCGTTACAACCGATCTCGACGATGAAAGAGGCCTGGCCGGACAGCTCAGTGGTGATGAGGAGCTGCGCGGTCTGCTCGAAGTGCCTGCGCATCAATACCGAGCCCGATGAGTGGTACGGGTATGCCTCGTGGAACATGCGGTCGCGAGCGACCTCGTTAACCAGCTGGATCATCGTGCAGGACTCGCACGCGCCCACCGCCAACCGGAAGAAGAACTCCTCGTTGTTGATGTCTTCGGGCGGCAGGAACGCATCGGAGAGGGGCTGGCGCCCGAAGTCGAAGAACTCGGTGAGGCACCCACCGCAGACACGACAGGTGAGATTCTCTCGGCTCATGGCAAGGAGTCCTCCAATGGGACGGGCCGGCACGGTGGTCATCGGTCAGGGGTTAGTCATCGGTCAGGGCGATCGCACGGGTCCAGCCCGCGCCAGCTCCGGTGATCTTCACTGGGAAGCAGGCGACCTGGAAACCGTGGGGCCCCGGAAGCGCGTCCAGGTTGCTGAGACGCTCGAGCTGGCAGTACTCCCGCTCGCGCCCGGCGAAGTGTGCCGGCCACAGCACAGAACGGTCGCCGGTCTCGCGGTATCTGGAAATGATGTGGCCGAACGGCGCGTCAAGACTGAACGCGTCGGTGCCGATCACACGAATACCCAGGTCGAGCAGGAGGTGCACGGCCGTACCATCCAGTCCGGTGAAGTCGGTGAAATACCGCTGCTGCCCGGCCAGCGGCGCGGCGCCGGTGTTCAGCAGCACGATGTCCATCGGCGCGGGCTCGTAACCGATCCGGTCGAACTCCGTCTTGAGCTCCGCCGCACCGACCGTCCCGGTGCCGGCGTCGCTGATGTCCAACACCACGCCGGGGTTGAAGAACCACTCCAACGGCATCTGATCGATGTGCCGGGGCACACCGTCGCCATAGGCCACGCGAGACCCGTAATGAGAGGGTGCGTCGACGTGGGTACCGGTATGCGTGGTGAGGCTCATCCGATCCAGCGACAGGAACTCCCCGTCTGGCAATTCGGAGACATCAAGCTCCAGACCAAAATGGGCGCGCATCTCCTCGCTCATGTGCAAAGCGCCTTCCCGAGGCGTGAGCACCTCATGCGTCACGGGATCCGGCTCCCAGCAGGACGCGTCCACCGGCGAAGACAGATCGATAATCCGCACAGAAACCTCCGGGTGTCGCGCGGGGCCCGGTCCGGACCGCCCCCACGGCCTACGGCGATGGACCGAACGCTTCCGCCGTTCCCTCGAGTAGTGCTCAAGGTCCGCTGGACGAGCCGACCCGGTGGGCGTCTCCAGTGATTCTCGAACCGGCCCCGACACGATCGGCGGCAACGATCCAGCGCTGCGGGTCCCTTCGGTCGAAAGGCAGGAAGGCAGTGACAGGACAGGTCGGAACAACTTCGGTGCGTGGCGAGATCCGCGCTCCCATCACGGCCGAGGGGCGCACCCTGCTCGATCTGCTCGCCGGACACCTTCCCCGGATCCAGGCAGGCGCCGGCGAGCACGACCGTGCCGGCGCCTTTCCCACTGCTGTTTTCGAGGAAATGCGCAAAGACGGCGTGCTCGGAGCCACGGTCCCCGCCGAACTCGGCGGTTTAGGCGTGGGATGTCTGCACGATGTCGCGCTCGGGCTGCTGAAGGTGGCCGAAACCGACGCTTCCACCGCGCTCGCCCTGCACATGCAACTCAGCCGGGGACTGACTCTCACCTACGAATGGCGGCACGGTTCGGCGACGGCGCGGGTGCTTGCCGAGCGAATGCTGCGGGCGATGGGTTCGGGTGAGGCCGTGGTGTGCACCACGGTGAAGGATTCACCCAGGATCGTCACCACACTGACGCCGAACGGAGCGGACGGCTGGCTGCTCAACGGCCAGAAGATCCTCGCGAGCATGGCACCAATCGCTACCCACTTCGTCATTTCCGCGCAGGCACGGCCGGAGGGCCGCGCCCCCCGGTGGGCCGCCGCCGTGGTGAGCAGGCACCATCCTGGTCTCACCGTCCTGGACGACTGGGACGGGCTGGGCATGCGTGCCTCGGGCAGTGTCGGCCTCACCATGCGGAACTGCGCCGTCCCTTTCAAGGACGTGCTCGTGCGGGGACCGGTCGGCGAGCAGGACGACGCGGCTCTGGCGGGTCAGACGGTCAGTTCGATCACGATGCTCGGGATCTACCTGGGCGTGGCCCAGGCGGCCCGGAATCTCGCGGTCGGTGCGCTGATCCGAAGGGGTGGTACTCCAGAGGGCGCGTTTCGCACGCTCATAGCCGAAATCGACGCGCGGCTGTACGCGCTGCGGACGACGGTCGCCACAGCGCTGCTGAACGCCGACGAACTCTCCGCCGACGTGGACCGTGACCCGGCGGAGCGCGGGCGGCAGATGATGGTTCCTTTCCAGAGCGCCAAGCTGATGGTCAATCGTGTGGCGCCGGAGATCGTCGCCGACTGCCTCACGCTGGTGGGTGGCGCCTCGTATACCGGCGGGCATCCGCTGGCCCGGCTGTACCGGGACGTACGCGCCGGCGGATTCATGCACCCCTACACCTATCCGGACGCGGTCGACTTTCTCAGTGCGCAGGCGCTCGCGCTTGACCACGAGTAACGCACCCGGGCGGAGCGCGAGGCAGGTGGCAGATGAGGAGAAACAGAGATCATGCAGACACGTGCACTCGCCGTTGACGGTGCCTTCGAATTCACCCCCACGGTCTTTCCCGACGATCGCGGTCTGTTCGTGTCGCCGTTTCAGGAAACGGCGTTCGTCGACGTGGTCGGACACCGCTTCTTCCCAGTGGCGCAGACCAACCACAGCAGGTCGCGGCGGGGCGTGGTGCGGGGAGTCCATTTCACGCTGGTGCCGCCGGGCACCGCCAAGTATGTGTACTGCGCGCGGGGCAAGACGCTCGACATGGTCGTGGACGTCCGGGTGGGGTCACCGACCTTCGGCTGCTGCGAGGCCGTGCTCATGGATCAGGTGAGCTTCCGGGCGATGTACCTGCCGGTTGGTGTCGGCCACGCCTTCGTCGCGCTGGAGGACGACACGGTGATGTCCTACCTGCTTTCCGATAGCTACGTCGCCGAGAAAGAGATGTCCGTGTCGGCTCTGAGCCCGGCGCTCGGCCTGCCGATTCCCGCCGACGTCGAACCGATCCAGTCCGAACGGGACATCAAGGCCCCCACGCTGGAGGAAGCCATGACCGCAGGCCTGCTTCCGGACTACGCCCTCTGTCGTCGGCTGGAGGAGGCATTGTGGTCGGCCTGAGTCGGGTGGCTGTCGTTGGCGCCACCGGTTGCGTCGGACGCCAGGTCTGTGCCGCGCTGTCGCGGCAGGGCCACGGGGTGCGGGCGATCGCACGCAACCCCGCTCCGCACCTCTCGCACCACCGGTTCCTGGCCGCCGACATCACCGCGACCGACGCTCGGACGCTGGCCGAAGTCCTGACCGCCGAACGGGTGGACGCGGTGGTGAACGCGGCCGGTGGCTGGGGCCATACCGAGGAGGAGATGGTCTATTCCCATGTCCGCCTCGTCGAGCGGCTGGTGGAGGCGCTGACGCTGATGAAGAGGACACCCCGCCTGGTGCACCTGGGCTCCATCCACGAGTACGGGCCAGTTGCCTGGGGCACTCTCATCGATGAGTCGATCGAGACCAAGCCGCTCACGCCATACGCGCGCACCAAGCTGGCGGGCTCCGAGGTGGTGCTGCGCGCCGTCCGGGAGGGAACGGTGGACGGCATCGTGCTGCGGGCCGCCAACATGTACGGCCCGCATCCGCCGGCGGAGAGCTTCCCCGCTGCCCTGCTCCGGCGGCTGCGCAAGGTCGCGGCCACGGACGGCGTCCTGGAGCTCAGCATCGCCGATGCCAAGCGGGACTTCATCGACGTCCGGGACGTCGCCGACGCAGTGGTGCGGGCCGTGCGGGTGACCAAGCCGGAACCGGTCATCAATGTGGGCCGCGGTGAGGCGATGGACATGCGCGAGCTGGTCGCGCTGTTCGTCACCACTGCGGGATTTCCCCTCGAGGTAATGAAGGTGCAAGACGGCCCAGTGTCGAGCAAGGGCGGCGACTGGACCCGGACCGAGATCCGACTGGCCAGGAGAGTGCTCGGATGGAGCCCGACGATCAGCCCCCGGGAGTCGCTGCGGGGCATGTGGGAAGCAGCTGATGAGTGACCAAGTCGCCCCCCTGCCGGTCCTGTCGCGGCACAAGGATCAGGCGACATCATTGCGAATCGCCAGATCTGTCTCGGCCATGGAAACCCGGCTCACCCGACCGGCGGACGACGAGCGCTGGTTCAAGGAGTTCGGGGACCGCTTCCACCATCACGTGGAGCGGATCCCACTCACTGCGTTGGACGGCTGGAGCTCTCATCCGGAGACCGGGAACATCCGGCACCACAGTGGCAAGTTCTTCACTGTCGAAGGATTGGACGTCCACATCCCGGAGGGCCCGGTCACCAGCTGGAGCCAGCCGATCATAAATCAGTCCGAGATCGGCATTCTCGGCATCCTGGTCAGGGAGTTCGAGGGGGTACTCCACTGCATGATGCAGGCCAAGTTCGAACCGGGCAATGTCAACGGCCTACAGCTCTCTCCGACCGTGCAGGCGACCCGGAGCAACTACACCGGCGTCCACCGCGGCCGGGCGGTGCCCTATCTGGAGTATTTTGGTGATACCTCGCGGCATCGCGTGATCGCCGATGTGAGGCAGTCCGAGCAGGGTTCATGGTTTCACCGCAAGCGCAATCGCAACATGGTGGTCGAAGCCAGCGGCGACGTCGAAATCCTGGACGGATTCTGCTGGCTGACGCTGGGGCAGGTGCACCGATTACTTGCCGTCGACGACCTGGTCAACGCCGACGCGCGGACCGTGCTGTCCTGCCTGCCGTTCGCGGGCGCCAATCTGGAAACGGTCCTGGACCCCCATGGGGATCGGTTTCGGGCCGCGCTCATCCGCTCATGCACCGGGGACGACAGCAGCTTGCACGACCTGGACGAAATCCTGAGCTGGATCACCGAGGCCAGGACTCGGACCGAGGTGCATACCAGGCGGATTCCCCTGCGTGAGGTACGAGGCTGGCACCGCACCGAAGAGGCGATCACCCATGAGAGCGGCCGATACTTCGGCGTCATCGGCGTGAACGTACACGCCGAGAGCCGGGAGGTCGGCCGATGGTCCCAGCCGATGATCGAGCCCTACGGAATCGGAATCATCGCTTTTCTGGTCCGTGAGATCGCGGGAACCCTGCACGCGCTGATGCATGTCCGGGTGGAGCCCGGCTACGTGGACGTGGTCGAGTTGGCGCCGACAGTGCAGTGCACTCCCCAGAACTATGAGCACCTGCCCGCCGCCGCCCAGCCGCTGTTCCTGGGTGAGGTACTGCGGGCCCGGCCTGACCAGATCAGGTTCGACAGCGTGCTCTCCGAGGAGGGCGGGCGCTTCTACCATGCGCGCAACCGCCACCTGGTCATCGAGACCGACACCGACGTCGATCACCCCGACTTTCGCTGGATGACCCTGCACCAGCTCGTCGAGCTGCTCCGGCACAGCCACTACCTGAACGTCCAGGCCCGGAGCCTGATCGCCTGCGTGCACAGTCTGTCCAGCGCACGCCCGGCGTGATCGTCCTCCGACTCGAAATCCTTCACTCGAGGAGAATTCTTCCATGAAAGGAATAATCCTGGCCGGGGGAACGGGTAGTCGGTTGCTTCCGACGACCCTGGCGGTTTCCAAGCATCTGCTTCCGGTGGGTGACAAACCGATGATCTATTATCCGCTTTCGGTGCTCATGCTCGCCGGCATCACCGACATTCTGATCATCTCTACCCCGGACCACCTCCCGCAGTACCGTCCGCTGCTGCGTGATGGCTCGCACCTGGGCCTGCATCTGCGGTATGCCGTGCAACCAGAGCCCAATGGTCTGGCTGAGGCATTCACCATCGGGGCCAATCACATCGCCGGTGACTCCGTCGCGCTCGTACTGGGCGACAACATCTTCCACGGCCAGCGCTTCTACACCTTGCTGCAGGAGCATCTCACCGATGTGCGAGGCTGCGTGCTGTTCGGCTATCCGGTCACCGATCCCGGACGCTACGGGGTCGGTGAGACAGACGCCGAGGGGCGACTGGTGTCTCTTGAGGAGAAGCCCCGGCGGCCCCGGTCCAACCGGGCCATCACCGGCCTGTACGGCTACGACGCCGATGTGGTGGACATAGCCAAGAACCTGCGGCCGTCCGCCAGAGGCGAGCTGGAGATCACCGACATCAACCGCACGTACATGGAACGCGGCCAAGCGAAGCTGATCGACCTGGGCCGGGGATTCGCGTGGCTGGACACCGGGACGCCGGAGTCCCTGCTGCAGGCGAGTCTGTACGTGCGCACCCTCGAGGAACGTCAGGGGGTGCGTATCGCCTGCATCGAAGAGGTGGCGTTGCGTATGGGATTCATTGACGCCGGGGCCTGCTATGAGTTGGGCGCGCAGCTCACCAATTCTGATTACGGCCGGTACGTGATGGCCATCGCCGGTGAACTGTCGGGCTGAACGTGCCACGCGACGGGAGCGAAATTCGAGTGAGACTATACCCAGGCTACAGGGACAACAGCAACTCTCAGGAACATGCAGAAGGGTGGTGATGCCATGCCGACCGTCAGTGAGCTGGGACGTCGACTACAACTCGTCCATGCCGCGCAATGGCTGTCCGCCGCGCATGGCGATCCCTACGCGGAAATCCTGCTCGGATATGACGACGATCCGTACTCCCGCTATACCGCGATACGCGAACGCGGCGAGCTGTGGCGCAGCCGTGATGGTGTGTGGGTGACTGCGCACCATCGACTGGGAAGGGAACTGCTCGATCACCCGGCACTCGGCAGGCGAGGAGCGCAAGGGTCCCGGTGGCCGCAGCCGGTCATCCAGCTGGAGCGGACCGTGCTCTGCGCGGAACGAGCAGAGATCGATCGCCTGCACGAGGCAGGCGGTCCGCTGCTCGGCGCCGATATCGTTGACCGATACCGATCCGTCGCCGAAGACGTGTGCCGGCGAGTGCTCGACGGGCTTGGCGCCGAGGCGGATCTGGTGACCGAGGTCGCGGAGCCCATTGCGGTGGAGGTACTCGCCGACCTGTGCAACCTGTCCGGGCCGGAACGGGCCAGACTGATCGAGAACTGCCGGTGGGGAAGTCCGGCACAGGACAGCCTGCTGTGTCCACAGCAGCTGGCGCCCACCCGTCGCATGCTTGCGGCGATCGACGAGCTGCGCGTCCAGTTCGGCGCGGCGGCGTCCGGCCCGAGCGCCGCCAACGCGGGCATGCTCCTCGCGCTGGTGGGGGTACGGGGCGCGGCGGATCTCATCGCCAAAGCGGCGTTCGCGTTGCTGAGCCATCCTTGGCAGTGGTCGAAGCTGGCCGCGGATCCCGGGCAGGCCGTGCGGGCGGTCACCGAGGCACTCCGCCACGACCCGCCCGTCCACCTGGCGGCGCTGGTCGCCCGGCGGGACGTGGAGCTGGCCAGGACCTTGGTTCCGGCGGGGAGCCAGATCGTCGTCCTGATCGGCGGCGCCAACCGCGATCCCGAGGTGTTCCCCGAGCCCGCGAGCTTCGAGCTGGACCGATCGACGGGACAGGGGCTGCCCCCGTGTCCCGGCTCCGCACTCGAGGTCGTGGCCCCGTTCAGCACGACGGTGGCGGAGGTGGCGCTGCGCGCACTGGCGAGCTGGTTTCCTCGACTCAGCCGGTCCAGTCCAGAGTTACGCCGCAGGCGGGCTCCGGTAACCCGAGGGCTGCTGCACCTTCCGGTCGATACCGGCATCTCGGCGAGAACGGACCGGTCCCCGGAGGCGAGACACCGATGAAGGTTCTGTTCACGTGCCTGACCCACAGCACTCATTGGTGGCCGCTGGTTCCGATGGCCTGGGCGCTTCGGACAGCGGGGCACGAGGTCCGGGTGGCCGGCGAGCCGGGACTGATCGATGCCATCACCCGGACCGGACTGACGGCGCTGCAGGTCGGCGGCGCCGAGTCCGCGTTGGAGGACCCCCTGGAGAGCACACTACTGGCCAGGGTGCATGAGGAGGGCTTCACCCACCTCCGGGAATTCGACTGGGCCGGGCGGGATCGGGAGAGCTGGACCTGGAAGAACCTGCTCGCCCTGGAGAGCATCGTGGTGCCTGCGCATGATGCGGTGCTGAGCGACGACGCGATGCTCGACGACCTGGTCGGATTCGCCCGGGAATGGCTCCCGGACCTGGTGATCTGGGAGACGTACACGCTCGCGGGCTCCATCACGGCCCAGGTGGTGGGCGCGGCGCATGCCCGGCTGATCGCCGGTCCCGACATCACCATGCGAGTCCGCCAGGAGTTCCTGCGGCAAGCCGCCCGGCAGCCCATCGAGCACAGGGCGGATCCGAGGGCAGAGTGGATCGACTGGACCCTGGAGCGGTTCGGCAGTCCCGAGGCCTTCGACGAAGATCTGGTGACCGGCCAGTGGACCATTGACTCGACCGCGCCGAGCACCCGGCTGGACCTGGGGCTGGAGACGCTCTCGGTGCGCTACATCCCGCACAACGGGCCTGCCGTAGTACCGGGATGGCTGCGCCAACCCGCAGCACGGTCCCGGATCTGCCTGACATTCGGCATCTCCGAATGGATCACCGAGTGGCTGCCCGGCGACAAAATGACCGACCTGTTGTGGGCACTGGCCGACTTCGACATCGAGGTCGTCGCGACGCTGACCACCGCCCAGCGCGAACAGCTGGGCGAGATCCCCGACAACGCCCGCGTAGTGGATTTCGCACCGCTGAACGATCTGCTGCCCAGCTGCGCGGCGGTCGTCCACCACGGCGGGATCGGGACCAAGTGCAACGCCGAGCTGCACGGCGTGCCACAGATCATCCTTCCCTTCGGGGTCGACACCACCGTCATGGCCGAGCGGATCGAGGAAATCGGTGCCGGCCTGTCCCTGCCCATCACCGAACTGACCGCGGAGGGCCTGCGAGAACAGGTTCGGCGGACGCTGAACGAACCGTCCATTACCGAGGGCGCGCGACAACTGCAACGGGAGGTATGGGCACAGCCGAGCCCCAACGACGTCGTTCCGCTGTTGGAGAAGCTCACTGCCGAGCATCGCCGCCACGCCGCCAATTCGTCGCCGCGGCCGCGGTCTTCCGAAACTGTCCGGAGGGCCAGGCGCACCTGATCGTCCACCATCTGTCGGAGAGGAAAGTCCTGATGCGGGTCCTGTTCACCACCTTCGCCGCAAAGGTGCACATGTTCTCCCAGGTTCCGATGGCATGGGCGTTGCAGACCGCCGGGCACGAGGTCTGCCTCGCCAGCCAGCCGGACCTGGTGGAGGAGATCACCCGCACCGGCCTGACCGCGGTACCGGTCGGCGAAGCGCTCAACCTTGAGGAGCAGCTCCAGCTGGCCGATGAGCTGGGCGGTGAGGAATCCGCGGCGCAGGACGGGCTGGAGCTCACCGAGACCCGCCTGGAAAGGCTGACCTGGGAGTACGTGCTGGGAGTCTTCACGGCGATGACATCGGTCGTCTTTCAGAACAACTGCCCGGAGAAGATGGTCGACGACCTGGTCAGCTTTGCCCGCTGGTGGGAACCGGACCTGGTGGTGTGGGACACCCTGACCTTCGCCGCCCCCGTTGCGGCCAAGGCGAGCGGTGCTGCTTCCGCCCGCCTGCTCTTCGGGATCGACCATGTGGCCCGGATGCGCGAGATCTTCACCGGCATGCTGGACCGGTGTCCGCCGGAGCTGCGCGACGATCCGCTGGGCGAGTGGCTGGCCTGGACGGCCGGGCGGCACGGCGCTGACTTCGACGAGTCCATGGTGACGGGCCAGTTCACCATCGACCCGATCCCATCGTGGATGCGCTGTCCGCTGGATCTGACGTACGTCCCGGTGCGCTACGTCCCCTACAACGGCCCTGCCACGCTCCCCGACTGGCTACGGGAACGACCGAGCGCGCCACGGGTGTGCCTGACGCTGGGGCTGTCCCACCGGGAGGTGCAGGGCGGTGACGAGGTTTCGATCAGTGCTCTACTGGAGGCGGTGACCGGGCTGGACGTCGAAGTGGTGGCTACCTTGAACGCCCGCCAGGTGGAGTCGTTGCCCACGATCCCCGACAACGTGCGAGTGGTCGACTTCGTCCCGCTCAACGCGCTGCTGCCGTCCTGTTCGGCGATCATCAGCCATGGCGGCTCAGGGACGCTTGCCACCGCGATGCTCCACGGGGTGCCCCAGCTGATCATCCCTTCAAAGATCTGGGACTCGCCGGACAAGGCGCAGAAGTTGGTGCAGCGCGGTGCCGCGCTGCACGCGCACGATGTTGACAACCTCTCGGTGGGCGAGCTGAAGAGCGGGCTGGAACGACTCCTCGGCGAACCCTCCTTCACCCGGAACGCCGCCACGATACGCCAGGAGATCATCGCCACCCCCACCCCCAACGACATCGTCCCCGTCCTGGAGAAACTCACCGCTGAGCACCGTCCCAACCGCCGGCGGACAAGGTCGCGGTGACTGCCGACGAATGCAGAGAGAGGTTCATCATGCAGATCGACCCGCTGGGGCTGGACGGCTCGTATCTGATCAAGCCGAGGATCTTCCCTGATGACCGGGGCCTGTTTCTGGAGTTGTTCAGCCAACCGGCATTTGAGGAGGTCATAGGCCATCCCTTCACGATGGCCCAGGTCAACTGCTCATCATCACGACGGGGCACGATCCGGGGCCTGCACACTGTGGCGCTGCCGCCGGGGCAGGCCAGATACGCCACCTGTGTGCGGGGCACGATCGTCGACATCGTGGTCGACGTCCGGATCGGCTCACCGACGTTCGGGCGACACGTCGCGGTCATCCTGGACGACGACCACCGACATGCCCTGTACCTGGCCGAAGGGCTCGCGCACGGGTTCGCGCCACTCACCGACGAGGCAACTGTCGTCTACCTGTGCTCACGAACGTACGCCGCTGAGGAGGCGATCGCGTTGAACCCACTGGACCCGGAACTCGCCCTGCCATGGCCGCAGGAGCACGAGACATTGCTGTCCGAACGAGACCGGATCGCGCCGACCCTGCGCGAGGCCGACCGGCTGGGCCTACTGCCCAGCTACTCGGAGTGCCATCAGCAGTACGAGATGCTCCGCGACCGCACCGCCACCAGGCAACGAGACCGGGTCGGGTGACGGCGGGCTCAGTAACGAGGAGGGCATTGATGATCCCATTGTTCAAGGTGCCGATGTCCGAGCGGGTGCCGGCGGCGGTCGGAGCGGTGCTCACCAGCGGTCAGGTCGGCCAGGGGAGCAAGGTCGAGGAGTTCGAGGCGGCGCTGCGCGAGCGCATCGGCTGCCGTTATGTGGCGACGGTGAACAGCGCCACCGCCGGCCTGCAACTCGCGCTGCGCATCGCCGGGGAATCCCCACAAGGGACGCCCCGCGGGATCGACGGCGAGGTGCTGTCCACGCCGCTGACCATGGAGGCCACGAACTGGGCGATCCTCGCAGGCGGGTCCCGGATTCGGTGGGTGGACGTCGATCCGGCCACGCTCAACGTCGACCTCGACGACCTGGCCAGGAAGATCTCCCCGGCCACCCGTGCGATCATGATCGTGCACTTCGCCGGCTATCCAGTGGATCTTCCCCGGTTGACTGCGATCCTCGACCAGGCCGAGGGGACGTTCGGCTTCCGGCCCCCGGTTATCGAGGACTGCGCGCACGCCTGGGGTGCCACCCTCGACGGGGTGCCCCTCGGCAACCACGGCAACATCGCGGTCTTCAGCTTCCAGGCGGTCAAGCACCTCACCTGCGGGGACGGCGGGGTGATGGTGCTGCCCAACCGGGAGTGGCACCACCGGGCCAAGTTGCTGCGCTGGTTCGGCATCGACCGTGCGGCCGACCGGCTGGTGACCGCGCCGGACGTGATGGAGTGGGGCCTGAAGTTCCACATGACCGACATCAACGCAGCGATCGGCCTGGCCAATCTGGAGCAGGCCGACGCCGTACTGCGCAGGCACCGGGAGAACGCCGCCTTCTACGACCGAAGGTTGGCCACGGTCCCGGGGCTGGAGCAGACCGAGCGGCTCCCCGGTCGCGAGTCCTCGTTCTGGGTCTATCCCCTGCTGGTGGAGAACCGGGAAGCGTTCATGAAGCACATGCGGGACGCGGGGATCACCGTGAGCCAGGTGCACCCGCGCAACGACCGGCACAGCTGCGTCCGGGAGTTCGTGTCGTTATTGCCGGGGATGGACCGGGTGGATGAGCGGCTGGTGTGTATCCCGGTCGGCTGGTGGGTTTCTGACGAGGATCGACAGTTCGTTGTGGATACGATCAGAGCCGGGTGGTGACCGATGCGTGCCCTGTTCACAGCCGAGGACCTCAGGCGCGGATCAGGGCGGGCACATCCCACGGATGAGCCGCCGGGAGGGCCGCTGGTGCAGTCTCCCGACGGCTCGATCTCGTGCCGTCGCGCAGCGTTCCGCAGGTAACTAGCGCTTGGTCTTGTTGCTGTACAGGCGCATGGTCAGGGGAGCGAAAACGAGGATGAGCGCGGTAGAGGTCGCGAACACCAGACCGAGGTCCCAGGAGGTCGCGGTCCCGTGCAGCAGGCCGCGCGCGGCCGTCGTCGCGTGGCTGATGGGGTTGACGTTGACGAACGCCTGCATCCACCCAGGCATGGTCATCTCCGGCACGAAGATGTTACTGGCGAAGACCAGCGGGAAAACCACGATCATGCTCGTGGAGGAGACCGTCTCCGGCCGGGAGACGACGACCCCGAGCGCCGTGAAGATCCAGCTGACCCCGAACGCGAAATACAGCAGGATCGGCAGTGTCACCAGCACCCCGACCAGACTGTCCGGCCGGAATCCCAGCGCCAAGCCGAGCGCGAGGGTGATGATCAGCGCGATCGTGTAGCGCACGATGTCGCCGAGCACGTTCCCGACGATGCTGGCCGGCTGCCAGAAGGGCAGCGTCCGGAAACGGTCGTGGATCCCCTTGGTGATGTCGGTGTTGAGCGAGGTCCCGGTGTACACCGACATCATCACGACCGTCTGGACCAGGATGCCCGGCACGAAGAGCTGTAGGTACTCCTGGGTCGACCCGCTGATGGCACCACCGAAGAGATAGGTGAACACCAACAGGAAGATGAAGGGGAACAGCACCATGTCGACCAGCTGTTGCGGAAAATGCTTGAACACCAGCATCGTCCGCCAGAAGTGAGTGAGCGACGCGGACAGGGCGTTCGAGGACTTCGGCCGGGAGCGGACCGACAACGCCTGGTGCAGTGCAGGGGAAGCTGTGCTCTTGGTTGAGATGCTCTGGGTGGTCACGCGGCTTCCTCCTTCGTGGTCTCGGACTCGGCCTCGGCGCGATGCCCGGTGAGCGCGAGGAACACCTCGTCCAGGCTCGGCTGGGCAAGTGCGAAGTCGGTGACGGCGACATCGGCGCGGGAAAGCTCACCAAGCGCGCGGGCGACCTTGTCGGGATCCGAGACCCGGGCCGACAGTGCCGCCGGGTCGGATTCCAGGTGCACCGGGACCTGCAATTCCCGAATAAGCACCTGTTCGGCATCCGGCCGCTGGGCGGGGTTGAGCAGCCGCACGTTCAGCGCGCCGCTGCCGACCGAGGCCTTGAGCTCCCCGGTGGAACCCTCGGCAATGACCTTCCCGGAATCGATGACCGTGATCCGATCCGCGAGCTGGTCAGCCTCGTCCAGATACTGCGTGGTCAGCAACACCGTGGTCTGCATGGCGACGAGTGCCCGGATGATGTCCCAGACCTCGCTGCGGCTGCGTGGATCCAGCCCGGCGGTCGGCTCGTCAAGGAACAGCAGGTCCGGGGTCACCACGATGCTCGCCGCGATGTCCAGCCTTCGGCGCATGCCGCCGGAGTACCCCTTGACCAGCCGGCCCCCCGCTTCGGTCAAGTCGAACGCCTCCAGCAGCTCCAGGGCACGGGCACGAGCATCCGCCCAGGAGTGCCCCAGCAGGCGACCGACCAGGACGAGGTTCTCCACACCGGTGAGCTGTTCGTCGACCGAGGCGTACTGGCCGGTCAGGCTGACCCGCTTACGCACTTCGGCGCGTTCGCGGACCACATCGTGCCCGAAGATCCGCGCAGTCCCGTCGTCCGGGCGTAGGAGCGTGGCAAGCATGCGAAGGGTGGTGGTCTTACCGGCACCGTTGGGCCCCAGAAAGCCCTGCACGATGCCCGCGGGAATGGACAGGTCGATACCGTCGACCGCCCGCACATCCCCGAAGACCTTCACCAGGCCCGTTGTTTCTACAGCGGGGATCGATTGTGAATACAACAGAAACTCCTGGAAGTGTGAGCAGGTGTGATGGGATGTCAGCGCCATCTTGATGCCGGACCGTCGTCCGCCACAAGACGTCCTCCATCAATGGCTCGTAATGGAGAGGCTGACCGCCAAGCATGCCGACCAGCCCGCAGCGCGCCGCAGACCTGAGAGCATACCCACGGCGCGCATAACTGTACAGCAGCTTCGCCGACATTGCGAATAGAAAGATATATCGCCTGCACTATTGACAGAATTCATTCAATGCTGTCATGGGTGATATTCCCAGGTCACCCCTGGAGAGGATGGCCGGTGCCCTGCCATCGGGCGGCACAGTGGTGTTCCGCAGTGAGTTTCTCCAGGACGGGGACGATGTCGTTGGGGGTGGGGGTGGCGATGATCTCCTGGCGTATCGTGGCGGCGTTCCGGGTGAAGGAGGGTTCACCGAGGAGCCGTTCCAGCCCGCTCTTCAGCTCGCCCACCGAGAGGTTGTCAACATCGTGCGCGTGCAGCGCGGCACCGCGCTGCACCAACTTCTGCGCTGTGTTTATCGAGTCCCAGAGCATGTGCGGGACAATCAGTTGTGGGACACCGTGCAGGCAGGCGGTAGTCAGCGTTCCCGAGCCGCCGTGGTGGATGATGGCCGAGCAGGACGGCAGCAGCGCGTTGAGCGGGACGAAATCGACCACCCGCACGTTCTCGGGGATCGTGGGCAGCGATTTCATCTGACGGGCGTCCAACGTGGCGACCACCTCGACGTCCAGCCCAGCCACCGCCTCTAGCAGGTCACCGATGCAGGCGCGGTCCCCGCCGCGTTCGTCTCGGTGTGCCAGGCCCAGCGTGAGGCAGACCCGTGGGGCCTTGGGTCGTTCCCGTAGCCAACCGGGAATGGTGGCTGGCCCGTTGTAGGGGACATAGCGAACGGGGACATAGGGAAGGTCAAGGGGGAACCGCATCCAGGAGGGTGTCTGGTCGATGCTGAAGTGGCCGGTCACCAGAGACTCCTCGAACTCCACGCCGTGCCGTTCGGCGGTCCATTCCAGCCACTCGCGCAGCGGATCGTCGCGTAGTTCGGGTGCGCGTTGCTCGAGCATGGTGGTGAATGCCTTGCGCATGTTTCCGACCAGATCCATCCCATAGAGCAGGCGGGCGTGGGCGGCGCCGCTCGCCTTGGCGGCCACCGGGCCGGCAAAGGTCATCGTGTCCCACACCACCAGGTCCGGCTTCCAGGAGTGGGCAAAGGCGACCAAGTCGTCGACCATCTTCTCCGGGCAGTTGTTCTGGAAGACGAGGGAGGTCATGGCGGTGAACACGTTCAGCATATAGTCCCAGGTCAGCTTCTCTGGACGGCTCTCGCTCATGTCCAAACCCACGTCGGACTCGTGCTGCTCCCGCTCCGCGTCGTCGCCGATATGCTCGTTCACCTCGGCCAGGTTCGCCTCCAGATTGAGCGGGTCGCCGACCGGTACCGCGGTCAGGCCGGTGCGGGTGATCTCATCAGCCAGATCCGGCTGACTGGCGAGGCAGACCTCGTGCCCCGCGGTCTGCAACGCCCACGCCATGGGAACTTGGGCGTACATGTGTGTTTTGGCGGCCAGCGCCGTGAACAGGACACGCATGGGACTCCCTATCCGGACGATCGGCCTATCCGGACGATCGTTCTATCCGGGCGATCGGCGGTACTGCGGCAGACGCCGCACTCCGATGAACAATGGTCGGCCGGTCGGGCTCTCCGGTATGAACTCGGCGGGGCAGTCGGCATCCGCGAGCGCGGCGGAGTACTCCTCCCGGGTGAACAGCATCAGATAATCGATCTCGGCGAACTCCGTGATCCCGGTGGAATCGCCGACGAGAAATCGGAGGTCCATCTGGGTGGCCCGTCCCACCTGTGTCGAGTGCGACACCCGCGCGACCGTCCGTCCGTTCTCCTTGGCCAGGTCGCCCGCGACATACCCATCGATGAAGTCCTCCGGAAACCACCACGGCTCGACGACCAGAACGCCGCCCGGGACGAGATGATCGACCATCCGCCGCACCGCCGTACGCATCTCCTCCAGGCTGGTCACATAGGAGATGGAGACGAACAGACAGCACACAGCCGAGAATGTCCGTCCGAGATCGAAGTCCCGCATGTCGCCAGCGTGCACCGTAATTCCGGGCAGCCGCTCTCGGGCGATCTTACCCATCGGCCGGGAGAGCTCCAGCCCTTCGATATGCTCGAACAGGGTCCGGAACCTGGCGAGGTGCGCGCCGGTGCCGCACGCGACATCGAGCAACGAATTCGCGCCGGGACATCTGACTCGGATCAGCTCCGTGATGGCCTCGGCCTCGGCTGCCCAATCCTTGCCGCGATTACGGTAGATGAGCTCGTAGACTTCCGAGAGCTGCTGGCCGTACATCACATCCCCTGACGTCGGAACGGTCCTGGTCGGTGGTGTCGCCACCTGATAGTTCCGGAATCGCTTCGAGAAATACTCGGGCATTGCTCGATTCCCTCCGCCCGGAACACGGCTCCAGCGGAATTCGACGTCGTCGTGGAACCGTCGCCGATGACGCGGGGACGTTCCGCCCCGTGGTGGAGTGAACCGTGGCGGAGTGAGCCGTGGAGGAGTGAAACGATGACGACAACGCATGGAGGCGACCCGGCATCGGGAGTGATCATCACCGGTGGCGGAACCGGCATCGGCCGGTGCGCCGCGCAGGCGTTCGCCGCCGAGGGCGCCGGGGTGCTGATCGTGGGGCGTACCGAGTCCGCCCTGATGGAGACCGCCAAGGGGCTCGACACCATCCGGATCCTGCCCGCCGACATCACCGAGCCGGATGCGCCCGAGCTCATCGTGGAAACGGCGCTGCGCGAGTTCGGCCGGGTCGATGTGCTTGTGAACAACGCCGCCACCGCAACGTTCGGAACGCTGAGCGAACTCGACCGCGCCATGGTCGAGGAACAGTTCCGCACCAACCTGCTGGCACCGGTGTTCCTGACCCAGCGGGCGCTGGGCCCACTGGAGGCGGCAGGCGGAGTGGTGGTGAACGTCAGCAGCGCGGGCTCACTCGGGCTGCGTTCCTGGCCGAGCAACGGGGTGTACGGAGCGACCAAGACCGGTCTGGACTTCCTGACCCGCACCTGGGCCGTCGAACTCGCCGGACGCGGGATCCGGGTGGTGTCCGTCGCACCCGGTGTGATCGACACGGGGGTCGGTGTCCGGGCGGGCATGGACCGCCAGACCTACGATGGCTTCCTGACACAGATGGCGGCGCGGACGCCGGCCAGGCGAGTCGGCAGGCCCGAAGAGATCGCGGAGTGGATCGTCCGGCTCACGCGAACCGATGCCGCATACGCCAACGGCACCGTGATCGCAGTGGACGGCGGGCTGTCGGTCACCTGACCGGAGGCGCGGTGCCGATGTTCTCGGCATACGCCTTCGCGCAGCGCATGGTGATTACACTGTTGCGGCCGAGCGCGCCACGGATAAAGGCCCGCGCCTGAGTCACCGTGGCCGCCGCGCCGAGAATCGCGGGAATGGCCACAGCGTTGATGACCACGGTGTGGAGCGAGGTGATGACGGTCCCGCCCACATCCTCCCGGATGGACCAGCGTCCGGTGTGTGCCGACAGCAACGCGGGCGTCCGCGACTGCTTGTACACGATCGTCTCGGGCGGCAGGCAGACCCGGATCGATCTGGTGGTGTGCACGGAGCCGTCCTCGGATCGGGTGTCCATCTCCAGCGACTGCACGGTGGGCGTGTGCTGCTCCAGCGCGACCCTGGTGACATGCGGGAGACGCTCCGGCCACTGGTCGGCCCGGTAGATGAAGTCGTAGACGTCGCGCGCCGCGCCGTCCACGCGCATCATTTCGTCGAAGGAGAACAGCAGTTGACCGTGGCCGTGCTGGTGCTCAGCGGCTGCCTTGATCGCGGCCAGCTCGGCCGCACTGTTGCCGCCCACAGCCCGGGTGATCCAGGCAACGTTCTGCGCAGTGTCCTCCAGCGGGGAGAAATCATGCTTGAGCCGGACCCGGGCGGTGCCATCGGGCAAGGGCTCGATCAGCCATTCCCCGCCCATGGCCGCGATCGGAGGCTGGGAGACCTCCTGCCGGAAGCGGATCCGCAATGCCGCCCGGTCCAGGAACCGGCGTGAGGTCCAGCACTTGACCTGTCCATTGGCGGTGGCCCAGATGCGAATGAGCTCCTCGGCATCCCCTTGCTCGAGGTGCTCGACGTGCACGGTGGGCGGAAAGAGCCACGGCCAGCCACCGACGTCAACGATCTGCCCGAAGATCGCCTCGGCGGGCGCGGACACCGTGATCTCGTGCTCGGTCTCATAAGTGTCGGACATGTTCCTCCGTCCGTTTCGGTGCCGTTCGCTCACGGAGCGGAACCGCGGTCAGTAGTTGCCAAGGCCGCCGCACACATTGATTGCCTGGCCAGTGATCGGCGCGGCAGTCTCCGACACGAGGTAGCCGACGAGCCCGGCGACCTCCTGCGGCAGCGCGTACCGGCCGATCGGAATCTTCGCCTGGAACCGTTCGAGCACGTCGTCCTCCGTGATCTCCCAGAACTCCGCGTAGCCACGGCGGACCCGCTGCGCCATCGGTGTCTCCACGTAACCGGGGCACACCGCGTTCACCGTGATGCCGGTCTTTGCCAGCTCCAGTCCGAGCGCCTTGGTGAAGCCGACGACGCCGTGCTTGGACGCGGAGTAGGGGGCGCCGTACAGCACACCCTGCTTGCCCGCAGTCGAGGCGATGTTGATGACTCGGCCGTTCGCGGCTTCCAGCATCCGGCCGGCGCCGAGCACCTCGCGGGTGACATAGAAGACGCTGTTGAGGTTGGTCTCGATTACGTCACACCAGAGTTCGTCCGCGATCTCGGCCGTGACCCCACCTCCGGGACGGCCCGCATTGTTGACCAGCACGTGCACCGGGCCGAACCGCTCCACAGCGGCCCGCACGAAGGTGCGCACCTGTTCGGGAGAGCGCACATCGCAGGATTGCCCGTCGACTTCCAGCCCGCGCTGTCGCAGCCGTTTGACGGTGAGCGCCACGTCGTCCTCGGTCCGGGCGCAGAGAAAGACGCGCATGTCGGCTTCGGTGAGCACTTCCACGACGGCGAGCCCGATACCACTGGTCGCCCCCGTGACAATGGCGGTCCTTCGCTCTGTGTGGGACATCTCGGCTCCTCCGTTGCTGACCTCCGAGGATGACCGCCCCTCCTCGAGGACCGCTGGAAGCAACCGTCGTCTAGCTGGCGTCGAGCCGACTGCGACGAGATCCGATCACGTTGAGTGGAGCATCTGCCTGTCGGCTGCCCGCGGACAACGGAAACAATGGAGGAGCATCCGCAATGCAGGCCCAGGAACACGCCACCATAGACCCCGCGGGAAGTCGCGCGGTCACCTTCATCAACCGATTCACCCTGCATGCCTCGCCGGAGGAGTTCGAACGGGTCTTCGCGGAGACCTCGGAGTTCATGGCCGACCGGCCCGGCTTCCTGAACCACACCCTGCTGCGCCATGTGGACCACGAGAACAGCTACCTCAACATCGCCCGGTGGCGGGACCTGGAGTCGTTCCGCGGGGCCGTGGCACATCCGGACTTCCAGCCGCACGCCGCCGCGCTGCGAGCGCTGAGTACCAGTGAGCCCAACCTGTACACGCAGCGAGGAACCCGCTCGGCGGGGACGGGCCGGAAGGACCACGGTGACACATGAGCAGGCGCGTGGGAATAACGGGCATCGGCGTGGTCGCGCCCGACGCCATCGGCACCAAAAACCTGTGGACCCTGCTCACCGAGGGACGCACCGGTACCCGACGCATCACGACGTTCGACCCCTCACCCTTCCGTTCCCAGATCGCTGCCGCGGTCGACTTCGACCCCGCCCGCGAGGGTTTGACGGAAGCGACTATCCAGCGGCTGGACAGGGCCACTCAGTTCGCGCTCGTCGCCGCCCGGGAAGCGCTGACCGACAGCGGAATTCCCCCCGACCCGGAACGGGCGCACCGGCTCGGCGTGAGCATCGGCAATGCGGTGGGCTGCACCCAGCGGCTGGAACAGGAGTACCGCACACTCAGCGACGACGGCCAGCGCTGGCTGGTCGACCACACCCGGGGCCACCCCCGGCTGTACGACTTCTTCGTGCCGAGCTCGATGGCGGTCGAGCTGGCCTGGCTGGTCGGCGCGGAAGGGCCCGCCACGGTCGTCTCGGCCGGATGCACCTCGGGGATCGACTCCATCGGGTACGCCTGCGAGCTCATCCGGGAGGGCACGGCCGACGTGATGATCACGGGCGGCGCGGACGCGCCAATCGCTCCGATCACCGTCGCCTGTTTCGACGCGATCAAGGCGACGTCTCCACGCAACGACACCCCCGAGGCGGCGTGCCGCCCGTTCGACCGCACCCGTAACGGCTTCGTACTGGCGGAGGGCGCGGCGATCCTCGTGCTGGAGGAGTTGGAATCGGCCCATCGGCGGGGCGCCCACGTCTATGCGGAGATCGCCGGCTTCGCCTCCCGAAGCAATGGCTATCACATGACAGGGCTGCGGACCGACGGCAAGGAGATGGCGGCCGCCATCACCGCCGCGCTGGCGGAGGCGCGGCTCGCACCCATGGCGATCGACTACGTCAACGCCCACGGCACCGCGACCAAACAGAACGACCGGCATGAGACGGCCGCCCTCAAGCGCAGTCTGGGCGCGCACGCCTACGACGTGCCGATCAGCTCCATCAAGTCCATGATCGGTCATTCCCTGGGGGCGATCGGATCCATCGAGACGGCGGCTACCGCGCTCGCCATCGAGCACGACGTCGTACCGCCCACGGCCAACCTGTGCGAGCCGGATCCAGAGCTGGACCTCGACTATGTCCCGCTGACCGCACGCGAACAGCGGGTCGATCGGGCCTTGACCGTCGGCAGCGGCTTCGGCGGGTTCCAGAGCGCGATGATCCTGACCAGCGCGGACAGGCGATCAGCGTGACATCGACGGAACGATCCGGTTCCGACCCGCGCCCCGCCGCCGTGGTGACCGGCATCGGTGTGGTGGCCCCCAACGGGCTTGGGCTGGAGAACCACTGGGCCGCGACGTTGCGTGGGGAGAACGGCATCCGGCGCATCAGCCGGTTCGATCCTGACGCGTATCCTGTTCGGCTGGCCGGCGAGGTCACTACCTTCGAGGCGAGGGACCATCTACCGAGCAGGCTCATTCCGCAGACGGACCGGATGACCCAGTTCGCCATCGCCGCGGCCGACTGGGCACTGGCCGACGCGGACTCAGGTCCGGTCGGCGACCTTTCCCAAGAAGTCGGAGTGATCACCGCCAGTGCCTCCGGCGGGTTCGACTTTGGCCAGCGCGAACTGCAGAACCTGTGGGGCAAGGGCCCAGGCTTCGTCAGCGCCTACATGTCCTTCGCCTGGTTCTACGCGGTCAACACCGGTCAGATCTCAATCCGGCACAACCTGCGCGGTCCGGCCGGCGCCCTGGTCAGCGAGCAGGCAGGCGGACTCGACGCCGTCGCGCAGGCACGTCGCACAGTGCGCAAAGGCGCCCCGATGATGCTCGCTGGTGGCATGGACTCCGCGCTGTGCCCCTATGGTCTCGCGGCACTGATCGCCTCTGGCCGGCTCAGCCCACAGTCCGAGCCCGGACGAGCCTACCTGCCCTTTGCCCACCAAGCGGACGGGCACGTGCCCGGCGAGGGCGGCGCGATCCTGGTGCTGGAGAACGCCGACCGAGCCGCCGCACGCGGGGCGCGAGTGTACGGGGAGATCGCCGGCTACGGGGCGAGTTTCGATCCGCCACCCGGCTCCGGCCGTCGCCCCAACCTGCACCGCGCGATCGAGACGGCACTCGCGGACGCCGGAACCTCCGCCGCCGACATCGGGGTGGTCTTCGCCGACGCGGCCGCGGATCCCGAGCTCGATCAGGCCGAGGCGGACGCTGTGGGCGGGATCTTCGGACAGCTCGGGGTGCCGGTGACAGCGCCAAAGACCATGATCGGGCGGCTGTACTCGGGCGCGGCCCCACTCGACCTGGCTCTCGCGCTCAAGGCCCTGCACGAGGGAGTGATCCCGCCCACCGCGAACGTGCCTGCGGCGGCGGCGCGCTACGCGGTCGACCTGGTGATCGGCAAGCCCCGAACGCTGTCAAGACCGGCGGCACTGGTATTGGCCAGGGGATTTGGCGGCTTCAACAGCGCAATGCTGGTCCGTTCGGTCCGCTTCGCGCGAACGGTTCCGACCAGAGAACGAAAGGAAGATCGATGAGCGAACCGACCGAGCTGATCGTCGAAGACCTGCTCCAGATCATGCGCGAGTGCGCCGGCGAGGACGAGACCGTCGACCTGGGCGGGGAGATCGCCGACGTCGACTTCGAGGATCTCGGTTATGACTCGCTCGCGTTGATGGAGACGCTGAGCCGGGTGGAACGCCGCTTCGGCATCTCGCTGCCGGAGGAGAACCTGGAGAAGATCCGCACTCCCGAGGCATTCGTGACCTTCGTCAACGAACGGCTGCGGCGGATTCCGAGCACTGAGGTGCAGGCGTCCGGATGAGGTACCCGGGCATCTACGTCGCGGCCTGCGCGACCTGGCTGCCACCGCAGGTCCCGGTGGCGAAGGCGATCGCCGACGGCGACTGCGACGAGAAGCTGGCCGCCCGCACGGGAGCGCTCTCGGTCGCGGTGGCCGACACCGAGTCGGCACCGGAGATGGCGGCCCGCGCTGCCCGGATCGCGTTGGGGCGGGCCCGGTACGGCCCTGCGGACATCGATCTCATTCTGCACGCGAACTTCTTCTATCAGGGACACGACGTATGGGCGCCAGCGTCCTACGTGCAGCGTGTCGCGGTAGGGAACAGTTGCCTGGCGATGGAGGTGCGGCAGGCGTCCAACGGCGGGATGGCCGCGATCGAACTGGCCTGCGCGTACCTGGCGGCCGACGCGCGACGCACGGCCGCCCTGGTGACGACGGGCGACAAGTGCGGACCGCCCGGATTCGATCGATGGCGTAGCGACCAAGGGACCGTCTACGCCGACGGCGGGACCGCGCTGGTGCTGTCCCGGCAACGGGGATTCGCCCGACTACGAAGCTTGATCACGGTGGGGGATCCTGAGCTGGAGGGGATGCATCGAGGCGACGACCCGTTCGGTCCCACCCCATTGAGCAGCCGTCCTACGGTGGATCTCAACGCCTGCAAGCGCGCCTTCCTGGCAAGGACTGGCATCTCGTGCGCGGTGGCGCGGGTGAGCGCCGGGCAGAAGTCGGCGATCAGGCAAGCTCTGGCGGAGGCAGAGGTCGAGCTCGACCGGATCGACCGGATCGCTCTGCCCCATCTAGGGCGCCGCAGGCTCCAGGTCGGCTATTTCCGCAGGTTCGGCCTGGCCCCGGAGCTCACCACCTGGTTGTGGAGCAGGCAGGTGGGGCATCTGGGTGGTGGCGATCCGATCGCCGGGCTCGACCATCTGGTGACCACCGGTGCCCTCGGTCCCGGGAGCCTATGTCTGCTGCTGAGCGTGGGCGCCGGCTTCAGCTGGTCAGCCGCGGTGGTCGAGGTCCTGGAGCGACCGGACTGGACAGGGATCCGGCCGGCCGACGGCCAGCAATCGGCCGAGGGCACTATCTCACGGCTGGACGAATGAGGGCGCCCGAGACGAGGGAGGAGTTCGGCATGTCGACGGTCGAAGAGAGCAGTCGGCCAGTTCGAGTGGCCAGCCAGATTCCGGCCACCGCAGCCCGCCCCCGGCGGGTCGCCCTGCTGCTGCCGGGCCAGGGGGCGCAGCGGCCCCGGATGGCGACGGACCTCTACCGGACCGAGCCGGTGTTCACCGCCATCATCGACGAAGTATTCGAGGCGATGGGGGCCGAAGGTGCACGAGTATGCGCCGACTGGCTGGCCGAGCGGCCAGAGATCCCGATCGATCACGTGACACGGGCCCAGCCGCTGCTGTTCGCGGTGGACTATGCGCTGGGCAGGCTGGTGCTGAGCTGGGGGGTGCGGCCGGCCGCGCTGCTCGGTCACAGCATGGGCGAACTGGTCGCCGCCACGCTGGCCGGGGTATTCAGCCTGTCCGATGCCGTCCTGCTGGTAAGTGACCGGGTACGAAGGGCAGCGGCTGCGCCCCCGGGCGGGATGCTGGCGGTCGGGGCGTCCCCGGATGACCTGGCGAGCCTGATCGGTGCGGACGTGGTCGTCGGCGCGGTCAATGCGCCCCGCCAGACGATCCTTGCCGGGCCCGAAGGCCCGCTGGAGAAGGTGGCGGTAACCCTGCGCAAGCAGGGAATCACCTGTCGGCGGGTGCCCTCGCTGACCGCCTTCCACAGCCCGGTGCTGGAGCCCGTCAACGTCGGAGCCGAGCGTCTACTGGCCACGATACGCACGGCACCGCCGGAGACGATGATCTATTCCGGCTATACGGCCGCCGCACTGCGTCTGGAGGACGTGCACGACGCGACGTTCTGGGCTCGGCACATGGTCGCGCCGGTGCTGTTCTGGCCCGCGCTGGACGCGTTGCTGTCCGGCGGCGAGTTCCTGCTCCTCGAGACGGGCCCCGGCGCGGCCCTGACCACTCTGGCCAGGCTCCATCCCGAGGTACGCGCCCGGCGCAGCACCGCGCTGGCCCTGTTACCCGGCCGCCCCGGACCGATCGACACGGACCGGCTCGCGGTGCGCCGCGCGGCCGAGGCGCTGCGCGCTGAGGGGCATCAGGTCACGCCGCACTGACCGGACACGGTGGCGGTGACATACCGGACCGGCACCTCGATCGTCAGCGGTCCCGCGCCGTTTCGCATCGCGTCCAGCGCGGTGATCAGCCGGTCGCGGAGCTGCGCCGCCTCGGCGGGTGGGAGGTGTTGCCAGAGCAGCCGCATCCCCTGCGTGTGGGACCAGTCCACCCACGCCCGCCCGGACTCGGCCACCAGATCAACGGGCTCGTCCGTGACATCCACGTCGGCGAAGCCCGCCCTAGTCAAGGTCCGTTCCAGGTCGGGAACCTGCTCCAGCCACGAGTTGAACCGCTGCTGTAATCGTTCGGGCTGCCACTGGGGCGGCAGATTCCGCAGCAGGGACCGGGGGATGAGGTCGGTGAAGACCGGGGGCAGGAAGGGAAAGGTGTCCTGAGTGAAGACCGGGCTGGTGAAGGCGATGCGACCGCCGATGACAAGCAGCTCGGCGTACCTGGCCAGCGCCGAGGGCGCGTCCGGCAGGAAGATCACGCTGTAGCCGCCTGTGACAAGGTCGAACGAGCGAGGTGGCAGATCGGGCCGCTCGCCGTCCATGACCCGCAGCTCGACGTTGCCCAGTCCCAACCGTCGGATCTCCTGGACGCCCTCCTTAATCATGTTCGGCGCGATGTCGATGCCGAGCACGTGACCACGCGGGCCGACTTTCGCCGCCGAGGGGAACAGGCAAGCTCCCCGGCCACACCCGACGTCCAGCACCCGCTCTCCCGGGCGGGGGTCGGCGTATTCGATCAACCGCCTACCCATCGGCGTGAAGAACTCAACGCCCATCCGATCGTAGGTCGCCGCCGCCTGGTCGAAGACCGCGGAGACCGTCTTCTTGTATCCTGGCCGATCCAATTTCGTCTCCAAATCATGCCTGACCCGGTACCAGAGTTAATTGCCCAGATCGCGGATCGATCGAAAGTCGATGGAGCCACCTCGACTTCGACTGACGACTCACTGGAGTTCACCGGAAAACGGAGATTCCTCTCTTGTGCGACCCGAATAGACGGTTGACAATGCTCGTATCGGAGAAGGCAATGGAGGAGACAGCATGGGTGGCCAGATCGATCTCGTCCGCCGGATGGTCAACGCCTACAACACCGGAAAGGTCGACGACGTCGACGAATTCATTCATCCGGAGTACCTGAATCCCGGAGCGATGGAACATTATAAGGATCTGCTGGGTCCCGAGGTCTTCGCACTGGCTGTCAAGTGGCTGAAGATGACCTTCTCCGAGGACATGTTCCTGGACGAGATCGGTTACGAGGAGAAGGGGAACTGGGTGCGGGCCCGGCTGGTGCTGTACGGCCGCCATGTCGGCGACATGGTCAGCATGGCCCCCACGGGACGTCGGTTCTCCGGTGAGCAGATCCACCTGTGCCGGATCGTGGACGGGAAGATTCGGGACCACCGGGACTGGCCCGACTACCTCGGCACCTACCGCCAGCTCGGCGAGCCGTGGCCCGAAGGCGATGGCTGGCGACCCTAGTGCCAGGGATCACCAGGGCCGCGCACCGGCTCGTCATCCGCCCCGAGCCGTCAAGGAGCACATTCATGATCGAAACAAAGACCGAGGAGATGCAGTTCCTGGACGCGCTGCTGCGGCTGGGGAACCTGCACACACCGATGGCGGTTCGCGTCGCGGCTACGCTGCGTCTCGTCGACCACATCCGCCTCGGCGCGACGACCCCGGACGAGCTCGCCGCAGCGACGGGCACCGACCCCAACGCACTGCTC
>JBOHHE010000206.1:0-1666 GCA_050700355.1 Pseudonocardiaceae bacterium
CCCCCGTCGGCATCTTCAGAATCAGAACTCTTTACGATCGGCTCCCTGATGACTACCTTGCTCACTCGGCTGCGTGCTCGGCCGCTCCCCTCTGTGATCGCTATCGTCGCCCTGGTGTTCGCACTCGGCTTCGGCCTGATCGCCTTGTTCACCTGGATGGCGGACGACACCGCGACGGATTCCGGCGGTGACATTGAGGTGATCAATACCGAGGGTGGATACCGGATCGAGGTGCCCGAATCCTGGTCGACGACGCAGGATGGGCGTACCACGACGCTGAAGAACCCAGAGGGCAACACCTTGATCACCGTCGGCCTGGGTCGCACCGGGCCGTTGGCGGTGGCTGCCACTCTGTTCTTCCAGCAGGTGGGTGGCAACTACGACAAGGTCGAGGTATTCAAGCCTGAGGCTCAGACGATTGGTGGGCTGCCTGCCCTGCTGTATGCCGGGGTCGGTAACAACGACAAGAACGTCCGGGTCCGTTTCCTCGCGATCACTATCGAGAACAGCCCCACCAACTATGGCATCACGGTGTTCACCGAAATCGGCTCTGATCCACAAGCTGTGCTGCCTCAGGTGAATGAAGTTGTGGAGTCCTTCCGGGAACTACCACCATCCTGAGTGCGTCGGCCCGAGGCTCTGGAGTCAACGGCCACCACCACTGCGGTGACGTTGTCCCGACCTCCGGCATCCAGCGCGCTCCCGGTCAGCATGTCTGCTGCGTACAGTGGGCTCGATGCTTCCTGCACCACGGCGGCCAGTTGCTGGGAGTTCCACAAATAGCTCCATAACCCGTCGGTGCACAGCAGCACGGTGCCACTGCCGGTGGTCTCCAATGTCGCGATCTGAGCGGGCTCTCGGTCGGTCGTATCACCCAGCCAGCGCCACAACGGCCCGTTGTGCCCCTCGCTGTAAGCCTTCTGCGGGGTCTGCCTGCCATCCCGTACCGTCTGACCGGCCCAGGTGTCGTCAGTAGTCAGACACCTTGAGGGAGGGTCGCCCCGCCTTGTCAGCCAGTAAGCTCGGCTGTCCCCGATCCATCCGACGGTGATTCGTCCACTGCTGATCACGGCAGAGACGAACGTGCATGCCGGAGCGATACCACTTTCCTCCGGGCGGCGCAGGGCGGCTACCGCCGCAGCCGCCCGAGCTGCCGCTGCCCGGGTCGCGGTGACGAGATCGGTCCGGTTGAGAACTGCCGCGGCCAGCACATCGACTGCCACATCCACCGCTGTTCGGGACGCCTCATGCGGTCGGTGGGATGCGGAGACGCCATCCGCCACAGCCACCACCGTCGCGTCGGTCGTGACCTGCCGAAGCGCCATCGCGTCCTCATTACGGGTGCGCAGCAGTCCGCAGTCACTGACCCCCGCAGCAGTGCCCAGATCCGCCTGTACTCTGTCTCGCGCCGAGGTCTGCACTTGCGGCTGTGCGACTCGATACACCAGCACTTCCCTCCACCCCCGATACTGTCCAACTCCTGCGCCCGCACCTCTACCTGGACATGAGGTGCCACTGTCCTGTCTAGCGGTAATGCGGAGCCACAGACGAGCTAATTCATCGGACTGGCAGGCGAACCTGAGAGGCGCACGACGGACGCAACGTGCATGAGGGATGACGCATCGCGCGGGGGGTGGGGAACCCCTGAAGGCGGGTGTCGCAACAC
>JBOHHE010000207.1:0-4442 GCA_050700355.1 Pseudonocardiaceae bacterium
CTCCTGCCCCGTCACCGATCTGGGGCCGTTGGCCACGCTGCAGTCACTGAAGCGGGCGCGGTTGGGGCGCTTATCTGTGGTGAACCTCGCGCCGTTGGCTACGCTGCCGCACCTGCGAGAGCTGCGCCTGCACGACATGGAGGAGCCGGTCGACCTGTCACCGCTCGCCCGGACCGACCATCGCCTGCAGGTACACCTACGGAATACAGCCACCGTGGGAGACCCCGGTCCCCTCGTCAAGATCCGGAAGCGCTGAGCGCGCGGAGGCCGATCCGCAGGCGCCACGGGGTCGGCCGGCGACCTAGCGCGCACCCCTCTAGGGAGGCCAGTTTCGACCCTGGTGGCCTTCTCCGATCGGATCAGTGTCGGATACACTGTTGGCAACCAACATTATGTCGGTAAGCTATCCATCATGGAGGCGGTTGCTCACCCTCATGCTGACGGTGAGCAACCGAGTTACAGACATGTTGTTCCAAGCACCAGACCTCGACGAGGTAGAGTTCCGAGTGCTCGATCAGATCGAGGACGTGAAGGGTCGTCTGCGGTGGCAGCTCACCGAGCCGCGACGATGGTACGGATCTCTCCGTCGTCTCTCGTTCGCGCGGGCGATCCAGGGGTCGAACAGCATTGAGGGCTACGAGGCCGGCCTGGACGACGCTATGGACGTCGCTGCGGGTGAAGAGCCGCTCGATGCCGGCAGCGAGACGCGCCTGGCGCTGCGCGGCTACCGCGACGCCATGACCTACGTACTCCAGTTGGCCGAAGAGTCCGAGTTCGAGTACAACGAGCAGCTCCTCAAGAGCCTGCACTTCATGATGACCAACTACTCGCTGAAGAACCGGCCCGGACGGTGGCGTGCGGGGAGCATTTACGTTCGGAACGATGAGACCAGCGAGATTGTGCACGAGGGACCGGACATCGACCGAGTTCCCGAACTGATCAGGGAGCTCATGGATGATCTCAACCGGGATCACGAGCTGCCTGCCATCGTTGCAGCCTGCCTGGCGCACCTCAATCTGGTCATGATACACTCGTTTCGGGACGGTAATGGTCGCATGGCGAGGTGCCTGCAGAGTCTCGTACTCGCGAGGGTCAAGGTGGTGAGCCCGGTCTTTATGAGCATTGAGGAGTACCTCGGGCGCAACACTCAGGCGTATTATGACGTGTTGGCCCAAGTGGGGGGTGGGTCGTGGCAGCCGCAGCGAGACGTTCGCCCCTGGCTGCGGTTCACTCTGACAGCTCACCTCAGGCAGGTCAGGACCATGCTGCAACGGGTTCGTGAAAGCGAACGAACGTGGACGGAGCTCGAGGAGATAGTGCGGATCAACAAGCTTCCCGAGCGAAGCATCATGGCGCTGTTCGACGCGGCGCTGGGATTGCGAGTCCGAAATGTAACGTACCGGTCCTACTACGCGGATACTCCCGACGAGATCACCGAGGCTACCGCGACGAGGGATCTTCGCAAGCTGGTGAGTTCAGGACTGCTAGAACCGCGTGGTGAAAAAAGTGGCCGGCACTACGTTGCGCAGGCTGAACTCATCAGTATTTGCCAGCGAATAATTGCTGCGCGGGAACCACGGGACAACACAGATCCTTTTGCCAATTCATGATCCAACGGGTGGGTACCCACAGGCTGCGGCGTCGTTTCGTGGTGAGGTCACGTCACGTTGATCACTGTGAGAACTCGCTCCAGGTGGCGCAGGTCCGCGGCGTTGCGGGTGGCCAGGGCGAACCGGTGGCGTACGGCGGTGGCGGCGATCAGGAGATCCATCCTGCGGGGTCGGGGGTTTCGCCCGGCTTGGCGTACCACGTTGGCCAGCAGGCCATAGGACTCGGCCACGTCGGCGTCGAAGGGCAGGACGTCGGAGGTGTCGAGGACGAGTTGTAGCCGTTGCCTCCTGTACAGCTGCTCGACCGGGTCCGCGCTCGCGCCCACTCCGTAGTGCAGCTCGCCCACGGTGACCGCGCTGACGCTCACCACGTCGGCGAACGAGGCGGTGCCCTGCGACGGTGGATCGATGATGACCGAGGTGTCGAGGAGCACCCTGCGCTCGGCAGGCCCGGTCACCGGTTCTTGGCCTCGTCCCAGGGGTCGGTCGGCAGGTCGTCCCCGAAGAGATCGTCGGCCGCCTCGCGGTCCCGCTGCCACTGTGCTACGTCGACGGGACTGAGCTGGGCGAGTGCGGCGTCGAACTCGGCGGCCGGGACCAGGCGCCTGCGCCGGTGGCCGGACCGTTGGTGCGGTACCAGGTCGGCGACCGGCCGGCCGTGCACGGTGACCGTGAAGGATTCGCCCCCCGCCACCCGCCGCATGATCTCCGCGTTGTTGTTGCGAAGCTCAGACTGCTTGATCGTCTCGCTCATAGCTACCAAGGTAGCTCTTCGGTAGCGACACAGCTATATCCAGGCACCTCGGGCGGACATGCTGTGCATGAACGCGCGACATGCGGTACATGAGAGCGCGACACGCCAGGGGGTTAGGAGGTCGCGGTTCCTAATTATTATGGCTGGGGCTATTATAGTTTCAGTCATCATGGATGGTGAGCTGCGGAAGCCGGACGAGCTGCATGCGCGGGATCGGGAGTGGGACGCCCTCGTCGATTTCGTGGCCGACCCGTCACCCGGCGCGACGCTTGGCTTGGTGTACGGGCGCCGGCGGCAAGGCAAGACGCTCATGCTTGAGCTGCTGGCGGAGGCGACCGGTGGGTTCATGTTCACGGCACGGGAGCAGCCGGAACGGCAGAACCTGCAGGAACTGAGCGCGGCCTACGCCCGCCATGCCGGGCTGCCCGCGTCGCTGGCCTTCGACAACTGGCCTGACGTGATCGATGCCCTGCTCGGGCTCGGGCACGCGGCGTCCGAAGCGGTGCCGGTGATCATCGATGAGTTCCCCAACCTCGTGGCGCAGGCCTCGGCGCTCCCGTCGATGATCCAGATCGCGCTCAGCCCGCGCAGCCATGCGACCCGGAACTTGCGCAGCAGACTGATCCTGTGCGGCAGCGCACTGACCGGGATGCGGGATCTGCTCGGTGGCGGTGCGCCGCTGCGCGGCCGGGCCAAGCTTGAGCTGGTGCTGCAGCCGTTCTGGTACCGGGAGGCCGCTTCATTCTGGCAACTGACGGACGACCCCGAACTCGCCTTCCGGGTGCACGCTCTGCTCGGTGGCACTCCGGCCTACCGGGCCATGGCGTATGGGCCTCCTGCGGACCGGCAATCCTTCGATCACTGGGTGGCGCAGCGCCTGCTCAACCCGGCGAGCGCGCTGTTCCGGGAAGGGAGCCTGCTGCTGCGTGAGGAGTCCGGCCTCACCGATCCCGCGCCTTACCACGGCGTTCTCGGCGCCATCGCGGCCGGCGCGGCACGCCGTTCGGAGATCGCCGGGCGAATCGGCAGGCCGGCCACGGCCATCGCGCATCTGTTGGCCGGGCTGCAGCAGATCGGACTCATCGCCCGGCTCGACGACGCGTTCCGGGAACGCAGAGGGATCTACCGGCTCACCGATCCGCTTATCCGGCTCCACGAACTGGTGATCGCGCCCAACGAACGCCTGCTCGTGCGCGAACGCGGCACCCAGGTCTGGACGGTGAACGCGGACACTGTCGCCGCCAAGATTTACGGCCCGCATCTGGAGGACTTGGCTCGGGAATGGTGCCTGAACCACGCCAGTTCCGCGGCTTTGGGTGGGCTGGCGCACGACGTGAACCCAGCCACCATTGCCTGCCGAAAACACCAGCAAGGCCACGAGATCGACGTCGTGGTCGTGGAGACATCGGCCGGCGAGCGACGTCGGGTCGTGGCGATCGGGGAGGTCAAGTCGACGGTACGGCCCATAGACGTGGCGGCGATCGCGCGGCTGGATCACCTCCGGGATCTCCTGCCGGGCTCCCAGATAGCAGCGCCACCACGGCTGTTGCTCTACTCCCGTGCCGGGTTCACCGCGGACGCCCGGCGCACCGCATCAGGCAGGCACGACGTCGAGCTCATCGACCTCGACCGGCTGTACCGCGGAGACTGAGGCACTCCGCCCGAGACTTCCCGATGGCGCCCAGGCCTGCGGTCGGTCCAGGGTGAAATCGCGTCACGTGAGCACTGTGCGGACTCATTCAGGTGCGGCAGGTCTGTTGTGTTGCGGGTGACTGTCAATCGGTTGGCTGGTTACCGCGTAGCAGCGTCACAATGCCGTCCAGCTTGACGTTCAGCGCCTCGTACTGTCGTCGCTGGTTGTCCTCGATTCGATCCATCCGGCCAACCGTGAGATCGAGCGCCTGCTGGATTTCTTCCAGCCGGGTGCCGTGCCGTTGTTGGATTTCTTCCAGCCGGGTGCCGTGCCGTTGTTGGATTTCTTCCAGTCGGGTGCCGTGCCGTTGCTGAATGCCAGCGATCTGGGTGACCAGCTTGTTCGTGTCGTCCAGCAGCCCGTAGACATCGTCGACGTCGTGGCG
>JBOHHE010000208.1:0-4373 GCA_050700355.1 Pseudonocardiaceae bacterium
CTTCGGAGATGTAACGGGCCCCGGCATCCAGCGCGCCCTTGAAGATGCCGGGGAATGCAAGCACGTTATTGATCTGGTTGGGGTAATCGCTGCGACCGGTGGCGACCACCGCCACATGTCGAGCGGCGAGCGTCGGAGAGATCTCCGGATCGGGATTGGACAGAGCGAACACGATGCCGTCCGGCTTCATCTTGGCCACCAACCGCTCGGGCACGCTTGCCGACGACACACCGATCAGCACGTCGGCCCCGTCGAGAGCTTCGGCCAACCCCCCTTTGCGACCGTCTGGATTGGTACGGACAGCGAGGTCTTCCTTCACCGGATTCAGGTTGTCCCGCCCACTGTGGATGATGCCACGCGAGTCGAGCACCGTGATATCGGTGAGACCGGCCGCAAGCAGAATTCTGGCGCAGGCCACCCCGGCGGCTCCGGCGCCGGTGATGGCCACCTTGAGCGGGGTCAGTTCCCGCTGCAACGCCAGGCATGCGCCGCGCAGTGCGGCCAGCACGACGACCGCGGTCCCGTGCTGATCGTCGTGCATGACCGGGCAGTCCAGCGCCTGGATGAGTCGGCGCTCCAACTCGAAGCACCGGGGCGCGGAGACGTCCTCGAGGTTCACCGCCCCGAAAGTCGGACGCAGCCGCACCAGGGTTTCGACGATCTCGTCGACGTCGGTGGTGTCCAGCACCAGCGGGATGGCGTCCAGCCCGGCGAATCCCTTGAACAGGGCTGCTTTACCTTCCATCACCGGCAACGAGGCCCTCGGCCCGATGTCGCCCAGACCCAGCACCGCCGTGCCGTCGCTGACCACCGCTACCAGTCGGCTCGCCCAGGTGTACTGCCGCGCGAGCGTCTCGTCACCGGCGATCGCACGACTCACCTGCGCCACCCCGGGCGTGTAGGCGATCGCCAACGCACGCTGGGTGCTGATCGCGAACGGCAAACCGGTGCACAGCTTGCCGCCCTCATGCGCGGCGAAGATCTCCTCCTCGGTGGGCATCGATTCGGCGGACTGGTGGTCTTGGGGCCGGCCTGGGGCAGCCACGTCACTCCTTATGCAGTGCTGAGGCAGGATCGAACGAGGACACCTGGAAGCGGTCGGACATGGGGGTACCTGCCGCGACCGCGGAACAATTCAGGGACCGACGCGGGTACCGTCGGTACATGCGGTGGTGGTGACAAGATCACGACGCGGTGCCCAGGTCGTGGGCGCCGACACGGCACCACCGCCGTGGGGTTTCGCTTCTTAGTGTGGCAGCAAGGCGCGGCGACTGTCAGCTCCCACGCTGTGACCTGATCGACGCCCGTTAGGGTTCGGACCCGTGCAGGTCCGAGAACTGGCGGTGCCGGGAGCGCTCGAGTTCATCCCGAAGATCTTCCCCGACGCGCGCGGGCTGTTCGTCGCGCCGTTCCAAGAGTCCGCGTTCGTCAAGGCCACCGGGCACCGGCTGAGCCTGGCTCAGTCCAACCACAGCGTCTCGGCGCGGGGCGTGATCCGAGGGGTGCACTTCTCCGATGTGCCGCCTGGCCAGGCCAAATACGTGCATTGCGCCCGAGGGGAGCTGCTGGATGTCGCGGTCGACGTCCGGGTGGGCTCACCGACGTTCGGTCGCTGGGACGCGGTACGGCTGGACAGCAGGAGCTACCGGGCGGTCTACCTCCCCGAAGGGATCGGGCACGCGTTCATCGCGCTCACCGACGACACCGTGATGGCTTACCTCTGCTCGACCGGATACATCCCTGACGCGGAACGTACCGTGCACCCCCTGGATCCCGCGCTGGCCCTGCCATGGCCGGCCGATCTCGAGCCGGTGCTGTCGGATAAGGACCGCAGCGCACCTACCCTGGCCGAAGCCGCCGCCGGCGGCCTGCTCCCCCATTGGGAAACCTGCCAATCCCACTACGCCGAACTCCGCGCCCTATGAGTCCAGCGGAGGTAGCCAGGTGGGATCGGGCCGTAGGCGGGCGAGAACGACCGCTACCAGGTCAGCGGGGCCCAGGTGGCGGGAGTCGGTGGAGGCGCGGGGGTTGTCTCCCTGGACCCACCAGCCGGCACCATGCCTGCCGACGACCCGTTTGATGGAGAGCTGGCCGGGGCGCTGCGCCCACCTGACCACCACCACCGCACCTGGGCACGGCCGGCCCGTTCTACTGAGCAGCACAAGGTCGCCGTCGGAGAGGGTCGGCGACATCGAAGGGCCGTGGACCGTCGCGCAACGCCAACGACCACAGCGCCAACGACCACAGCGCCAGGGTCGACGGTGCCAATGCGTGAGAAGTCCGATGTGAGCGTCCGTCCTGATGCTCGCCACACCGACCGGGAGTAAGGTCCGGAGTCGTCGAAGCACCATAGTCAGGGAGGCACGATGCGACTGCTGTCGCGCATTCTGCACCGTTCCCGCTTGGAAGTCACCGCGCACTGCGACCTTCCGTGCGGCGTCTACGACCCGGCCCAGGCCCGGATCGAAGCCGAGTCGGTCAAGGCGATTCAGGAGAAGTACCAGTCCAACGACGATCCCGAGTTCCGGGCCCGCGCCATCGAGATCAAGGAACAGCGTAGCGAACTCGTGAAGCACCACCTTTGGGTGCTGTGGACCGACTACTTCAAGCCGCCACACTTCGACAAGTACCCGCAGCTACATGAGTTGTTCAACAAGGCGACCAAGGCTGCGGGCGCGACCGGAACCAAGGGCTCCAACGACCCGAAGACCGGTCAGGAGCTGCTCGATCAGATCGCGGCGATCGACAAGATCTTCTGGGAGACCAAGCAGAGCTGAGGTAATGGCACCAGAAGACGGCGCTGAGCAGCGGAAATACTCTCCGTTGCTCAGCGCCGTTTCATTGCGACTTCTTGCGATGCTGATCATTTATTCGGCAGCGTGAAGCAGGCGACCCGGTCCCCCGCCTGGCCCGCCTTTCCCGTTTCCGTGGCGGTCACCATCTGCTCGTGCACGACGACCGACGCGGGAACCCGATCAGCGAAGACGAACGGAACCTCGGTGTTGCTCGTGCCTGATCCGGTCGCGTCGGTGCGGATATCCAACCAGATCTCATTGCGCGGGTGGGCAAACGCGGGATCGGTCGATGGTGTATCCGGAGTCGCGGCGGGATCGACCTGATGCTGAAAGTGCGGCCCCGCCGCATCGCCGGTGAGGCCACAGGGTTTGTCGTGCAGGTGCACGGCATAGCCGCGGTGCGGCAGCAGCCCTGAGACGTCCAACGTCGCCGTGGTGGACTCGTTCGATGTGTTCAGGGCGACCTGTAGCAGGGCGCCGACCGGCGCGAGGACCGGATCATAGGTGACGGCGCCCGAGAGCGGCCCCGGCGGAGCCAGCCTGCCCTCCCCGCCCAGATCGGCTGTCGGTTCGTCGGTCCCAGTAGTGGTCGGCGCTGGCTCAGGTGTGCCCTGCTGCGCCGAACAGGCGATCGGCACGAGGGCGACAGCGACACCGAGTGCGGCCAGGGTGAGTCTCCGGACGAGCAGTCTGCGCACCAGCTGCTCGGATCGTCCGCCCAGAGACCCTGGCGGAAGTTCTTCACTCAGAGTGATTGCCATCGGTCTAGGATGCCCGATCGCGGCAGTCCGTAGCGATGTACTTCATACCAGCGAACGCGCACAGCCGCGAAAATCACCCCGCGTAAGATAGAAGACACGAAAGCTCGAACGCGTCAGTCCTGCCCGGTAGTCCATCGCAGCGCGGGCCTGCAGCACAACAGCACCAGCACGGCGATGCAGAACACCGCAGCAGGTACGCCGTATCCGGGCTGCGACGAGGTGACCGTCGCGTACCAGCAGACCCCGAGCAACAGGATCTGGGCGACGATGGCAGGCGTGCGCGCACTGCGACGTCCGCGGATCAGACTTCCGCCGATGGCGAGCAGCGCGACCCCGAGGCCGGCGAACCACACTGCGGTAGCCAGTATTAGCGTCGGTCCGGTCGATCCGCTCACAAGGACGGCGATGGCGACCACGATGCCCGCCACCCCCTGCATGCCGACCAGCAGGCCCCCGGCTTGGACCAGGCGCGGAACGTCGGACTCGCTGGTCATCGTCCCAGCGTAGCCAGGGTTGTGCCGCTGGCCGGTGTCACCCGCCCAGGTACCGACCCGCCCGGGAACGCAACGTTGCGCCGTGCGACACGTTTGACACTGCGTACACAGTCCCAACCCTGGTGAAACCGAGCTACTGAATCGTTTTCACGTGCTCTCGTGTGGTTCGTGTGAGCCTTCCGGGGATGGGGATCCGAGCATCAGCCGAGTGAACTGAACCACCGAGGTACGAGTTACCCCTTGACATCGGGGGCGATCGTGAAAGCATTCACAAGCCCAAACGACAGACGATGACAGCGCTGGGGCACGCGGTGACCAGCGCG
>JBOHHE010000209.1:0-9550 GCA_050700355.1 Pseudonocardiaceae bacterium
GTGTTCGCACTGTCCAATCCCGATCCGGAGATCTCTCCAGTGCTCGCCGCTCGGCATGTGGCGGTGGTCGCCACCGGCCGCAGTGACTACCCCAACCAGATCAACAACGTGCTCGCATTCCCCGGCATCTTCAAGGGTGCGCTGGACGCCGGTGCCCGCTACATCTCGGAGGGCATGAAACTGGCCGCCGCGGAGGCCATCGCCGCGGTGGCAGCTGAGAACCTCGCTCCCGACCACATCGTGCCGAGCCCGCTGGACGTGCGAGTGGCGCCTGCGGTGGCTGCGGCGGTGGCCGACGCCGCGCGCAGCGCCGATGTAACCTAATCGGACGATACCCTCGACCGGGTACCTGGGCTTTTGCCACGAAGAGTTATATTTCCCCCGGCAGGCATAACCAGCCGCCAGTTGGGGCGTTAGCCACTTTGGCTGGGTTGTGACACGCAGTCGCCATAGTCGGTGAATTTTTAACGACATATGTCGAGCGGAGACGCTCGGCTGTTTGGGGGTGGCGGGGTGGTCGAATGGGCTGAGGTCAGGGCCTTTGTACCTGTATCACTAAATCTTCGGGATGTGAGTTCGGCAGTACAAGACCGGCCGTTCAGGTCCGGGGGGCCAGAGCGGGCGATCCTGCTCACGGATTTTCCGGCGCTGGTATGCGAAGGGGATGTGGTCGTCCAGGCCAACCTGGCCGTTGCCCGGCTTGCCGGTAGGCGGTTACCTGAGTCGTTGATCGGCCTGTCACTGCATTGTCTGCTCGCGGAGGACGCCACCGGTGCCGAGGTGATCGGTCCGGATGGGCGGGTCACTCCGGTGTGTGCGGCGCGGTGGACCTCGCCGCACACCGGTCAAGTCGTGATACTTCTGGTCGATGTCTCCGACGAGAGTTGCCGTCGGACGGTACACATTGCCAGCTGATCGAGGCGGTTGAGGTATTGATCGAGTTCCGGGATGTGACCAAGAGATATGACGACGGCACGGTCGCGGTTGACCGGCTCGGTCTCGTCGCCCCCGAAGGGCGGATCACCGTGCTGGTCGGCCCGTCCGGCTGCGGCAAGACCACGTCCCTGCGAATGGTCAACCGGATGGTGGAGCCCACGTCGGGCACGCTGCTGGTCGGTGGCGAGGACATCAGGGCACATCCGCCCGCACAGCTGCGTCGCGGCATTGGCTACGTCATTCAACAGGCCGGGTTGTTCCCGCACCGCACGGTCGTGGACAACGTGGCCACAGTGCCGGTGCTCACCGGCGCCACCCGCCGGGTCGCACGCGCCAGGGCGGCGGAGCTGCTCGAGCTCGTCGGGTTACCGCCCGAGCTGGGCCGCCGTTACCCCGCGCAGCTCTCGGGAGGTCAGCAGCAGCGGGTCGGCGTCGCTCGGGCACTTGCCGCCGACCCGCCGGTGCTGCTGATGGACGAGCCGTTCTCCGCCGTCGATCCGGTGGTCCGGGAGGGCCTGCAGGACGAACTGCTGCGCCTGCAAGGTGAGCTGGGCAAGACCATCCTGTTCGTCACCCACGACATCGACGAGGCGGTCAAGCTTGGTGACGCCGTCGCGGTGCTGCGGACCGGTGGCGTGCTGGCCCAGTTCGCCCCGCCGCAGCAGTTGCTTGCCGAACCCGTCGACGACTTCGTGGCGGAATTCGTGGGACGCGACCGCGGCTACCGGGGGCTGTCGTTCCTCTCCTCCGAAGGAGTGGCGGTCCAGGAGCTGGACATGGTGCGCGTCGGGGAGCGAGTCGGCGGGCTCGGTTGGCGGCTCATCGTGGACGGCGCGGGCAGACCGCACGGTTGGGCAGCTCCGGCGGAGCCATTCGGAGAGCCGGTGCTGCGGGCAGGGGGATCGTTGCATCGGCAGGGCGGGCCGATGCGCAGCGCGCTGGACGCCGCGTTGTCCTCGCCGCTGGGACTTGGTGTGGTGGTAGACCACAACGGCGTCGTGGTGGGGGGCGTGCTGGCTGAAGAGGTGCTCGCGGAGTGGCGCCGGCAACGCGACGCAGATGTTCGATGACGCCGAATTCGATGACGCAGATGTTCAATGACATCGGGAGCTACCTGAGTAGCCCGAGTAACCGGGACAAGGTGCTCGATCTCCTCGGTGAGCACGTGGTACTCGCGGTCCTGCCGCTGCTTCTCGGGCTGGTCGTGGCGGTGCCGCTGGGGTGGGCGGCGCAGCGCGCGCGCTGGCTGCGGGCCCCGGTGCTCGGGTCGGCCGGCGTGTTGTACACAGTGCCGTCGCTGGCCCTGTTCGTGATCATGCCCAGCGTGCTGGGCACTCGGATCCTCGACGGCGCGAACGTGGTGGTAGCGCTGGCGCTGTATACGGTGGCGCTGTTGGTGCGGTCGGTGGTCGACGCGCTGGACGCGGTGCCCGGCCACGTGGTCGCCGCGGCCACGGCGATGGGTTACCGTCCGGCCCGGCGGTTCGTCGCCGTCGAGTTGCCGATGGCCGTGCCGGTGCTCACCGCCGGCGTCCGGGTCGCGTCGGCGAGCAATATCAGCCTGGTCAGTGTCGGGGCGTTCCTCGGCATCGGTGGGCTGGGTCAGCTGTTCACCGAGGGATTCCAGACCCGGTACCTGGCGCCGATCATGATCGGGATCGTGCTGACCCTGCTGCTCGCGCTCGCGCTGGACCTGCTGCTGGTGGGGTTACGCCGGGCGGGCACACCCTGGATACGATCATGATCGTCTTCGACGTGCTGGCCTGGTTCGCCGATTCCACACACTGGCGCGGACCAGGTGGTGTGCCGACGCGGCTCGTCGAGCACCTGTACTACACAGTTGTCACGGTGCTCGTCGCGGCGGGCATCGCGGTGCCGCTCGGATTGACGGTGGGGCACACCGGCCGAGGTGGAGTGGTGCTGGTGGGGCTGGCCAACGCGATGCGAGCGCTGCCGACGCTGGGTCTGCTGACTTTTCTGTTTCTGCTGCTGCGCGCGCAGGAGGTCGCGACGGTGGTCGCGCTGGTCGTCCTCGCGGTGCCTCCGGTGCTGGCGGGTAGCTACGCCGGGGTGCAGAGCGTCGAGCGGGGCGTCGTCGATGCGGCGCGTGGGATGGGCCTGACTTCGGCGCAGCGGCTGTGGCAGGTCGAGCTGCCCGGAGCGCTGCCGCTGCTGTTCGGTGGGGTGCGCAGCGCCACCCTCCAGGTGGTCGCGACCACCACGGTGGCTGCCTACGTCGGACTGGGTGGGCTGGGCCGGCTGCTGCTGGACGGATTGCGTTCGGTCGATTATCCGCAGATGGTGGCCGCGGCACTGCTCACCGCCGGGTTGGCCATACTGCTGGACCTGTTGCTGGCCGGGCTGGCGCGGTTGGTAGTGCCGACCGGAGTACGACTGTCCGCGTCGGGTGCAGGGACATCGAGTAGACGGTGGGGCCGTGCCCCCGGAGCGGAGGATGTGGGTCGATGAAGCGCATCGTGGCCTTGCTGGCGGCCGGCCTTACGGCTCTCGCCGTAACGTCCTGCGGATCTACCGATCCGCTCGGTGGGGGTGGTACAGACGGCGCCGTTGTGATCGGTTCGGCCGACTTCCCGGAGAGCGAGCTGCTGATGGAGGTCTACGCCGAAGCACTGCGTCAGGCGGGGGTCGAGGTGGCGACCCGTCCTCGGCTGGGCACTCGGGAGATCACCAATACCGCTCTTCAGGACGGGTCGATCACGGTGATGCCCGAGTACTCCGGCAACTTGCTGCAGTCTTTCGATCCCGATGCGACCGCAACCGCGCCGGACGAGGTGTACGCCGCGCTGCGGCAGGTCGCGCCGGTAGGCCTGGAGGTGCTCGACCAGTCCGCCGCGGAGGACTCCGACGTCCTGGTGCTCACTCGGCAGACGTCCCAGTCCCTCGGACTTACCAGCATGGACCAGCTCGGGCCGGTGTGCGGGCAGCTCACGTTGGGCGCTGCGGGGGAGTGGCCGGCCCGCTGGCAGGACAAGATCGCGCAGCTCTACGGCTGCACCTTCCGCCAGATTCTCAGCACCGACGTCGGTGGTCCGGTGACGTTGGAGGCGCTGACCAGCGGGCAGGCTCAGGTCGTGAACCTGAACACCACCTCGCCGGATATCGCCGCCAACGGGTGGGTCGAGCTCGCCGACCCGCGCAATATGTACCCGGCCCAGCGCATCCTCCCACTGGTCCGCTCCGGCACGCTGAACCCGGCCGGCATCGACGCGCTCAACAAGGTTTCCGCCTCGTTAACCACAGAACAGCTCACCGAGCTCAACCGCCGGGTTATCGAGGATCGTGCGATCCCCGCCGACCTGGCCAAGGAGGTTGTGGGCTGAGCCCGCCGGGGAGCGGCGCCGTGTTTCGTCACTGCGATAGAGCTGACCCACTGAAACGCGCCGCTCCGGCATCGCATCACCCGCTGAGGGTGAGGCGGTGCACGACGGCCAGGGCAAAGACTTCAGCCGACGGAGTGTGCACCAACCCGAGTGATCGGAGGTAGCCATGGCTGACGCAGTGGCTCAACCGGGAGCCCCCAACGAAGTGGCGAGTCAGCTGGGCAGGGTCGGCTCAGCCCGCAGCTGGAAGATCACCTACGGCATCTTGACGATCATCGCGGGTCTGCTCGTGGTCGCCTGGCCCGGGGCGACGGTGGTGGTCATCGCCGTGGTGTTCGCCGTGCAGCTGCTCGTCCTAGGGATCTTCTGGCTGGTGGCGGCGTTTGCGGCGCACGACGCCTCAGGTGGCGGACGTGCGCTCCTGGCCATCCTGGGGGTGGGGGGATCCTGATCGGCATCCTGTGCCTGCGTGCACCGTTCCAGACCGTCGCGACCCTCGCGCTGCTACTCGGGCTGTTCTGGACGGTGGACGGTGTGATCGAGATCTTTTACTCGCTTACCGGGGACCGGCAGTCGGGTCGGTGGTGGGGAGTGGCTGGCGGTGTACTCAGCGTGATCGCTGGCGTCATTGCGCTCGTCTACCCGATCACCAGCGCGGTCACTCTCGCCTGGATCCTGGGGATCTTCCTGATCGTCTACGGTGTCGTCATGATCGGGCGGGTCTTCGTCCGGCCCGAGAGCCGCTCGGCCGCAGGACGGACATCGGGCGAGCCGACGCTGGCGGCCGGTTGACGCCCGCGCGGAGATGCGATCACCGCTTGGGTATCTGGAGCTAGCCCAAGTAGGTGTGAACCCGACCACGCCGACGAGCACATCGGCGTGGTTTTCGCCGTCGATCTGGTCGTTGCCCGCGCCACCGAAGATGGCGTCCTCGCCCAACCCACCGATTAGGGTCGCCATCGGCCGCGGAACGCTGAAGACGTAATTCGACTACGTAGAAGCATGACAGGTGATTTCCTCATCCCGGCTGTCTGGGGACGATGAACTTCGGGCCGGAAACCAGTGAAACGGACAGTTCCCAGATCATGGATCGCGCGCGGGCGCGGCATCAACTTTTTTGACGCCGCCTGGACCGAACGGGCACCCACCCTGCCTCCGAGGCCCGCGCCTGGTAACCCCCCGCGTGTCGTGCCCTGGTGCACGGTGTGTCAGGCGTTGCTGCACGCCGTAGCCTCAGCTTTCGAGGTCCCCCCGCTCGTCTGCGTCGTCTCGGGCGAGGAACGTGGCCAACCGTTCAATGGCATTCTCATACTCTGGATGCTTATCGACGAAGACGCGCATCCGGGCCGCCAGCCACTGAATGCTGACCTGTTCATCGCCGCGCCGGTCCTCGAGTTCCTCAATGCCGCGGTCAGTGAAGTACACGTTGGCTCCTTGCCACGCTCGATTTCAGGCGGCACACGGTGCGTGACTGGCACCAACGCCGGACACACCGGGCACCAACGCCGGACACGCGGGGGTGGGGGTTAGATTTCTAGGGCGGCGGAGATGATTTCGGCTTGTTCGACCTCGTGCACCTTGGCCGATCCTGCTGAGGGGGCGGCCATTGCGCGCCGGGAGATCCGGCGGAGCGTGCCGAGGCGTTCGGGCATCAGGTCGGGCAGGTTCAGGCCGTAGTAGGGCCAGGCGCCCTGATTGGCGGGTTCTTCCTGGACCCAGCGGACGTCGGTGGCGTTCGGATAGCGCTCCATCGCCTCAGCCAGCCGCCGCTTCGGCACCGGGTACAGCTGCTCGATCCGCACGATCGCGACGTCCTCGACGCCCCGCTTCAGGCGTGCCGCGTTCAACTCATAGCTGATCTTGCCACTGCACAGCAGCAACCGTCGCACTGTGGCCGGGTCGGCGACGATCGGGTCGTTGAGCACCGAGGCAAACCTGCCCGAGGTGAAGTCCGTGACCGGGCTCACCGCCGCCTTGAGTCGCAGCATCGACTTCGGAGTGAAGACCACCAGCGGCCGGTGCACCCCGTCCGAGGCGTGGCGGCGCAGCAGGTGGAAGTAGTTCGCCGGAGTGGAGGGCTGCGCCACGGTCATCGACCCTTCCGCGCACAGCTGCAGGAATCGCTCGATGCGTCCGGAGGTGTGATCGGGACCCTGCCCCTCGTGACCGTGCGGCAACAGCAGCACGACGTCGGAGCGCTGCCCCCACTTGGCCTCTCCAGAGGAGATGAACTCATCGATGACGGGCTGCGCGCCGTTGACGAAGTCGCCGAACTGGGCCTCCCACAGCACCAGGGCGTCCGGGTTGGCCACCGAGTAGCCGTACTCGAAGCCGACCGCGGCGAACTCCGAGAGCGCCGAATCGTAGGACAGGAACTTGGCCTGGTCCTCGGACAGGTGCATCAGTGGGGTGTACTCGGCCCCGGTCTTGCGGTCGACGAGCACCGCGTGCCGCTGCACGAAGGTGCCCCGCCGTGAGTCCTGCCCGGACAGCCGCACCCGCCTGCCGTCCATCGCGAGTGAGCCGAATGCCAGCAGCTCGGCGAAGGCCCAGTCGATGCCTCCCTCGCGGGCCATCTTCGCCCGCTTCTCCAGCACCGGCTTGACCCGCGGATGCACGGTGAAGCCCGGAGGCAGGTTGACGTGCGCATCGGCGATCCGCTCGATGACGCTGCGGTCCACCCCGGTCGACAGCCCCACCGGCACGATCTGCTCGGTCTCCACTGATTCGCTCGGCGCGGGTGGGTGCTTCTCCAGCTCCCGCACCTCGTTGAAGACATGCTCCAGCTGCTGCGCGTAGTCCTTCAGAGCGCGCTCGGCCTCTTCCACCGAGATGTCTCCCCGGCCGATGAGCGCCTCGGTGTAGCCCTTGCGCACCGACCGCTTGGCGTCGATGGCGTCGTACATCTTCGGTTGCGTCATCGAAGGATCGTCGCCCTCGTTATGGCCGCGACGCCGGTAGCAGATCATGTCGATCACGACGTCTTTCCCGAATGTCTGCCGGTATTCCACTGCCAGCTTGGCGACCCAGACACTGGATTCCGGGTCGTCTCCGTTCACGTGGAACACCGGTGAACCGATCATCTTCGCGACGTCGGTGCAGTATTCACTGGACCGCGCGTACTGCGGCGCCGTGGTGAATCCGACCTGGTTGGTCACGATCACGTGCACAGTGCCGCCGGTGCGGTATCCGCGCAGCAGCGAGAGGTTGAGCGTCTCGGCCACCACGCCCTGCCCGGCGAACGCGGCGTCGCCGTGCATGAGCACCGGCAGCACGGTGAAGCCATCCGGGCCTTTGTCCAGCAGGTCCTGCTTGGCTCGCACGATGCCCTCGAGTACCGGGTCGACAGCCTCCAGATGCGAGGGATTGGACGTCAGCGACACCTTCGTCTCGCCGTCGCCGAACATCCGGTAGTACTTGCCCTCGGCACCCAGGTGGTACTTCACGTCACCGGAGCCGTGCGCCTGACCGGGGTCGAGGTTGCCCTCGAACTCGCGGAAGATCTGCGAGTACGGCTTGCCCACGACGTTGGCCAGTACGTTGAGCCGGCCCCGGTGAGGCATCCCCAGCACCACCTCGTCCAGCTCGTACTCGGCTGCCTTGTCCAGGACCGCGTCCAGCAGCGGGATCACGGTCTCGGCGCCCTCCAGCGAGAACCGCTTCTGCCCGACGTACTTGGTCTGTAAGAAGGTCTCGAACGCCTCCGCGGCGTTGAGCTTGGACAGGATGTACTTCTGTTCGGCGCGCGCCAGCTTGTCGTGCGCCCGCTCGACGCGCTCCTGCAGCCACTGCCGCTCGTCGGGGGCCAGGATGTGCATGTACTCCACGCCGACGTTGCGGCAGTAGGAGTTGCGCAGCACACCCAGTACGTCGCGCAGCTTCATGTGCGACTGCCCGGCGAACCCGCCGACGGCGAACTCCCGATCCAGGTCCCACAGCGTGAGGCCGTGGCGCAGCACGTCCAGGTCGGGGTGCTGACGCTGCCGGTAGTTCAGCGGGTCGGTGTCGGCCATCAGGTGACCGCGAGTGCGGTAGGCGTCGATCAGCTCGAGCACTCGGGCGGTCTTGTCGACCGCGCCTTCTGGGATGTCCTGGACCCAGCGCACCGGCTCATACGGGATGCGCAGCGAGGCGAAGATGTCGTCGTAGAAGCCGTCCTCGCCCAGGAGCAGCTGGTGTACCCGGCGCAGGAAGTCGCCGGACTCCGCGCCCTGGATGATGCGGTGGTCATAGGTGGACGTCAATGTGATGATCTTGCTGATCGCCATATCGGCCAGCGTCTGATCACTGGCACCCTGGAAGGCGGCCGGGTACTCGATCGCGCCGACGCCGATGATCGTGCCCTGACCGGCCATCAGTCGGGGTACCGAGTGGTTGGTACCCAGCGTGCCCGGATTGGTCAACGAGATCGTGGTGTCGGCGAAGTCGTCGGCGGTGAGGCCACCGTCGCGGGCCTTGCGGATGATGTCCTCGTACGCCTGCCAGAACTGGGCGAAGGTCATCGCCTCGCAGTCCTTGATCGAGGCGACCACGAGGTTGCGGCCCTTCTCGGTCTTGAGATCGATGGCCAGGCCCAGGTTGACGTGCTCCGGGGTGACGAATGCGGGTCTGCCCCGGTCGTCGGTGGCGTAGTGCCGGTTCATCTGCGGAAAGTCCGCCAGTGCCCGAACCACCGCGAACCCGATCAGGTGGGTGAAGCTGATCTTCCCCCCACGGGTTCGCTTGAGGTGATTGTTGATCACAATCCGATTGTCGGAGAGCAGCTTCGCCGGTACCCCACGCACGCTGGTCGCCGTCGGCAGCTCCAGCGAGGTCTGCATGTTGGCCACCACGCGGGCCGCGGCACCCCGCAGCGGGGTGGTGTCCGCCGTCTGCCCGTATGGCTCGCGGGTGCGGGGGAGCTTCTTCGTGACAAGCATGTTCGACGGTGCGTCCTTCGGGAGTGCTAGTGCGGAGGGCAGTGGCGGGGTGGGGGCCAGCTTCGATGGGGGAGATGCCCCGGCCGGCTTGGCACCGTTGTCCCCACTGTTGTCCCCGCTGCGCGGGGTGGGCCGATAGTCGACGAAGAAGTCGTGCCAGGCGGCGTCTACGGCAGACGGGTCGGCGAGGAACTGCTCGTACATCTCTTCGACGAGCCACTCATTCGGGCCGAACTGTACGGCACGGTCATCGGCTGCGGGACTGCTGGTGGACACGGCTGAAGCTCGCCTCTATCCGTCTCTTGCGCGGGTCGCGGGCACCACTTCCAGGCTAGCCCCCGCCGCGAGTACACC
>JBOHHE010000210.1:0-2436 GCA_050700355.1 Pseudonocardiaceae bacterium
ATCGGTAACAGCGCACCTACCAGGAGCGATATCGTAGGCAGGACACCCATGCCGTCGTGGGCACCGCGGTTGCGGGAGGGCAGGCGGCGAGCAAGGACCGGCACCCCGCTCGTACACCTGGTCGACAAGGGATGGCAGGTGGAAAACAGTAAAGCAGTCACAGTAGGTGGGCTCATCGTTGCCATCGTCGGAACCATCGCCACGATCGTCGGCGTATGGCTGCAATTCGGCCAGCATCAACCGCAGCCCCCCGACCCGACGTCAACCGCAATCACCATCGCACCGACAACAGAGCCGACGACCGAACAAATAACCGAACCGTCCGAAACGAGGAGCGAGCCGACGACCGAACCGCCCGAAATCGGTAGCATCCCAATGCCGGAAATTCAGGTACCCGAAAGTGACGAGCCGCTTTTCACCACCCACACCCTACAGGAACTGTTCGACTTCCCCCAGAACGGCGATTGTCGCGATTCAATGTCCAACTATGTCATCAACGACGTGGCCGTACTATATTGCACCTCCTCCGATTCTCCGGTTTATTTCTACCTGCACAAGTACGCGGGGATAAGTGCGGCCGGCTATCTAGGGCATTATCCGAGCTCCCTGCAATATCGATCCTACCTCGAAGGCCCCCATGGGGAGCGCTGCGCGGACAGGTATCTGAATACATTTACCGGAGACGATGGCGTCATCTACAACAGTAAGATAGTGCACTTTCTTTCGACGCCTTTCCTGGTGGAGATCAATTCTCCCGCCCACTTGTACAGCAGAGCGAGCATCGAGCAGGTCTCAGTCCACGTCAATTCCGAACTCGCCTGCCCACCCGAGTAAGCACACAGTCGCCGCAAAGACCGCCACCGGGCAACGCTCCAGAGTATTTCTGACGGCGATCGTTCCGCTCGAATTTTAGATCACTGACCTGGTTGTGCGGCTCAGCTCAGGAGCGAGAATCTCAGCGATCTGGTAAGTGTTCAGAGCGGCGCCCTTGCGCAGGTTATCCCCGCAGACGAAGAAGTCCAGGGCGGTGGGGAAGTCCAGCGCCTGACGGATCCGGCCCACGTAGGTGGGGTCGGCGCCGACCACCACAACCGGAGTCGGCCATAGGGCCGCTGCCGGGTCGTCGGCCAGCACGATGCACGGCTGCGCGGCGAACACCTTCCTGGCCTGCTCGACGGTCACGGGACGGGCGAAGACCGCATGCACCGCCAGCGCATGAGTGGTGACCACGGGGACGCGCACGCAGGTGGCGGACACCTTGAGATCCGGGATGCCGAGGATCTTGCGGGACTCGTTGCGGACCTTGAGCTCCTCCGAGCTCCACCCATCCTCCTTGAGCGAGCCCGCCCACGGCACCACATTCATCGCCAGCGGCGCCGGGAACGGTGATCGGGCAGGTAACCCAGCTGCGGCCAACGCCTCCGCGACGTCACCGCCACGCACTCCGACATCCTTGCCCGCCACTGCGGCCAGTTCAGCGTAGAGCCGGTCCACGCCCTGCTGGCCGGCCCCGGAGGCGGCCTGGTAGCTGGCCACGACCAGTTCGGTGAGGCCGAACCTCTGGTGCAGCGCACCCAACGCCGTCATCATCGACAGCGTCGTGCAGTTGGGATTAGAGATGATTCCCTTCGGTCTGTTCGAGGCGTCCGCTGCGTTCACCTCGGGAACCACCAGCGGCACCTCAGGGTCCATCCGGAAAGCACCGGAATTGTCCACCGCGACCGCGCCCCGCTCGACGGCGACCGGAGCCCACTGCGCCGAAATCTCATCCGGGACGTCGAACAGCGCGATGTCCACGCCATCGAAAGCATCCGGAGCCAACTGCACAACTGTGCGCTCCGCACCCCGTACAACAATCTTCTTTCCTGCTGAGCGAGCCGAGGCGATCAGCCTGATCTTCCCCCATGGCACCGTCAGCCGCGAATTGATGATGTCGATCATCACAGTACCGACCGCACCGGTGGCTCCGACGATCGCCAGCATGGGTGCCGCCGAGTTCTGCGACACATCTGCACCGGGGGGAACGGCATCTGCCCTCGAGCTCATCGGCCCGTCCCACCGTAGACAACGGCCTGCTCGTCGCCGCCCAGATCGAACGCGTCATGGATCGCGCGCACGGCAGCGTCCAGGTCCACGTCGCGGACCAGTACCGAGATCCGGATCGCCGAGGTGTTGATGATCTCGATGTTGACTCCGGCCTCAGCGAGCGCCTCGCAGAACCGCGCGGTGACCCCCGGGTGCGAGCGCATGCCCGCGCCGATCAGCGACACCTTGCCGACGCGGTCGTCGCAGAGCACATCCAGAAATCCGATCTGCGGCTGCACCACGCGCAGTGCCTTGACCGCGACCGGTGCGTCGAGCTTGGGCAGCGTGAAGGTGACGTCGGTGCGACCGGTATCGCTGTGCGAGATGTTCTGCAGCACCATGTCGATGTTG
>JBOHHE010000211.1:0-16217 GCA_050700355.1 Pseudonocardiaceae bacterium
CCGCGCAGCGCGTCGAGCACCACGGTGGCCAGCGGCGGCGGGGCGGTCGCGGGCAGCAGCGCCTCCACATCGGTGACCAGCAGCACGCACGGTGACCCGCCGCGAGCGGCGGCCACCGCGTCGTGCACTCGCTGGGAGGCGGCGTCGGGCTCCAGCGCCGCGACGCTCGGAGCGGCCAACTCCACCACCCGGGCGCCGGCCTCGCGGGCCACCGCACGCACCATGGTGGCCTTGCCGACGCCTTCAGGACCATGTACCGCCGTCCCGAGCCGGGTGCTGGCACCCAGCCTGCGCAGTAGCTCAGGGCGGCGGAAGGTGAGCTCGAACCACTCGGCCAGCCGTCGGGCCTGCCGCTGGGCACCCACCAGGTCGGCCACCGCGGGGTCGGCCACCGCGGGGTCGGCCACCGCGGGCGTCGCCATCTTCGGCCGCCCGGTTGGGGCGGGTGCCGGGGTGGTGGGGGGCACGGGCAGGTCCCCGGTGCGCGGGCCGTCCCGCCACCCGACCACAGTGGACGGGTGCGGGGCCACCGGGCCGGCCGGATCGGTCCCGGTCACTGTCAGCAGCTCGTTGGTCCAGGTCAGCCCGATCGCCGCGGCCAGCTGGCTGCGCACCTGTCCCGCGTCCGAACCGGGCGCGAGGTCCTGGGGCAGCAGCGACACCGCGTCTCCGGTGGTGAGCACCTTGCCGACCAGCGCGAGCCGCAGTGTCTCCGGGCTGACCGACCGGCTGGCCAGGGTGGACCCGGCGACGGTGATCGAACGAGCGGCCGGCAGCCGCACCGGGGTCAGGACCACCTCGGATCCTTCGGTGAGCCCCAGGTTGGACAAGGTGATGTCGTCCACCAGCGCAATACCTGGGGCGGTCTGTCCGGCAGCGGCCAGCGCGGCGCTGACCCGGGCCCCGGTGAGCCGGACGGCGTCCCATGGCCGCAGGCCCAGGGCGTCGAGCACCTCTGGGTGCAGTCGGACCACCCCACGCCGGGCGTCCAGTACCGACGTGCTGAGCCTGGCGGTCAGGGTGATCTGGACGGCGCTCACGGCGTCCGAGCTTACGGCGACCAGCTCGGGGCAGCGCAGAGCCGCTACAGTATTTGGCCACCATGAAGGAGTGACGCCGTGATGTCTCGTCCCTGTGTGCTGCTGTCGGTGACGATTTTCCCGCAGTATTCGGGCAATCGGATGCTGCGGGCCGAGGCCCGACAGATCGGGGATGTCGTGCTGCTGCGCTACCGGTGTGGAAACCAGCCCTAACACGAATGAGACGTTGACATGTCTCGCCTGGGCTAAGCACGAGTTCAGGTGGATCAGAGTCGGTGTTCGCCACGCGATAACCTGCGCAATCGGGTACTCGACCTGCTTGCCGCAGTGCGCCGATCCACTCGAGTATCTGGACTTCTTGTAGGTCTTCTGCTATGACGGGATTGGTCGCTGGGTGACTCGGACCGTCGCCCAGCGGCTATGGTGTGCCCTCTTCGAGCGACCAGGGAGAGTGAAGATCAATATGCACTATGGGGCATCCAGCACTGCCGACTCGCTAGTCTTCTACCTCGATACCCCTCGGGCTTTTTGTAGCATTAATAAACTTTTAGGGGTTCAGCATGACAAGAGGCAAGCTTGCGCCCATCAATCTCCTCCGATCCGATGAGTCGCGCATCCTACCGGCGAGGGCTCGGTCGGTACTCTCTACGCGCACGCCAGTGCTACCCTGGCCGGCGCGGCCCACACGGCGGCACACGGGGCCGCATGAAGATTTGTCTAAAGAGTACAGCACAATCCGTCCCTCTCCCCGGGACCTTCTTATCCTTCAAAGGACTGCCGGAAACCAAGCGGTCACTGCTCTGATCCAGCAGTCGGTTCAACGGAAGGTTGTACGGGATTCGAGCGCAAAACCACCCGATGTAATGCTGAACGAAAAGAGCTCGATCGACGAGCGTGCGTCTGTCTTATTTGATTACCTTAAAGAAGATCCTCGCAGCGAATTCACATTCGAGGAGCTAAGCAGTTTGGTCGCCAGAGATGCCGGACTGTTGTATGCTCTGCGGCCCGACGTCACCGTGTCGTTAGAGGATTATGTCAAGCGTGTCCTGGCCCTCGGCAGGCCTGGCGAAGAGCAAATGAAGCACGAATCATTTCTGCGGGAATTTGACGCTCTTCGGATTGATAAAGAATTCGGGCTACTGCCATTGATCGACCATGCATTGGCGACTTTCCAAGATCGATTCGAGCATTATTCGCGACTCGATGGGTTGTTCCAGGAGTTGTTCCAGAAAACGGAAATTATATGGAGATTTACCAGTACGCCGTCGGCGGAGAAGATTTTCTTGGCCTCCGATGTAACTCCCAGTGAAGTGGTCGAAACTATAGCGAAGCACAGTGGGGGTGCCGAGAAGTCTAATGCCAGAGTGCTTACTCTATCATTTGGCCGCAACCCGGGCGCACTTTTCGGAACGGCATTGTCTGGAGGTGGTGACCCGCACGTACTTAATATCATTGACAAGGCGGCCTACTTGTATGGTATCGATATTTCGACCCTGCCTCGAAAGGGCATTACGGCGCACCCGGCCGCAGGACGCGCGATTAGCCTCTACGAAACTGAATATGTCCTTGTGGGCACGCCTGGAATGGGCGAGAAGACACTGGATGAACTCGCTACGATGAAGCTTCTTAACCCATTTCAGGGGGAGGCAATTAAATTATCTGAAGAATGGGGATTCAAAAGTGCGGAACTAATGAAGGCAATTGTGGAAGAGATGGGCAACAAGGTTGCAGAAGCAAAAAATCTTCACGGGTTGCCTCTCAAGGTCGTGGAGGGGATACAACAGGAAGCCTATCGGGTAGCCAAGGCGGCCGATAACTTCCCGGTGAGCATTCGGAGCGGTAGTTACATCAAGAAGTCTGGCTCGGAGGTCACAGAAGAAAGCGCCTATGAGGAACTCCAGAAATTCAGAAAAATATTGACGGGAGCCATCAGTGCGAGGCCGAGTTCGCAGCCTGTGCGGGGCTTGCACTCACGAGCGCCGCTCGGCGCTGCGGCCAAGGGCATCAACCGCCCTTAGAATCTACCGGATTGAATAATCGCAATCCCGCCGATATACCGCTTTCTGGTGAGCGTGCGGGCATGGTGCGGCGTTGCCTCCCGGTCCTGCGACGTTTTCAGCCGCCCATCCTCATCGCCATTCGTGGGTGTCAACCTGTCAGGTTCTGTGCCGAGACTCTGTCGGTCCCGCCCGACGTCAAGCGCGCATAAGGTCACCCGACCGGTCTGGGCCTGACGCGCGAGCTGAACGAGGCGTTCAGCCGGTTTCGGGACGACGAGGATGCCTGGGTGGGCGTCGTCACCGGCGCTGGCCGGGCGTTCTGCGCAGGTGCGGACCTGCACGGTGCGGGCGACCCGACCGGCGAGTTCCGGGGCACGTTCTGGGAGCGCCCGACGGTGAACTCGTTCGAGAGCGGTTGGGAGATCTTCAAGCCGGTCATCGCGGCGGTCAACGGGTACTGCCTCGGTTACGGATTGACGCTGGTCACGTGGTGTGACTTCGTGATCGCCAGCGAACGCGTGCATAGGAGACGGACACACCGTGCATGAGTGCAGGACACGCGGGGGTTAGGGGTGCCAGTGGGAGCGGACTAGACCGGCTTCGTAGGCGAGTACTACGAGTTGGGCGCGGTCTCGGGCGTTGAGTTTGACCATGGCGCGGCTGACGTGGGTTTTGGCGGTGGCGGGGCTGACGAACAGCTTTGTGGCGATGTCGTCGTTGGAGAGGCCCTGGGCTACGAGCGCCATTACTTCGCGCTCCCGATCGGTCAGCGCGTGCAGGACCGCGGTGTCCGGAGGCTGTTTCGCGCGAGCGGCGAACTCGGCGATCAGGCGGCGGGTGACTCCGGGGGACAACAGCGCATCCCCGCCGGCTACCGCGTGCACGCCGCTGATCAGGTCGGCTGGTTCGGTGTCCTTGACCAGGAAGCCGCTGGCGCCGGTGCGCAGGGCTTCGAAGACGTATTCGTCGACCTCGAAGGTGGTGAGGATGACCACGTGCACGCCGGCTAATCGCGGGTCGGCGGCGATCTGCTTGGTCGCCATGAGGCCGTCGGTACCTGGCATCCGGATATCCATCAGCACCACGTCGGGACGCAGCTCGACGGCCAGCCGGACGGCGGCGGCGCCGTCGCCTGCTTCGGCCACTACCTCGATGTCGGGCTGGGCGTCGAGCAGTGCCCGGAACCCCGCCCGGACCAATGCCTGGTCGTCGGCGAGCAGAACCCTGATCACGTCCCCTCCTCCATGGGAAGAGCTTGCAGCGGGAAGCTGGCCAGCACCCGGAACCCTCGGTTCCCGGGCAATGGGCCTGCGCTGAATTCGCCATCCAGAGCGGCGACCCGCTCCCGCATGCCGGCGATCCCGTTCCCGGTTCCGGCCAGACCGGACGGTCGGCCGTTTCGGATGTGATTGTCCACCTGAATGGTCAACGCGCTGCCGCCGTAGGTGATCAAGGCAGTGGCCTGCGCGGGGGTGGCGTGCCGCGCGGCGTTGGTCAGCGCCTCCTGCAGGATCCGGTAGGCCGCGACGTCCACACCCACGGGCAGCGGCATCGGATCACCTCGTACTTCGGTGTGCAGGTCGAGCCCGGCGTCATTGCTACGGGCCACCAGCTCGTCGAGCCGAGCCAGGCTGGGCGCCGGAAGGCGTGGAGCGGTCTCATCCACGGCCCGTAGCACTCCCAGCACCGAACGCATCTCGGTGAGCACGTCCTTGCTCGCCTGCTTGATCGTGGTCAGCGCACCTCGGGCCGCGTCGGGCTGCTCATCGAGCAGATGCAGCGCCACGGATGCCTGCACGTTGATCAACGAGATGTTGTGCGCGAGCACATCGTGCAGGTCCCGGGCGATCTGCAGGCGCTGTTCGCTGGCGCGGTGTCGGGCCTGCTCGGCCTGGGACCTGGCCGCCTCGGCGGCGCGCTCGGCGCGGATCCGGAGTCCCTCGCAGGCCAGGAGGACGACGAGCACCCAGGCTGCGGTACCGCCCACCTGCGCCAGGCCGGGTGCGGGCGCTCCCCCGGGCAACGCCTGCACCAGCAGCAACGTGGCGTACGCCGAGCCCGCGCCGACCCACGCGAGGCGCCGGTGCCCTCGTCGCACGGCACCGGCGAGAGCCAGGACGACACTCAGGAAGGCCGGGCCGTAGGGATAGTCCAGCGCGTAATAGATCACCGTCACGGCCAGCACCCCACCGAGTGCAAGCGCTGGACAGCGCCTGCGGGCGAGCAGTGCTACCGGGCCGGCCACCAGCAGTGCGATGGCTAACGCGTTCAGCGGGGTGCGCTCGGGCTGCTGTAGTGCGGCGAAGCGGGTGCCCTGGATCTGCGCCAATGCGATCACCAGCGGTAGCACGAATACCGGCAGGCGCCGGAACAGACCGGCACCCACCGGACTCCTGAGGGTCGCTCGCGCCACGGGGGCAACGGTAGTCAGCGTCCCTGCCTGTGGCATCGAGCAGCGGGCGAACCGATGACTACCACCCTGGGAGTATCCGCTCAGCGCGACGTTGCCCGCTCGGAGCAGCGCGGTTGCCATCCGTCGTGCGACGACGCCAGGAGCGTGCGTCGGTGAGGCTGGAAGCCCCCGACACAAGGGAGTCCCAGATGAGCACCGCTACCCTCGCCGCCCCCCGGTTCCGCCTTGCCCGCCGCCCTCGCCTGGCCCTCACTGTGCTGCACGTGATCTCGTCGGTGGCGATCCTGGGGCAGGTGTGGGTGAACGCGGTGCTCGCCATGATTGCGATACACACGCCTGGCAGTGCCCGCGCTGCCTACTCGTTCATGCAGGACTTGGTCTTCGCTTCCGCAGCGCCGCTCAGTGTCTTGTCGCTGGTCAGCGGGGTCGTGCTGGGGCTGGGCACGAAGTGGGGCGTGCTGCGTTCCCGATGGGTGACGGCAAAACTGGTATTGCTGCTTGTCACTGTGCTCAGTGGCATGACCATCCAGGGGCCGTTGCTCGAGCAGCTGATCGCGGCGCCCTCACCTACCACGCAGGCCGCGAATCTCGCCGCAACGGCAATGCAGTTCGTGTTGCTCGTGACGGCCACCTGGCTGTCGGTGTTCAAGCCCGGCAGCCGGATTCGGCGCTGATCCGCACGGCAGCTGTGTATGGGGTTCCATAGCGCGTTCGGTGAGGGTGATTTGGTGGAGCACATGGTCATGGGTTTCACCTCTGCGGATGCCGGCTCCGGGCCGTGCCCGAAGTGGCACTTGGGGTTAGCGGAGGCTCCGGTAGAAGTTGAGATGTTGTTCGGCGGTGGCGGCCCATGTGTAGTGGGCGGCGAGTTTTTGGCCGGCTTTCCGAGCGTCCGGGTTGTGGTCGGTGAGGCCGGCTATCAGGTGTGCGGCCAGCCCGGCCGGGTCGTCAGCGAATCGGGCAACGCCTGAAAAGATCTCCCGGAGCACCGGAAGGTTGGACACGACCAGCGGCACTCCTGCCGCTAATGCCTCCATTGCGGCCAATCCGAAGCCCTCTTTGGTCGATGGGAAGGCGAAAACTCCGGCGGCGGCGACGAGGGTGGGCAGCGCCTCGTGCGACACCGGCCCCAGCACCAGCGGCTCGATTCCGAGCGCGGCGGCGCGCTGTTCCCAACGGGTCCGATAGTCCCGGTAGTCGAACAAGGTTTCCCCACCGGCGATCACCAGCTGCACGTCCGGCAGGTGCTTGCGTAGCGCGGCGTACGCGTCGAGCAGCTCCAGCGATCCCTTGCGTGGCTCGATGCCCCCGACAGCCAGCACATAGCGGCCCAAACGGGACCTCCACGCCTGCCGGGCAGCGGCGCCTGACGGGCCTGCCGCGTCGCTGAACCGCTGCGCGTCCACGCCGTTCGGGATGACGTCGGCGGTGATCCCCCAACCGTCGAGCAGCTCACCGGCCACCGCGGCGGATACGCAGATATGCGCGTAGGGGTCGACGATGGCGCGCTCATGGCAGGCCGCCAGCTCGGGTGTGCTGAAGTGATCGATGTGGTGCACGGTGCGGATACAGCTGCCGACGGCATTGGCGCTGATGCAGTCCTGCGCGTGGACCACGTCATAGCCAGCGGGGTCGAAAGCGTCGCCCAGCACCTGGATAGAGCGCAGGATTCGAAGTCCGACCTCTTCGCCGGCGATGTCGGGAAAGGACGTGATGCGCAGCTCTACCCGGGCGTCGACAGATCGGAAGAATGCGCAGTCCCCGCCGCGACCCAGGGTCCAGACCGTCACCCGCTGGCCTGCCTCAGCGAGGGCCTCAGCCAGCGAGAGTGTGTGCACCACGCTGCCCCTCGCTTTCGTGGAGTAGCTGAGCAGCGCTATCTTCAGTGACCTGGAAGTGGGTAACAGTGACATGTCACTGTCACCCACTTCCAGGTCGGTAGGCGCGGGGCTGGCGTTCGTCGAGGTGGTTCAGCACCCGGCGGGCCTTGGCGATCTCGGCCGCCACGTCCAGCTCGGCGGTGGCGATGCCGGCTTTGGACCAGGTGCGGGCGAGAATTTCACCGCCAGGTCCGACCACCTTGGCCTGACCGAGGAAGTGCAGTTCGCCCAGCACGCCGGTTTGGTTGGCGGAGGCCAGCACAACCTGGTTCTCCGCCGCTCTGGCCTGGTCGTAGAGGTCGAACAGCCGAGCTTGGCGGTCCTGGGCCATTCGGGGCGCGCGGTTGGTGAGGCTGGCGGGCCAGGCGGACAGGCAGGCCAGTATCTCGGCTCCGTCCAGCGCAAGGGTACGGGCCGATTCAGGGAAGGTCTTGTCGTAGTCGATCAACATGCCGATTCGCCCCGCTGGGGTGTCGAATGCGGAGAAACGCTCGCCCGCCGAATATGCGATCGATTCCCCGGCGGGCTGGTGTACCTTGCGATGGCTGCCCAGGACCCCATCCCCGGTCACGCACAACGCGCTGTTGTAGCGGCGATCCCCCTCGGCTTCGCAGAAACCGAAACACACCACCATCTCGGCCGCCAGCTCCGCGATTCGGCGGATATGTGGGTCGTCGGGGTCGAGCGCGGGTGGCAGTGCTGCCGGATCGGGCTGGCGCAGGTTGGGGAGATAGCCGCCCAGTGCCGCGTCCGGAAGCACCAGCAGTGCCACGCCCGAGTGCCGGGCGTGCTCGATCAACGTGGCGATCCGTTGCAGGTCGAAGTCGAGGTTTCGGCCGAACTTCGCGGCGACGGCACCGATCCGAATCTCGCTCACAATGCGGTGATGAGCGGTTCAGTGGCCCGTCCATGGGCACTGACCTCGGAATATGGGGTGTAGGCCTGCGGACGCCGATCGCGCAGGTGGGCCATCGATCGGCGGGCCGTCTCCAGCGCCGCCTGGACATCCAGCTCGGCGATCGCCAGCCCCGCCGCCACCCCGGTCTCGGCCAGGATCTCACCACCGGGGTCCACGATTTTGGCGCTGGCCACGAACCGCAGGGATCCGAACTGCCCGGACTGGTTGGCCGACAGCCAGACGATCTGATTCTCCAGCGCTCGGGCCCGATCGAACAGGTCGAACCGGCGTTTCCAGCGGTCCTGCTCCAGGTTCGGCGCCCGATTCGTGCGGCTGGCAGGCCACGCCGACAGACACAGCATGATCTCGGCGCCGTCCAGCGCCAGCGTCCGGGCCGATTCGGGAAAAGCCTTGTCGTAGCAGATCATCATGCCAAGTCGGCCCACCGGAGTGTCGAAGGCGGCGAAGCGGTCACCGGCACCGTAGCTGGCGTCCTCCCGGAGCGGTTGATGCACCTTGCGGTGCCTGCCCAGAATGTGCCGGCCCAGCAGCCCGTCGCCGGTGACGCAGATGGCGCTGTTGTAGAGCTGGTCTGGACCGTCCTCGCAATAGCCGACCGCGACGACCATCTCCCCCGCGAGACGGGCCAGCCTGCGGATTTCCGGCCCGTCCGGATCCAGCGGCGGTGGTGCCCCGGCGGCACCGTCCAGATCGAGCAGGTACCCGCCCAAGGCGGCCTCTGGCAAGGCGAGCAGGCGCACCCCTTGAGCCCGTGCGGTGTCGATGAGCTGCTCGATCTGGGCGAAATCCGCCTCCAGATCCCGGCCGAAGTTCGCCGCCGCGGCGGCCATCCGCAACCTGGTCATGCTGGTCCCAATCCCGTCGCGGCGCCAGTGATCACCTCGGTCAGTTCCCCGTCCGGCCAGCGCAACGCCACTCCGCAACCGGCCTCCAACTCACCGCACTCCGCGCTGAGGGCCGGAGCCGCTGGAAGAAGCGGACTGCCGGGTTCGTCAGCGGTCAACATTCCGAAGCCTGGAAAGCAGGTGAGCCAGTCACCGACGGTGGCCGACGTCGGCCTGGGCACGGCGGCGACGTCGAGTACGGCTCGGCAGCCACTGGCTTCGGCGAGCATGCCGAGCGTGCCCGCGATTCCGGCCATCGACACGTCCTTGGCGGCGGCCGGCCGGGCCACGGCCACCGAACCGATCATCGCGCGCAGCTCGCTGGCCCGGCGGTGCGAGCTGGAGTCCCACTGGCGGCCGCCGTAGCCGGCCCGCCATCCGCCCGCGAGATCCACGGTGAGCCGGATCCGGTGACCCGGACGGCCACCACCGCCCCGGACCGGGTGCGCTGCCCGGCCCAGCGCGGTCACCGACAGCGCGGCGGGCACCCCGAGCTGGGTGTGGCCGCCGAGTACCGGCACCCCGTATGCCCGGCTGGCCCGGCGCAATCCGGTCAATACCCGGCTGGCGAACGATCGGTCCCGGGCGCCCAGCGCGTCGAGCAGGCCGATCGGTTCCGCACCCATGGCAGCCAGGTCATTGATGTTGACCAGGACCGAGCACCAGCCCGCCCACTCCGGGTCGCACTCGACCATGGCGGGCAGGATCGCGTCGCAGGCGGCCACCAGGTCGCTGCCGGGTACCGGTGCGCCATCGTCACCGACATAGCCGGGCCCGCCCAATCCGCACTCGGCTAGCGCGAGCCCGGACAGCAGCGAGCCGAGTTCTCGTTTGGTGGCGGTGACCAGCCTGGCGATCCGGCCGATCGGCCAGCGCATCAGCACATGCGGGGTACCCGCCACGGTCACCGGTCGAAGCGAGCTCCAACCCAGCCGACGGAAGAACACCTCGTTGCGCGCCTGCACGGTCGCCTCGAAGCGCAACACCCCGGTGCCTTCCGCGTCGGCGCAGGCCGCCCGGACCAGCGCGCCGCCGACACCCCGAAGAGGGCAGCCAGGATCCACCACGAGCCGCCCGCCGTACCACCACCCCAGGTCAGGGCCGTCGTCCACCGGGCAGAGCCGCACGCCGCCGAGCACGGTGCCCGCCCGATCCCGGGCGACCAGGACCCGGGTGCGTACGTCATCGTCGCGCTCGTCGCGGTCGTGGCCGGTGAACAAGCCCTGTCGATGCACGAACACCTTGGTGCGCAATGCGTAATAAGCCGCCCGCATCGCTGCATCCGCCGGTTCGACCTGGAAATTCGGTCGAGACGCCGGTTCGCCGAGCAGCACCTCACCCAGGCCGCCCGTGTTGCGGTACGCCACGGCGATCGGTGCGTACACGGTCATGCCCCCGCCGCTGAGAGCACGCCGCACGCCCCGCACGCAGCGCAGCCGGCCCGCTGGTCGGCGCCGATCATGCCGGCCTCGAGCAGTGCGGCGGCGACCCGTTCGGTGACGTAGCGGACCAGCCCGGCCGACGGCGCGCCGATGCCGTCCCGGCGGGCGAGGGTGCCTGCCATCGGACGCAGCGGCACCACGAACGGGTAAACCCCCCGCTCGATCAACCGTCGTGCACCCGCGATCAGCTCATCGGGGTTCTCGCCGAGCCCCACCAGGAGATAGGTGGATACTCGATTGCGGCCGAACACCCGCACCGCCTCATCCCAGGCCACTTCGTACTCGACCATCGGCACCGATCCCTTGCCCGGCATCCAGCGCCGTCGCACCTCGTCGTCGAGCGATTCGACGTGGATCCCGATCGCGGTCGCTCCCGCCGCTCGCAGGTCGGTGAGGACGGTGAGATCTCCGGGCGGCTCGATCTGCACCTGGATCGGCAACCCGGGAACCGCCTCCAGTACCGCCCGCACGCAGCGGATGAGGTTGCGGGCCCCTCGATCGGGTCCGGCTGTGGTGCCGGTGGTCATCACCATCTGCTTGATCCCGTCCAGCCGGGTCGCGGCCTGCGCCACCTCGGCCAGCTGGGCGGGGGTCTTGGCGGCGATCGTGGCGCCGGATCGCAGCGACTCCTCGATGGTGCAGAACCGGCAGCGTTGGTCCTCGCCGTAGCGGATGCAGGTCTGCACCACCGTGGTGGCCAGCACGTCGGCGCCATGCAGGCGGGCGATCTGCTCGTACGGCACACCGTCGGCGGTGACCAGATCGTAGAACCGGGGTCGGGCCACGAGGTGGAGGGACAGCCCGGTGTCCCGCTCACCGAGGAAGATCCGGCCGTCGTGGTACCGGTAGGGGCTGGCGGGGTTGCGTGGCAATGCCGCATTGGCACCGTTGACGAGCACATGACCGTCATCGCTGGGGCCGGCCCCGTCCGGACGGTGGACCGGCGCGTCCATCCGCACGCCCTGCAGGGCGATGTCGATCCGAGTCGACAACCTCTCGGGTGTGGTGTCGGTGCCAACGCGCACTGCCGCCTCCTAGAACATATAGGTGGAATTGATGATTGCGCCCTTGCGGGCGTAGTGGATCAATGCGTCCTGCACGTCGAGGGGATGAGTCGGGATGACATCCTCGAGCAGGTCCTCCTCGCGGGCGCCGTGCAACGACAGGCCAAAGCGGCAGCAATACACCTTGCCGCCCTCCTTGAGGAACGTCTTCAGCGAGTCGTTGATATTGTGCTCGCCGGGAAATGCCGAGTTTCCCGTGGTGGGGAAGCCGCGGGTGGCCAGGCAGTTCAGTGACCCCGGGCCGTAGAAGTAGATCGCCGATTCGAAGCCCTTCCGCAGCGCGCGAGTGGCCTGCAGGATCGCCACGAAGCTCACTGAGGACTCGTGTGCGATTCCGTGCACGAGCGTGAAATACACCTCACCGTTTTCGGCCTGATAATCCGGGAAGACCTTGGTCCCACCATAGATGCTCGACCCTTCGGGTAACGACGGGTGCGGGATCTCATCGAGGCTCTGCTTCTCGATGTCGGTCAGTTCGGGCATGTGACTCCTCCTCAACGGTTCACTTTGTTCTCTCGGGGATTACTCGTAGAGCAGTTCGAATGTGTCGCGGAATACCCACTCGGCTAGCTCGCTGTCGCGGATGGCCGCCCGCAGCTTCGCCAGTTCTCCGGCGAAATCCCCCCACGGCTGATCGCTGGCGAACAGCACCCGATCGTGACCCAGCCCGCGCCGTTCGATCTCGCGGAACAGCCAGGTCGGGGCGAATCCGATGGACCAGGACAGGTCGGTGTAGACCCGCTTTCCCGCGGCCACCCAATCGAAGAATCGTGAGCCCGCCAACTTGATATGGCCACTCATTCCACCTCCGAAGTGCACCAGGTGGATCGCCACCGAGTCGCCGTAGACATCGACGAGGCCACCCACCTCGTCGATGTCCGAGTTCCCACCGGGGGAGGTGTGCACGTGCACCACGAGATCGTGGCGCCGGGCGACGTCGAAGATTTCATCAAGTTGCGGAGCACATGCCTGCTCGGTCACCCGGCCACCGAGCAGGAAGCTCAGCTTCAGCGCCCGCACCCCGGGCTCACCGGCGAGCGCCAGCGCCTTCGCCGTGCGGTCCGCGTCGGTCGGCTTGGCCGAGACCCACAGTGCCGCCCTGATCCGGTCGTCGGTGCCGGCCGCTTCGACGACCATATCGTTGAACGAGAATGCGACGTCCGGATCGGGAACGCCGTAGTTCGGAATGACCAGTGCGCGGTCTGTTCCCTCGTTGTTCAGATCCGTGATCAGCTGGGAAATGGTGGCCCTGGCGGTTGTATCGGGGTTCACGGCAGGTCCGCCGTAGAACGGGAATGCCGGCAGCACTCCCAGATGGCGGTGCGCGTCACACACGCGATCCTTGGTCATAGCGTCACGCCACTGTTCGAGGGGCGACCCAGTCGTCGTCCCGGGGATAGGTGCTGGTCGAGGTGCCTGCGATCCATCGGAACAGGTGATCGGGCTGGGTCGCATCGGGCTGGGCCGCCTTGATTCGGGCCGCGCCGGTGACGATGCGCTCGGCCAGATATGCGGCGTCGTCAGCGACCCCGGAGAGCCGGCCGGAGCCCCAGGTGTGCTGCCAGGGCAGGCCGAGGAAGTACAGGCCAGGACTGCTTGTGACACCCCGATCATGGGTCGGGTATCCGCGCCCGTCGAATACCGGAACCTCGATCCATCGGTCGTCCCGACCGAAACCGGTGCTCCAGACCACAGAGGTGACACCGGTGTCATCAAGATTCAGATGGGTGGGTTCGGTCTTCTGCTCGGGAGTCCACACCGGGGTGTAGCGCGGTTCCTGTGGTGCGGAAATGCGGTGGGTATCGATGTAGCGGTCGATGGAGTCCTTGATGCTGTCGGCCACCGCGTCGGCGTTGTCCAGGTTGTGCGGCAGGTCTGGAGCGAACCGCAGCGTGGTGCCTGCCACCCCGGCCAGGCGTCCATAGAGCCGCATTTCCTGCCGCGCGAAGGCACGCAGGTCGATGTCGCGCCCGCCGTCGCGCCCGGTGACGTAATGGTTCGCCCGGAAGCGCACCGTGTCCGCGTCAGCGAATTCACTGACCGCCTTGCGGTAGTAGCCGAGGTCCGTCAGCCAGGCCACCACGTCGCGACCTCGGTAAAATCTGGCCACTCGGGGTGCACTGCCCACCGCGAGGTGTACCCGTCTGCCTGCCAGGTGCAGGTCCTCGGCGATCTGGCAGCCGGACTGGCCGGTGCCCACCACCAGCACCTCGCCCGGTGGAAGCTGAGCGGCACTGCGGTAGCGCGAGGAGTGGATCTGCGTCAGGTCGTCTGGTAGCCGATCGGTTAGCCGGGGAATCAGGGGTACCTGGTACGGCCCGGTGGCCAGCACGACCTGATCGGCCATCAGCTCGCCACGGCTGGTGCCGACCAGATATCGGCCCTTCCGGTTCCGGCGCAGCCGGGTGGCCGCGACACCATCGATGACCGGTGGGCGGAAGGATCGTGAATATTCCTCGATATAGTGGACGATCTCGTCGCGTGCCATGAACCCATCCGGATCATTTCCAGCGTAGGGAAATCCCGGTAGCTGACACTGCCAGTTCGGCGTCACCAGACAGAATGAATCCCAGCGGCGGCTGCGCCACTCGTTCCCGATTCGGTCACGCTCCAGCACGACGTGATCAACGCCGCGTTGAGTGAGGCAGTAGCTCATGGACAGTCCCGCCTGCCCGCCGCCGACGATCACCACTGAGTACGGCAAACCTTCCAAGTCGCCGTACTCTGTCGAGACCTGCGCGGTCAGGGTCATGGTTCGAATTTCCTCCTTGGCGTTAAGCTGGGCGGCTCAAGCGTGCCTATTCCAGGTATTCTGGGAGTGTCGTACTCACAGTACAGAGGATGAGTGTTTCCGATCCGTTGCATCCGGAACACCGGCATATTGCGAAGAGGCTGATGTTGTAACGGAATCATTACCCGAGCCCCCTGGCGGTACGAATGCTGTCATTCGCTGGTCAAGCGTCGGTCAACAATGTGCCCTTCGCGTGGCATGAATTGGCCTCAGCCCATGAGTTTCGGGAAGGCCTCGTGCATCGACGACGGACACACCGGGCATGGGAGCCGGACACACCGGGCATTAGGGGCGGACACACCGGGCATTAGGGGCGGACACGCGGGATTAGGGGCGGCGGCGGAGGCCTATGCGGCGGGTGCCGGGGGCGGGTTCGCCGTTTCGGCGACGACGGACGGCGGCACCGGCGCGGGCGGCGGCGCCGGCCACTCGGCGGCGCAGGGGAGGGCGCAGGCCCAGCCGGCGCACGGTGCGTGCGGTGCGGCGGATGGCGCGGCGCTGGCGGGACGGTACCTCCCAGGCCGAGGGGTGCCGCGCCAGCCAGCGGTAGCGGTAGCTCGCGTAAGGCACGTGCGCCAGATAGACGAGCATCGCCAGGCCCAGCATCGCGAATGGAAAGGTGATCACTGCGGCGGCCAGCCCGGCGATCAGCACCAGCAGCGGTGCCACGGCTTTGGCCGGAACCCGCATCGTTTTGGCGGACAGGGTCGGCACCCGGCTCACCATCATCAAGGCAACCGCGACCGTCCACATCGTCACAGCGATCTCCGACGACCACCAACCGGGCCCGAACTGGAGCGAGACGGTCAGCGGGAGCAAGGCGAGCAGCGCAGCCGCCGGGGACGGTATGCCGACGAAGAACTCCTTGGCGAATGGCAACTCTTCGACGTCGTCGAGCAGCGTGTTGAACCGGGCCAGGCGCAACACCGCGCAGACGGCGAACACCAGCGCCACCGGCCATCCGATGTTGGTGTCACGCAGTCCCCAGATGAACAGCACGACGGCGGGCGCCACGCCGAACGAGATGGCATCGGCCAGGGAGTCCAGTTCGGCGCCGATCCGGGAGGTGGCGTCCAGTAACCGGGCCAGCCGGCCGTCCAGGGAGTCCAGCAGGGCGGCGAGCGTGATGGCGGCGAGCGCGCCCGCGTAATTGGTGTCCAAGGCGAACTTCAGCGCGGACAGGCCCGAGCACAGGGCCAGTACGGTGATCGCGTTGGGGAGCAGGCGGACGCTGGCGCTGGGCACCGCTCAGCCCTCTGCCGACGCGGGGGGCCGATCCGGCCCTCCCGCGACGGCGGGAAGCCGGGCCAGCCCTCCCGCGGCAGCGGGAAGTCGGGCCAGTGGAGTCTCGCCGCCGACCGTGTGCTGCCCGGGACGGACCAAGATCTCGCTGCTGGGCGGGAGGTAGAGGTCCACCCGGGACCCGAAGCGGATCAGCCCATAGGTGTGTCCGGCCCGCAGCTTCTCGTCGGGCCGCACCGAGCAGACGATCCGGCGCGCGACCAGCCCGGCGATCTGCACCACGGCGACGTCATGCCCGGCTGTCGAGCGCAGCAGCATGCTGTTGCGCTCGTTGACCTCGCTGGCTTTGTCCAGGTCGGCGGACAGGAACCGGCCCGGCCGATAAGCGATCCGGCGGACCTCGCCGTCCACGGGGATTCGCTGCACATGCACGTCGAACACGGAGAGGAACACGCTGACCCTGGGCCGCGGCTCGCTGTCCAGCCCCAGCTCGGCGGGTGCCGGCGCGGGCGCGACGCTGCTCACCGTGCCGTCGGCGGGGG
>JBOHHE010000212.1:0-3764 GCA_050700355.1 Pseudonocardiaceae bacterium
TCAATCATCGAGGCATCACACACTTCCGCCAAGCGCGCCGATGCCTCGGCCGCATGATCGTCAATGCCGGTGTCATGACTCACGGATAGTTCCTTTCCCAGCCGCGTGGAGATCAACAACGGCTGATCTTGCCCTATCCGTGGCTTACACAGTTGTCATGACACGCCCTCATCCCACCTAGTCAACGCGTAGTACCCCGGACCATCCGCGCCAAACCCCAGTTCGGGCTCCGCAAAAAATGGTATGATATCACTGGCGCGCAATTCCGCAAATGCCGCTGCCCTGTCCTCGATCGGCAGAGTCCAAAAACCAATCACATCGGATAAGTTAGGGTTAATCATAGTTCACATACTCCAAGATTGAGAAGTGGGATGAAAAGTGCCACGCACCTCCGATGCGGATCGACTTTCGTCCGTTTGATCAGCAGAACCCGACCCTGGGTGGCCGCTGTATGGACACAGCGGTCGAGGGATCCAGATTGCTTCGCGATCGCTCTGGTCGCAGAGTACGAACGAAAATAGTTCGCACGTCCACCCCCCAGTTCGAAGACGTATTCTACGAACTCCCGTCCACATATACTCCGGTGGCGAGTACGGTGAGGTCGGTGTTCTCCCGCCGTCCAGGTTGAGCCCGGCTCTCAGATGCAAGAGTGTCTCATGAAAACCGCACAATTCGTTCGGCTTGAACCGAGAGAGGTGTAGTCACTCTCGATCCCACCACCTCCAGATCAACTTAACCTGATCCCATCAGATCATGTGAATTTTTCACACACTCATGTTAGCCTAACCTATCTTGCTCGCAACCACCACTTGACCGCTGGTGAGCACAGCGAACAAACATGTTGCTCACGTCAGTGAATCGAATGCCGTGGCTAGCTGGTCCGTAAGCCAGGTGATACGAGCACGCGAATCCAGCCTGTCGATCTCCGAGATTGCCGGGCTACATCCGGAGCGGGCTGAAGGTACTCAACGCAACGTCAGCGGAGTCCCTTGAGAGTGGTGCGGTCGGTCGAATCGTACCGACACCGCTCACCAGCGCATGCCGGGTAAGCCAGGTCCTCGTACTTACGGCCCGGAAGGTAGCCAGCATGAAACGGTTGGATCAGATGTTCAACGACAGCGAGCAGTCAACCGGTCAGCTCTACGCGTCCTGGGCCGTGCCGAGTGAAGCTGCGCGCAGCTTCTCAAGGTAATCGAGGCTGCCGAGTACGGCATAGGTATCGCCGACGAAATCGATAAGACACGCGACTTCGTCCACGCCTACCTCAGCCAGTCGTGCCAGCATGCGCATCCCGTCTTCGACCGTGCCGAACAGGCCCCCCGTTTCGAAGTATCGGTCGAAAGCTCGCTCCACCAGAAACTCCAGGTCCGCAGGGTCTATATCCTCAGGCTTGATGTCCGGGAGCACGTCGCCCGACGCACGGGTGATGAGACCGAGCGAGCTGCGCAGGTAATCGCTGAACGGCTTGCGGACGATCTCCCGGACCTCCTCACGGTCCGCACCGAGGAAGGTGTGCAGCATCAGCACGATATGGCCGTTACCACCCGATGTGTTTCGCGCCTGGAAGCCTTGCCGGTACATGGAGATCTTCTTTGCCAGATCGTCCAGATCCTGCCCCATCAGGTGGGTGAGCACGCCAGCACCCAGCTCACCGGCGTGCCGGAAGGTGGCCGGACTGCCCATACTGGTCAGCCAGATGGGCACGTCCGGTTGAACCGGCACAGGATAGACCCGTACCTGGACCGGGGTGCCCGTGGCATCGGCCAGCTCCACGCTCTCGCCGCGCCACAGCCGCTGCACCGTCTCGATGGTGTCGGTCAGCACGCCCCTGCGGTCAGCATAGTTTTCCGGCCGCAGCGCAAAATCCACCGCATGCCAGCCGGAGGCAAAGGCGATTCCTATCCGGCCACCGGACAGGTTGTCCACCACTGCCCATTCCTCGGCGATCCGCACGGGGTGGTGCAGGGGAGCCACCACGCTGCCCGCCCTGATGGCGATCCGCTCGGTCGCCGCAGCCACTGCGGCTCCGGTCACGGCTGGGTTCGGGTAGTGACCGCCAAAAGCATGAAAATGCCGTTCAGGAGTCCAGACAGCCGAGAACCCGTGCGAATCCGCGAATCGTGCACCCTCGATCAGCAGCCGGTACCGGTCGATACTCGCACTACCGTCGTCGGCGAAGTAGAAAAGGCTGAAGTCCACGAGAGCTCTCCTTTGCGATCCGGCTCAGCGTCTGCGGTTCGATGGCGAGTCGACGAGCAATGTCAGCAACGTGCCAGCGACCAGTGCGGCGCCAATCACCGGAGCGAGCACGGCTCCCGGTACTGCACCGGTCATTGCTACGAACGCGCCCAAGACGAGGACAGCGGCGATGACCGCGGCGATCCGCCAGTCGTCGCCCACCAGGAAATCCCAGACGAATCGGCCCACCCCCGCCAGTGCCCGCTTCATCAAGTCACCACCAGTCGGGTTCGCAACACCTGTACCGAGGCGAGCGCACCGGCGGTCCACACCGCCAGTAGCGCCAGCAGGGCGAGATCTCCACCGGGCCAGGTCAGCGTGCCGGACGGGGCGAACACGCCGAGGCCTTCGACCGCCCAGAACGTTCCGAATGTGATCAACAGCAGCCCCACGCCGAAGGCGAGCGTGTTCTCCGGTATCCGGGACAGTGGCCGGTAAGTGATCACACCCAGGGCCAGCACGGCGACCAGTGCGGCGCCTGCGGCCGCTGTGGCCAGGCCGAGCTGCCCGGCGCTGGCGCCCAGCAACACGACGATCACCACGACTTCCAGTCCCTCCAGCAGCACGCCCTTGAAGGCGACGACGAAACCGAACCCGTCCATTCCGAACCGCCGGCCCGACACGGCCGACTCGGCGGCCACTCGTTCGGCGCGGAACGTGGCATCCTCATCGTGTTTGGCTTTCAGACCTGCCGAGCGCAGCACGGCCTTACGCAGCCATTGCGCACCGAACACCAGCAGCAGCACACCGACCACGAGCTGCAGCGCTGTCTCCGGTACCCAGCGCACCAGCGCTGGTCCCACCGCCGCGGTGGCGATCGCTAGCACCATTAAGGCCGCAACGGTGCCGGCAACGGCCGCCCGCCAGCCCCTCGACACCCCGATCGCCAGCACGATGGTGAACGCCTCGATGAACTCCACCGCCGCGGCCAGGAAAACCGCGACGACCAGCCCCGCGCCCGTGCTCACCGCGTTGCACCTCCCTCCCTCCAGAAGTCTCGATCCAGTGTGAAGGGATGCCGCGACTTAAGCAAGGCTCACCTTAGCCATCGGGATAGCGGCGAGTGTCCGACCAGGCCTCCCACAGCGCGGCGTAGCGACCAGCAGCGGCGACGAGTTCGGCGTGGGTGCCGGTCTCCACCACCTGTCCGGCTTCCAGTACGACGACGCGATCGGCGGTGGCCGCCTGGGTGAGGCGGTGGGCGACGACGAGTCCGGTCCGTCCCGACAGCGCGCGCACGGCCGCGGCCTCCAGGACACGGGCCCCAGCGCTGCCGGCCTCCGCGGTGGCCTCGTCCAGGATGGCGATCGGCGGGTCGGCGAGGATCAACCGGGCCAGGGCGAGCTGCTGCGCCTGCGTCACGGTGAGCCGGTGCGCACCATCACCGACCACAGTGGCCAACCCGTCCGGCAACGCCTGCGCCCAGTCCAGTGCGCCGACCTGGTCTAGTGCGACACGGAGCTCGTCGTCGGTGGCCTGCGGCCGGGCCAGCCGGAGATCATCGGCCAGGGGACCGGCGAAGACGT
>JBOHHE010000213.1:0-2878 GCA_050700355.1 Pseudonocardiaceae bacterium
CCGGGCGGCGCAGCGCCTTCGAGATCTGCGCGGCCTCCAGCGCCCCGTCGAAGAACAGCCGCCGGCCGAACGAGCCGCCGCCGCGCACCACGTGCACCGTCACCTTCGCCACAGGCAGGCCGACTGCCTCGGCGATGGCGCTCTGCGCGATGATCGGTGACTTGAGCTCGGACCAGATCTCGGCGCTGTCCCCCCGCACATCGGCGACCGCGCTGTTGGGCTCCAGTGGTGCGTGGTTGACGAATGCCCAGTCGAACTCGCCGTCGAGTTGTCCCTGGCCCAGCTTCGGCGCGGTCAGCGGCGGGGCGACCGCCCGCAACCTCGTGCGGAGGTCGGAATCGGACAGCCCGTCGACCGGGCCCTTACCGTACGTCGCCTCGATCGCCTGCTGGGCGGCCAGCGCCTGACCGAACGTCTCGGCCACGATCGCGATGCCGGCCGGGATCCGGGCCACGTCGATGACCCCGGACATCGCGCGCAGGGCGTCGGCGCGGAAGTCCTCGACGGTGCCGCCCACCTGCGGCGCCCGGGCCACGATGGCCGGCTTCGCGCTCGGCACGTCCAGGTCCCAGCAGAATCTAGTTCTGCCGGTGATGTGGTTGCGCTGATCCATCCGGGTGGTCGGCCTGCCGACCAGGGTGTACTCGTCGAACGGCTTGGGCGACGGGCCGATCGTCGGCTCGCCCAGCTGCGCGGCGGCCCGGGTCAGCGAACCGAACGTGGCCGACCTGCCGTCCGGGGCGATCACCGCGCCGTTACGGACTTTGAGCTTGTCGGCCCGGTAGCCGAATTCCTCGGCATAGGTCCGCAGCAGCCGCAGACGAGCCTCGGAGGCGGTCAGCCGCACCGGGCCGAACAGCTCACGGGTCGACACCGAGGCACCGGTGAGCTGGTTGAACCTCAGCTCCGGGCGGGCGTCGGCCAGCACCACGTCGACGTCGGAAAGCTCGGCACCGATCTCCTCGGCCACCAGCATCGCCATCGCGGTCGTGATTCCCTGCCCGACCTCGGCACGCGGCAGCTCCAGCACGATGCGGCCGTTCTCCTGGACCTCCAGGCGAAGCATGTCCGAGGTCGGGTCGGCGGCCGCTTTCAGCGCGTCACCAAGGTCGTAGAAGTCCGAGGGTGTCGGGCCCGGCAATGCGTCCGCCTGCGCCGGGCTGAGCCCGTCGAGCCCCCAGCGGGCCGCGATGGTCAACGTCGGCGCCGCGACCAGGTACGTGAGGAACCGGCGGCGCCCCAGCGCGCCCCTGCTCTGGACCTGATTGATGGGACCCCTCCTCCAGGTACCGCGTACTTACAAGAACGACCAAGTTCCACCGTGGATTCGGTAGTGCGCCACTCGTCCAGCTCACGCAGGTGAGGGAACCTCGGAACACCTCACAGCCCGACCGCAAGATCATCGATACCTCGGGTCGTGACGTCGGGGTCAGCAGATCGTGCCTGCCTGGATCATCCAGGAGAGACTCACCGATTCCGTTATGAACATCGTCTGCGCGAACGGCAAGGTGTACGATTGGCGCATCAGAATTTGAATTCAGCCACATCCCCACTACCGAACTATTGACAGTGACTATCGGATATCCGGATGTGCGGGCACCACACGAGAGTATCATCAGCCGAACAAGCGAATGGATGTGAATCGAGTGACTGGGCAGCTGGCACCACCCCGCGGCACCATCGAGTTCAAAATCCCCGACTATGCAGATCGAACAAAATTTTTTAATATGTACGACTCGCTGGATTCACTGCGCGCATTCGAACCGGTGGAGGTGGTGGGCTATCCAACCCATTGCGTGAATCTAGTGAAGATTGACGGTGAGGGAGGCTGGAAAACCGCAGAAGATGACGATGAGTTGCTGCTCGTGGTGCTGGGTACGGTGACCGCCCAGTTTCGGGAAGGGAAAACACAGGTGGCGACGGCCGTGGCCATCGACGGGGAAGTACTACTCCTTCCCCGGGTGCTGGACTACCGAATCAGCTCCGAGACAGAAGGTCCGGCGCTGTGTCTTCACTTCCAAACCCGGAGTATCTCAGACTCCGAGTGAACGAGCCGCCATGCGTGCGCTACCAAGGAGCGCCAGATGAACCCCAACAGGTGCCGTATAGGGTCGATTACCTTCGAGGTCGGGCCACGGACAACAACTATCGAGTATCCACATGGCACAGCCGAGATTCGAACATCCCAGGTTTACCGTGGATTCGTACGCATGCTCGACTGGCTGCGCGGTTTCGATGCTTTCCGCATGGAGGGTGACTTCACCATCGCCGAGGTGGACGCCGGCCGTCAATGGGAGTTCGGCTTTGCACAGTTCCATGCCGATTCGACCCGCGTTCCTTACGCCGAACGGTTCCCCATGGGAGAGGCAGCTGACTTCTGTCGCTGGGTGGCCAATCTGGCTGCTCCGCACGTGACCAATGGACACCTGTCGTCGGCGGGAAGGTTGCCCTTACCCGGAGAATTCTCGGAGCACTACATCGTCGACCGATGAGCTGGAGCCCGGAGAGACGACCGCGAGGAGCAACGGTGAACAATCGAGACTTTCCAACCCGTCTGATTTTCGATAATATCCCGGCACCGGCGAACCCACGTTGGCGACACTTGGAAGTGAAACACGGAAAGTTGCACATCGACGACGCCGAGCAGGCTTGGCGTTTCCGGCTCTTCAACCTCCGCGAGCACCTGGCCAAGCTCGAGTCGCTGTGGACGGTTCACGTCGTCGGCCACGTCGGACCACTCCTGCTGTGCGCCTCCCAGGAAGACGAGGAATTTCCCTGGGAAGGCCACGACAACGACGAGGCGGAGTCCATCGTGATCCTGAACGGCAAAATGCGCTTCGTCGTTCGGGAGACCCAGACCGACCGTGAGGTGTGTGAC
>JBOHHE010000214.1:0-7327 GCA_050700355.1 Pseudonocardiaceae bacterium
GGGAAGTTCGACCGCCGTCCCATACGCATCCCGGGTTTCTAGGTGAATAGATTCCCGCTCAAATTCGCACAGTAGACGACCGAAATCGTCATCGGTTATCGACGCCACAATGCCCCTGCCCGAAAAAGTGAATCATCCTGTCCGGAATCTCCACACACCCCTCACCCTCGGGTATGTTCATCTGGGCGAGTGCTTCCGGATCAGTGACGAGCCATCCCACCACCCACGAGTTCCGATCTCTACGATATAGCGTAGGCGAACCGGTCAGATTTGAATCCGGATCCTTACCAATGAACGTTAGACGCATGGTCAACCACCTGTCTGTGTAGTTGCGAACAGTTGCGTAGCTCTGGCTCATCATCACTCTATGTTCGTGACGGGTCAAGAGGTGCCTACCTGGGCGGCAGGTAGACGAAGGTGTTCGTGTTGCACAGGCACTTGTGCCCGTTTCGGCAGTCCAACGCCTGTATCGCAGGGGGTCACCAAACGAGTGATCGCAACTTTTCGCAACCCTCTTCCGATGTGTGGCGAGCTGACCCTAGCGTCACCACCCATGACTGGCGATCATGACGGCGCTTGCGGGAGCTCAAGGGCCTCGTTGACTCAGGGGTACCTATTGAGCAGTTCGAACAGGTCGCGAGCGCCAAGCTCGACGACCCGAATTGGCCCTCTGGGTACGGCCGGTCGCGCCTGCGTTGCTCCCCCATCCCGTGGGGCACGCGGGCCCGACCGGTATCCACCCAGGGGAAGGAAGCCCCGATGAGTGCCTGCAGAGAGCGGGAGAGCTATGCCTAGGCATCGGCGTGATAAACGAGTCCCTCGGGGCGTCACCGGGCAGAGCGGCGAGGGGGCACGGTGACTGACGCGACCAAGGCGGTCCTCGTCCAGACGATGGTCGATGCGCAGACGTTGATCGAGCATCTCATTGACCTCGATATCATCGCCGCTGCCCGATCCCGTGGGCGTTATACCGCACTGTGCGGTATTGAAGTACTGGCAGCGAGCATGACCACCGAAGAGAATCGCTTCTGCCGAAAGTGCCTTCGTCGACAGGTCGACCGATGCGCCTGACCGGTACTGAACTTCTCGACTGGATCGGTCTTCGGCGCGCGTATGAAGGCGGGGTGGCGCTACACGGCTCGGGATATGTGCGTTGGGGCCAGACGGTGCCGTGCTACCTGCCCGAGGTCTTCGATCGGCTGATCAGCGCTGAGCTGACCGAAGTACGTGATCCGGACTTCTCCGGGGGGCTGCGCCGGGTAGTGTTCACGCCCCGCAGGCATGGCCGTTACCAGGAGTTGACCGCGAAGCGTGGCATTTAGCCATATCTGAAGATCGGCCGATACTGCGGGATTATTACACCCAGGAAAACCTCGTCGCCAAGACTCCGTCGAATCTCCGGCCTTTCTCCTCTCACACAAGCCAGCAGCTGCGGTTCCCCGAGATCGCGACGACGTGAGCTGTTAATTCTACAGGCCAGCAGGCTCGGATGTGGCGCGTGACCCCTGGCACGGAACGCGCTGAGCGTCCTGGCCATGGTGGGAGAGGCGATACACTCTGGCGAGTCGAACTTGACCCCCCGATGGTCACCACGTATGAGATTGGCCACGCAGACCGGTACCGGGTCATCGGGACCAGCGACCACCTCAAGGTCACCGAGCCGTTCGACGTCGACCTCCCGCTCGCCGATCTGCTCCCCCGCTGGGCAGGTCGCGGCGACGGTCCTCGCATCCCTAACCAGGGTTGACTGTCGAGTTGTTCCCGGTCGCTCTCCAGCGGAAGGAGACGTCTGCCTTGTTGAGGTGAGACGTCGGTCTGTCGAGGTGTCAGCAGGAGGTGCGGGTCACCGGTGCGGTGACCGGTCAGGGCGTGATGACCATGCGGACGTGGTGTTTGTCGATGACCACGCCGGTGGGCAGGGTTTCGTGGGCCGTTCCGGTGGGGTAGGCGGTGATGACGGGCTGGGCGGCGCGGACCCAGCACGGTCGTGAACGCGCACTTGAGTCGCTCCACCACATCGACCTCGGCAGAGTGCCACTCAGTAGCACCTGATGGCACCAGCAACTATCGTGGACGGCATGACAGCCCAGCCCGAGATCACGCAACGCGACCTGCGCACCAGGTCCAAAGAGATCATGGACGCCGTCCAAGGCGGACAGGCCTTCACCGTCACCCGGGACGGCCACCGCATCGGCGAGTTGGTCCCGCTGCGCCGGCGCAGGCGATTCGTCCCACGCAGCGAGTTCGCGGCCATGTCACGCACGGCCCCCCACCTCTTGCTGGACGCCTTCAGGGCCGACCAGGGCGCCACCGCCGAGCAGGGACCGGACGACCCGTATGCCCGTTGAGTACGAGCAGGGGCTGATCGACACGAATATCATGATCCTGCGCAAGTGGGTCGACCCCGAAGAACTCCCCGCCGAGATGGCGATCAGCGCCATCACCCTGGCCGAACTCTCGGCAGGCCCCCACGAGGTGCGCAGGAACGAGGAGCAGGACGAATACGACGAGCACGCCGAGCGCGCCCGGCGCATGGACGTCCTCCAACGCGCAGAGAACGAGTTCGACCCCATCCCCTTCGACGCCGAAGCAGCCCGCATCTACGGCAGAGTCTGCGCTGCTGTCATCAGCTCAGGTCGCAAGCCACGACGCCGGGTAGCGGACTTGATGATCGCCGCGATCGCCATCGCCGAGAATCTCCCCCTCTTCACCACCAACCTCGACGACTTCAAAGGCCTCGACGACCTCCTCACTGTCGTCCCCGTCACCCGGCCGACGGTCCTCCACGACCGCTAGCCTCCGCCCTTCGGTGAAGGCCTGCCACTCAGCAGTCGGTCCTAAACGGCCTCGGCGGCGCTCCATGACACAGCAGACCAGCGGGATCACTGCGGCAGGCGATCAGGACCGAGAGGCGGCCGGCCCCGGAACTGCTCCAGCTCGTGCCGTAGGACCGCGTCGGGCCACCATCTCGACACCAGTCAGGGTGGTGCGACAAATGATAAGCGACGCCACCCGGATCAACCTGCCAGAGAGCGAGGGCTTGTCAACTTGACAAGCCCTCGCCGTGTTGACCGCAGACAGCGTGGACCCGGTGGAAGTGGTCATGGTGGGACTCCCTTCGATAGGTGCGGGCCGACGCCAGCGCCGTGCCCGGCGCGAACCCGGACACAAGTCGGAAATGCCGGGAGCCTGATGCGAGCCTATGAGAAGTCCGGAAGCGGTTGGCTCAACGGTGACCACCGTCGCGCCACCGGGCAGGTTTGAGAAACAGGAGTGTTCCCTGAAAACCCTGAACTTCGGCCATTGTTGGTGATTTACGGCCTACTCTCCGTGGCGACAGATTCGTTCACGACAGCAAGGACGCAGGCGATGGCGGCTGACACCCCGAACAAGATCCTGGGCGAACTCCTGGCCTGCCTGTCCTGGAGCGGTGAGCGCCTGGCCCGAGAGATATGCCGAGTACTGGGCACTGACGCGGTCCACCCGACAGCGCCGTACAAATGGCTCAAGGGCAATCGACCCCGCCGGGAAGAGGTCCGTCAGGCGACCGCGTTCGTGCTCTCCCAAGCCAGCGGACGACTCATCGCGGTGAGCGAGCTGTGGCCCGGGTGCGCTGCACACGAGTCATTTCTGGTTCCCGCGACCGCCGGAATGGAAATGCCGTGGACCCTGGCGGGTACGCTGGCCCTGGCACACGACTGGCTGCTCGGAGGACTGATGGATCGCCGCGTGTTCCTGGCGGTCAGCGGCTCAGCCCTGACCGACCTCGCCTTGAAGGCGGTGAACACCGAGCCCGCTCGCCTGGCTGCGGCTCTGAACGGCGGGCAGGTGGATGCTACCTTGATCGCCCAGGTGGAGGACTCGATCCCTCGGCTGCGCCAGCTCGATGACCAGCAGGGTGGGGGTGGCGCGGCGCTCACTTACGTCAACGCCCAGTTCCAGGCCGTGGCCCAGCTGCTGCACACCGCCGAGCACGGCGGGCAGATCACCCGACGGCTGCTGGTCGCCTGGGCCGAACTCGGGCAGCTGGCCGGGTGGATGGCCGCCGACACCGAACGACACGGGCTGGCTCAGCGCTACTACCTGACCGCGCTGCGGGCCGCCCACAACTCCAGTGACAAAGCCCTCGGCGCCAACGTGCTGAGCATGATGGCCTTCCACGCCGCGAGCCGCGAGGAAGCGGCCGATGCGATCAGTCTGGGTACTGCTGCGGTGGAGCTGGCCCACCGCAGTCCCGTCGCCGTCCAGGCCCTGGTCACCAGCCGGCTCGCCTACGGCTACGCGCTCGTCGGCGATGCCCACCGCTTCCACACTGCACACGGCCTGGCTCGTGAGCTGACCGAGCATCCGACCGGTTACCAGCCGCGCTGGGCTTACTACGTCAACCCGCAGTTCGTGGACAATGCCTGCGGCTTCTACCAGGTCAATCTGGGGATGGTCGGCTCCCGCGACAGCCGACGTCATCTCAGCAACGCAGTCACCCTGCTCACCCCTGAAGCGACCGCCGCACCCGACTATCCGTACCAGCGTGACGCGTTACTCTCCGGCACAGCGCTGGTAACAGCACACCTTGGCCTCGGAGAACTGGAGCAGGCGTGCGAGGTGGGGCGGACTACTCTGAAGCGACTTCCCCACGTCAACTCACCGCTCTGCTGGGCGAGCCTGCGGCGTGTCGCAGATCAGCTACGAGCCCGAAAAGTCAACCCGCACGTCCGTGACTTCTCCACCGAATTGGACCGCAGGCTGAAACTGATTACATGACCAGCGCCACTGCGCCCGCACTGACCCCTCATTACCTCCTCCCTCGGCCATCCCGACGCTCGCAAACTAACTGACCGGCTGGACGGCGAACTGGCCAATGTCTACGGCGGCGGTTCGAACACCGGCCGCGACACCGCGAAACAGGGGCACGATGTGTTCGCCGATGTACTGGACAGTCCCGACGGCGTACGGTCCCAACTGTTGGTCATCGCGCGTTACCTCAAGCGGGTCGAGTACGGGGAGTTCGGTGACCTGGCCGATCTTTTCCACAACCATGCCCACCACCTCATAGCGAAGTTCGACTTGCTCAGTCGTCGATAGCAAGCAAAGTTCAGGGTTCTCAGAAAACGCTCCTCTTCCGGTCTCCGCCGAGTGGCGCGACGCTGCTTACGCACCGATGCCGACGCGAACCACGGCCAGATCAACCGTAACTCAGGCGAGGGAGACGACGATGCCGGATATCGAACACTGCAGACCAGGAATGCCAGCGACGGCTATTCGTCTTGCTGTCCGCGCTCGGCTGCCTCGACCCGGGACCACAGGTCTCCGGGTCCGGCACGGACTGCGGGTGTCTCCTCGGCAAGGTGCGGGGACAAAGCAGGAAACTACAGCGATGCTGGTCCAGGCAGGATAAGCCGGTGACCAACGCAGTCCTCGTCCAGACAATGGTCGACGCTCAGACGTTGATCGAGCATCTCATTGACCTTCACGGCATCGCCGAATCACGTCACCAGGGCCGCTACATCGCCCTCTGCGGTGTAGGGGTTCTCGCTGCGAGCATGGCCACCGAGGAACGTGATTTCTGCCGGAAGTGCCTTCGTCGACAGGTCGATCGATGCACCTGATCGGAACCGAACTGCTCGACTGGATAGCCCTTCGGCGGGTGAGCGAAGGCGGCATGGCGCTACACGGCCCGGAGCACCTCGACCGCGGCAGGAAAATATGGACAAGGTCACCTCTTCCTAACCGATGAGGTCAGGTCCGGGTGGAGATCTCCGTCCGGAGCTGGGATATGAATCGGGCCGTCTGCCGACGGCTGGCCAAGGTGATCAACTGAGCGTTGTCGCCATGTTCGGCCATGAGGTGGCGGACCCTGGGGCGCATGGTTTTGCGGTATCCCCAGATGTAGCGGACGAAGTTCCAGGTGATCCGGTCGTAGACGCCGTCCTTGAGGTGCTGGCCGCCTCGGTAGCGCCACCGCCGCTGCGCGATGCCAGCCAGGCAGGTGATCGCAGGCAGGTCGAGGAAGATCACGGTGTCGGCGGCGGTCAGCCGGATCGGCAGGGTGCTGGCGTAGTTGCCCTCGATGAGCCACCGGGGCCGGGCCACCAGATCGCGCTGGAGAGTGGCGAATCGCTCTTGGGGCAGCGGGTTCCAGTCGGCGTCGTAGTAGATGCCGTCCAAGTGAGTCAAGGAAAGGTTGAGAAGGGCGGCGAGTTGGTTGGCCAGGTGAGTCTTGCCCGACCCGCCGCAGCCGATAATAGCGATCTTGTCCATGCCTCGGGAGGCTAATGGCGTACCTTTCTCGGCTGGTGGAGGCGCGCCCGGTCACGATGCGGTCCGTTCTTGGCCGGAGTGTCCGACAAGCAGGTCGTCGAGCACAGCGAGTTGCCGCGACAAGCGGAACACTTTTCAGCGCCCGCAGACAGCCAGCGATCAACTCCACGTGCTGGCTGGTCCCGGCGACGCGTTGAAGGTGGGTAAGCGCTGTGATGACGTTGGTTCCATCAGCCACATGCAGCCGTTGCGGCGTGAATCGCCCCGCGCTGCGGATGCTGGTGGGGGTCAGCCGAGGTCACCACCCGCCCCGAACTCCGCCACACCCGCTGGCTGTGGCTGAAGAACTGGGCGAACCTGTCCACCGCACAACGCCGCGAGCTGCAACGGCTGCTGCGCCCCTCAGCCCAACTCGCCACCGGACGAGCCCTACGCTGGCGCGAGGACTTCTCAGGCCTTCTACGACCAGCACCCCAGCTACGCCCCCAAGTATCTGCGCAGCTGGTGCTCCGGGGCCAAATGAACCGCCCCGGGTTTGCCGGAGACTCCGTCTCTTGGGAAGGATGGGGTCATGTCGAGGCGGTCGAGTAACTACCCGAAGGAGCTGCGGGAGCGTGCGGTGCGGATGGTCGCGGAGATCCGGTCGGAGTATTCATCGGAGTGGGCGGCGATGGAGTCTGTGGCGTCCAAGCTTGGTGTCGGTTCCGCGCAGACTGTTCATAATTGGGTCCGGAAGGCTCAGGTGGATGCGGGGCAGCGCCCGGGAGTGACCAGCGAGGAGTCGGCTGAGCTGCGGAAGCTGAAGGCCGAGATCCGGGAATTGCGTCGGGCGAATGAGATCCTGAAGGCGGCCTCGGCTTTCTTCGCGGCGGAGCTCGACCGCCCACAGCGCTGATCGTCGAGTTTATCGATAAGCATAAGAAGAAGTACGGGGTCGAGCCGATGTGCGTCCAGCTCGCTGAGCTGGGTTGCGCATTCGCCCCGTCCAGCTATTACGATGCGCGTTCCCGGCCGCCGGCGGCACGGACGCTGCGGGACGAGGAATTGACAACGGTGATCGTCGCAGAGT
>JBOHHE010000215.1:0-46013 GCA_050700355.1 Pseudonocardiaceae bacterium
GTATCGACTGCCCAGTGGCCGGTTACCGGTCTGCACACTGGGCATCGAGATCCAGAACGTGCGGCGGACGACGCTGGAGCGGGTCATCCGTCACCGGGTGCTGGCTGATCGCCGGGTCGAGCTGCGCACAGGATTCGTGGTCGATGGCCTGGAACTGGACGAGGCCGGCCGCACGGTCATCGGAGTCGCCGGGCGCCGGCGCGACACCGCCGGTCCAACTGGCCCTTCCCGCGAACCTGGCCTCCGCGAAAGGATCAGTGCCGACCTGGTCGTCGATGCCAGCGGCCAAGCCGCGAACCTCTCCCGTTGGCTGGCCGAAACCGGCTGGGAGCGTCCAGAACTCCTCGAGGTGGACGGGCGGGTGACCTACGTCTCACGGTTCTACCGGTTGCCGGCCGGGCACACCTTCGACTGGTACGGGGTCGGCAGCATCACGTACGCCCCCCACATCAACCGTGGCGGTGGCGTGTTCATGACCGATGGTGACTGCTTGCTGGTCACCCTGATCGGAGCCGGCGGTGAGGTACCCCCCACGGACGAAGCGGGTTTCCTGGCCTACGCCACCTCCCTCGACATGGCGGAAATCTCCGCTGTCATCACCGCAGGCACCCCCCTGACCCCGGCCTACCGCTATGCCCGGATGAGCAACCGCTGGAATTGCTACCACCGATTGCGCCACTGGCCACAGCGCCTGATCGCGATGGGCGACGCGGTCTGCGTCTTCAACCCGCTCTACGGTCAAGGTCTGACCATCGCCGCGCAGGAGGCGCAACTGCTCGGCGAGATGCTCGAGGACACCCGCACGCTGACCGGTCTGGCCCCCCGGTTTCAACGCCGCGTGGGAAGCCTGATCCGCCTGCCCTGGACCCTGGCCACCAGCAGCGATCTCTTCTGGGACCCGGCGCCCCCCGGTCGCTCGGCGCGTCTGACTCGCTGGTACCTGAATCACCTGCTGGATCTCCTCCCCACCGACCCGGACGTAGCGACCCGTTTCCTGCGGGTACAGAACATGATTAGCAAACCCACCGTGCTGGCCACCCCCCGCGTGATCACCAAAGTCCTCCGCCAGTCCCGAGCCACCCCGCCCTGATTGATGCACCGACGGTGGCCGCGACCTTCTTCGCCGAGCTATACACCCACCTCGCCGAGGGCAATACCCCGGTGAGCGCTTTCCGCTCCGCACAGAACCAGACCCGCGCCCGTCACCCGAATTACCGCGACTGGGTCGCCTGCACCTACTTCGGGACCTGATCACCCACAACGGACTACGAGCAGTGAGAATCCCTCTGTCGCGCGCAGCACCGATCAGCTGCAAGATCATCACGGTCACCCTGGCCGAGGAGCGATAGCGGATATGCTCGGCGGCGTGGCGGTCAGTCCCATTGATGCGGCGCGGCGACTCCGTTGCGCCGCGGTCGACGGCCGTCTTGAGGCTCTGGCCGAGGTGCATGGTCTCTCGCTTGTCGTGATGTTCGGCAGCGCGTCGCGCGGTCAGCCTGACGCGCGCGGTCTCGATGTCGCGGTCGGTTCGTGCGCACGGACCGGGCTTGATGTGGTCGAGGTGATCTGCGCGCTCATGGACCTAGTCGCTGTCGATCGGGCCGGGCCGGTGGCACGCCAGCATGCCCTGGTACCCGGCAACCCGTTGTACGAGTACCGGCCCGGTGAGTTCGCCCGGCAGCAGATGAGGGCCAGCGGGCAGCGGCTGGGCACCGAATGGATGCGACGCCTTGATCTGGCGCTGATGGCGGATCACCCATGACACCACGGCGTCTCGCCCCATCGATCGTCCAGGTCAGGCTCTCGGTCATGCGAGGGCTCCTTGACGACCTCGCCGGAGTCGATGCGGCGGGGGAGCCGTCGTTGGCCGAGGACCGGATGCTCCGGCACGGCGTGGAGCGAATCCTCACCCAGCTCGTGGAGCTGGCCACCGCCATCAACGAGCACGTCGTCGGCGCCCGCCTGCGATAATCGCCCTGGATGAAACCGCCGTTCGCGCTGACGCCGAGGGTGACGTCGCTGCAGTTGAGGCCGGTATCCCGGATCCCCTGCCTCCGCCGACTGGTGTCCCGCAGTGGGTCTGGCACCGGTCGCGGGCCTGGGCCGACGTAGCCGGGACCTGCACTGTCACCCGAGTCGGAGTCGCTCAATCGTTCATTGTGGACGGCGCTGTGAGCTGGCTCAGAGCGCCGTCATAGGCGGCCATCGACGCGGCGAGCTGCTCCAGCTGTTCGCGATGAGAGCGCGCGGTCTCCTCCGCATGGCGGGCTGTGGCGAGGAGGGCTTGAAGATTCTGGTGAGCTACATTGCGGAGGTCACGGGCGAGTGCCCTGAGGGATTCAATCTCTGGAGCGGACTCGGCGTTGCCCGCAGCGTGGCTCGGTGCTGGTTCCGTATGCAATCGCAGAGCTCGCTGCACCCTCGCGGTCGCTCGCAGGCGCGGATTTGCGACACAGAACTCAAGCACATCATGGAGCCTGAACCGAACGCTCCCATCTTGGAGCGTGACAGTCGCGAGGGCTGGGTCATGTCGGGTCCAGTTCTTGAACGAAGTTGCCGACACTTTGGTGAGCCGCGCGAGCCCGGCTGCAGTAAGCAGCTCGTCGTCAGCTCGGGCGTCGTCAGCCATAGTTGGAGAGTAGCCACTCCAACTGGCGTCACCCAGGCGCGCCGTCGTAGACATCGGTCTCCAGTTGGCGCAAACTGGATTTGTGTCCGACCAGCCGATGTTGCTGCCCGATCTCATTCATAGAGCCCGCTATGACTCGACATGCATTGCGTTTGTGTGCGCTGGTGCGCAAGTGGCTGGCGGGGTAGGAGACGCCCTGGTCGAGGTCGACGAGCAGGAGCACAACCGGCGCGCCGCAAGCAGTCTGGGCGCTGTGACAAGTCTCGGGCTACTTGACTGTCTGCTCGGGTTGCCGTTGGGCGAGTGCGTGCGGTGGAATGATCTCAGCGTCGAGGACGTCCACCGGCTGCAGATGGCGCCACTTGGAGTTATCGACCAGTCAACCCGCGGTGTGCGCCGCGTGTTGGTGCCACCCGCAACTGTGCCCCTGGTGGTCGTCCGCAGCTCCTCGTGGCGTCGCGGATTGCGGAGAGCGAACGCATTCGAGCCCTTTGCGCAGCGGGTTCTCATACTCAACCACCCGCGCCGAGATCTTCCCCGCCTGACCTGGGAGGCCGATCTACTCGGGGTAGGGGTATGGATACAGACCGAGACAGGAGTGGAAGAGGTGCTGACTCCAGCGCCGTGGCGGCAGCGCTACGTCAAGGCAGCTGGGTGGCGCTTTCGAGAGCGCGCCTACCGCAGCTGGCTCAACGCAGCGCCCCCTGTGGGGTAGTACGCCGACCGAACGGGTCGTCGAGTTCTACCAGCTGACGTAACACACGATCCGCCTTCACTGTGCCCGCAGGCCGAAGCGTCAGGTGTGCGTCCAGCGCCGCCGCCCACTCGTCGGCTGACCATTGGCGTTGTTCTGTGCGGGTTCGAGTCCGAAGTTCATCGAACACTGTGAGCCAGGAGTGCACGTTATGACGGAGCACGATGCGTTTGTCGGCGTCGGTGTTGTCGAACACGTCCAGCACACGGCCGTTGCAGGTCGTGCATGTAGGTGAGGGCGAGTTCGCGAACCAGTCCGCGTAGATGTCGGGGCTGCGGTGCTCCCACAGCTCCCGGAGGAAGAGGCCCGGCAGAAAGCCCTTGGCGTTCCCCCCGCCCGGGTCCCCTGGGCGTCTTGGTTTACGGACCCCACCGCTGATGCCGACGGCGGCGCCCGAGGCGCCGTGTGCATACGCGTCAGTGGCCACGGTCGGCTCTGTGTACACCAGCAAGCAACCAGGTCGTTTCGACATCAGATAGCGCAGGCCAGCTACTCGGCCGGGTGATTCGAACGGAGGGTTCCTCCCGGCGAAGACGAACGCCACCGGACGATTGGTGACCACCCGCTCGACGAACGTTCGCCGATACGTGGAGTCAAGCATCGCGGCGTCCGGAAACGAGGGATCTCGATTCTGTTCGAGCGGGAGCATGGTCATGACCATGTGCCCATGACGTTGCTCTGGACGCGAGGTGAGTCGGTTGATGTCACTCTCGAACGAGTGCGCGCAATTCCGATAGACCCGGGTGCAAGACGCGCTCCGCGAGACGCGATGCTCTCTTGCTTCGAAGGGCTGGAAGAGTGGCTGCCGCTGTTTGTGCGCGAAGAACTAATCGATTTTATCGACAGTCGTATTTTGAATGTTGATCAAGTCGGGTTTGCAGAGGCCGAGGTGGAAGACCCTTGGATCAGTTCCGAGGTCAGTGAACGCTGGGGTGTCCAAAGCCCGTTGCTACGTGCGGCGCACGCGACTCTGGCTAGCCTAGAGGCGCGCGGGGTCGATCTGCATGCCGTTCACCTTCATGGGCGTGACATCGAGGATTCTGTTACTCCGTACTTCGTCGGTTTTCAGCTCAGATACTTGCCGAGTGCGCTCAGATGTTTCAAAGATTACGGTGGACTTGAGTGGCTAGAAGTGGTTCATCCAACTCGACGTGGGCCGCTACTGGCATTGCGTCTCCAACCAGGTGAACGGTTTGATCTCTACGGTGACCATGGCCGCCGGGGATGCTTTTTTACCTAAATCGCCCGACTCCGCAAGGGATAGCAGCAAGCTCGTCGAATGGATGACATGCTGCGACATCGACGATGTGCAGGAGGTGCTTGACACCAAGCTCAAGCCGGGCGATGGTGAGGCGTTGACGGCTCGGCGATGCACGCTCATTGAGGCGCTCGCGCAGGTTTCCCAGACATGGCTGCGGATCCATGATATTGCGGAGACGACCCGACAGTGCTACGAGAGCTACACGTGGCTGTATCTGTATCCCACGTTCGGCGACGAACCAGTCGGCAAGATTACGGCCAGAGTGCTCGAAGAGCTCTACGCCGAGCTGCGCCGGTATCGCGATCGATGTGACAGGCGACCACGGGTGGACCATCGGATCGACGGCCCGCACGAGTGCCGCACCGTCCGACACCGCCGACCACGTGGGCGTCCACCCGTCGGGTCGGCGAGTCCGACCGCCGAGCCGCCGAAATTCTCGGCAGCCGTCTCCAACGCCCACCCTGATCACCAACTGTTTAAATCCTTCTACGACGGTCGATTGCCGCCTCCTCGGCCTGCATCTTCGACGTGACCCTCGCCCGCAGGCAGCTTGCTTCCGGCAGACGATCTCTATCGAGATGCAATGCGCGTCCACACTGGGACGGCGAGCATCCAGCCCGGGCTGACCGGGTACTGCGACCGCTGGAACGCGACGTGCGTCACAACCGTCCCCACGACCAGGCCGAGAAACGCCTGCAACGAGACCCGCCGCCTTGCCAGCACAGTGGTCGTGAACGCGCACAGTGCGAAAGGCCACGGCGAGCGTCGGAACAGTGATCAGCGGCGAAGACAGCTCGCCGTACACGGCGCGGAGGTCGGCACCGGTGAGCGTAGAAACGCCGGTGGCGAGCATGGTCGCCGCAGCACCTGCGTAGCTCGCGCACAAGAGAAAGACAGGTAAAGGGAGTACCCGGGCGCTGAGGCTCTCCGGTACCAATTCGGCGTCCACGGCACTGCGCGAGGAGCCGATCGTTGCTGCGAGGTTAGTGAGCGTGCGCCGCTGTCGGCGCGGTGGTCGACCCACTGATAGTGCTCGACACCGAACCCGGGGGTGGTTCAATGGAAACGTCGACGACGTTCGGGAAGCCTCAGGAAGTGCCCAGGGAGACGACGAAGTCGCCGAGAAGGTCAAGGGCCACAGGCAGCGACGTGCGGCCAAGGCCGAGGCGGAAGCGACTGTCGTCCATATCGAAGACGCTGCCCGGTAACAGGAGGACGCTCTTCTCGTGTGCGAGGTCGCTGACGAACGCGTCGACAGAAGTGGGCAGTAGCAGGCGGGGAAAGGCGACCAAGCCGGCATCCGGTGACGCCCAGGCGAAAACGTCGGGATGCTGCCCGAAGAACGACTCGGCGTGTGCGAGGTTGTTGAGGATGATCCGTCTACTGCGAGCGACCAGCTGATCTCGCGCCCGGAGGGCGATGAGGGACAGGATCTCCGCCGGTGCCGAGGCGCAGACCGAAGTGTAGTCCTTCAGCGTTCGGGCCGCGCTCGTCACCGCGCGGTTGCGAGTGGCCATCCAGCCGACACGCAGGCCCGCTAGCGCGTAGGTCTTCGACATCACCCCCACGCTGATGGCCCGCTCGTCGAGATCGCAGGCTGCGGGGAGCGTCGCGTCGTCGTCGTACTCCAAGTAGCGGTAAACCTCGTCGGACACAACGGTTACTCCCATATCGCCGGCGAGGGTGAGGAGAGCCTCGAACTCCACCCGACTCGGTAGCGCACCGGTCGGATTGTGGGGAAAGTTGACGAACAGCGCGCGGGTCGTCGGCCGGATTGCCTGACGGACGGCGTCGAGGTCGAGCCGCCAGCCGTGGTCAGGGTCGAGCGCAATCGGGGTGATCGTGGCGCCGAGCGCGGGAGCGATGCGATGCAATGATTCGAAGGCCGGCCAGACGACGACCGCGTGATCACTGGGGCCGAGGAGGGCATTGGTGACCAGGAACAGGGCCTCGGCCGCGCCTCCGCCACAGACCGTGACGTCACTGGCACCCGTCTTGGTGTATTGGTCGGAAATCGCCTCGCGAAGGAGGGGGTGCCCGGTGGGCTCGGTGTAGCCGAGTTCGAGTCCATCCCAGAGTCTTAGGGTCTCGGTGTCGGCGAGTTCCAGCAGTTCGCGCATCGAGTACCCGTCGACGTCGGAGGCGCACGCAATGTGCTCGACTCTGACCTCCCACTGCCCGAAGAACTGCTCGATCTTGCATTGCTGGGGGATCAGGGGAACTGCTCCTTCCTTGGGCGCACTTGTGCGAATCCGCCAAGCCGGTCTCACACCGTGGGCTCAGCGTGTTCTTCGTGCAGCAGTGACCGACGCCGATCGAGGAAACCGACCATCGCGGGGACCGGGCTGATGATGCGCGGCTTGGCCGCGAGGCGGGCTTGCTGACGCCGGTGGACCGCGGGCATCTGCGACCAGTGCGATGCCGGGCTCAGGTGGTGTTCCTGATGATAGCCGTCGTTGAACGTGACGAGGTTGTATAGCCGGCCGTAGTGGCTCACCGAATCCGTCATGCGGTGCTCCGGGTTCGCGCCGTAATGGCGGTAGTAATTCTGCACGTTCACCAGGGTCAACGCACAAAAGAACGCGGGTAGGTAGCAGAATACTGTCCACTGCCACGAAATCACCACGAAGACAACGAGAGAAAGGCAGTGTGCGGCCCGATCGGCCTGGATCTGTCGGAGTTCGCGGCGCCTGCGGTCCTCTTTGCGCGAGGCCAGAGACCGCAGCTTTACTTCGTGATGTCCGACCGTCCACAGGCGTACCGTCGACGTCAAATCCTTGATGCGATCGACGATGGAGTCCACGGCGCCGCCAAGGGCATACGGCAGCAACAGTTGATGCTGGCCGTTCTTTCCCTTGCGGTAGGTGGACGAGAAGTCGCGGGTGGAGCCGTCTGCACCCTGCCGGTCGTTGTTGAAACGGTGGTGGTTCCGCACGTGGGTGAACTGGTATGCCTGAACTGACTGGCCTATATTGATCGAGTTGACCACCGAGACCACCGCGTTGAGTCGAGCACTCACGAACCACGGTACGTGCGTGAAGAGGTGGGACACGACAATAATATTGTAGGCCATCATGAAGGTAAGTAGCAACCCGCCCGCGATTCTGATCGGGACTGAGGTGATATCCCAGGTACTCGCCAAGGTCAGGGCGAAGGTAAACTGCGCCACGCTTATTCCCACAAGGATCGCGTCTTTGGGGTTGTTCTTCCAGACCTTCATTGGCTGCCGCTCTCCCGAGACATCAGATCAAGTGTTCGCGTCGAGGACCGCATCTTCAAGCTGCCGCTCGTAGCCCCCGTCCGGCGGCCATGCTATCCGTTTCAATACGGCAGCGCCGCCGGAATCCGTTCTTCACGTGCCACGGGTTTGGCACGCTGGCGTCGTGGGTGCCGGGCCCAGTGAGCCTTTTCGGTGCGCCCAGCAGACAGGAGGTTGACTGTGTAGGTGGTTGATCTTGTGTTGTCAGCTTGTTGTCGCTTGCCGGTGTGAGTCCGGTCCGGGTAACTGCTAGGAGGCCCGGTAGCGGACTGGCGGTGTCGGAGGGAAACGTCTGGCGTCGAAGCCCAGTGTCGAAGGTCCTTGAAGGGGGAGCGACTGAGCGGTCCGTAGCATGAAGCGAAGCCTGTGGCGTCGTTACTCAGCTGCCTGTGAGGGTGGCGGCAGGGAGTGCCGAGCCCTTCCGGATCAGGGTGAAGGCCAGGGAAGCGGTGTAGCTCCTGGAGTGCAGCCGCGAGGAACTCCCCGGCGTATGGGGGCACGGAACGTTCAGACAGTGGCGGCGGGAACTGGGAGACCCTCCCCGGCCCGGCAACCTGCGGATGGTGGTGCCGGAGCGTGGCGTCCTATAACCGATGACCTCGGGAGGTGGAGTGCTGGTCGGGTGGGTGTCGGAGGTGGTCGTAGTGCTGGGTGAGCCGCGCGAACAACATAACCGCCGGTGAGGGAAGGGCCGCTGCTTCATCGATGCGTACTGCTGCTGTGGAGGTGCCCGGTGAGTGCCGTTTCGGCTAGTCCCGCCGCCGTGGGAAGTTCTCCCTCGGATCCGGTGCGTGCCCTGCAACATGCGCTGTACCGGGCGGCCAAGGCCGATCCCGGACGTCGGTTCCACGCGTTATGAGACAAGGTCTTTCGCAGGGATGTCGTGTGGCGGGCGTGGGTTGCGGTGTACCGCAACAAAGGTGCACCGGGCATTGACAAGACCACCCTATGGAATCGTCGTCTCGCCCAGGGCGGGCAAGCCTTGGCGGGAGAACCGCATGCACGGCACACCACGCCGAACACACCACCGCCAACCCAGCTACTAACCGGGCAGTCGTCACTCAACGTGACCACGGTGGGATCCCCAGGCCGAGACTTGGAACGACTCATCTTCCTGGCATTGGTGCCGGGCCAACACCTGCCGATGACCGTGCGCTCTGTGGAAGCAGCGACGATATTCGGGCCGTCCGTCGGGCGGGGGTCCGTTATCGTGGGTCCGGGGGGACGACATGCAGCGTGCATCGATCCGGTCGATCGGTCTGCTGAAGAGATCGTCTCAACGGCGTGCTGGACCTACCGTGCTGGACCTATACCGAATGAGGGCAGAGATGACACGCTTCGAGGAGTTGGGTACGGATGCGTTGCTGGCCAACGGTTCCGGCCTCGATGTATCCGACGAACGGGTCAGCGAGCTTCTCGTGGCCGCCGGTGCAATCCAGATCGACGTCGGCCACCTCGACGTCGAGCGTTTCACCCTCTTCAATCACCAGCTGATTCATCGGCCCGCTGAATACATCGAGGCCTCGACGCCGCGCACCAAGTTCGCGGGCGGCGTCTGGTCAGCCACCGATCTGCCTGGCACGCAGTCCATTGCCCCGCACAACGAGAGTTCTTACCGACTGGCCTGGCCGGGGCGAATTCTCTTTGGGTGTGTGCAGGTGCCGGAGAGTGGTGGCGAAACCACGTTAACTGACGTGCAGGCTGTTTTCGACGACCTACCCCGCGGGCTGATCGAGGAGTTCCTGAAACGGGATTGGCTGCTGGTACGCAATTACCACCCAGGGCTTGGCATAGGTTGGCAGGAGGCGTTCTCCTGCGAGTCCCGGGACGAGGTGCACCGGTATTGCCGTACCAACGACATCGATGTCGAGTGGCTCGGCGACGACGCCCTGCGCACGAGGCAGATTCGCCGCGCGGTGGCCCGGCATCCGGTCACTGGCTCGCTGCTCTGGTTCAACCACATTGTCTTCTGGCACCCGTCGTCGCTCGCGCCCCGCCACCGGGAGTACCTGGAAAGCGAGTTCGGCGAGGAAGGGATTCCGTTTGCTACCTACTATGGGGACGGCGGCGTTATTCCCGACGCGGTGATTGCTGAGATTCGAGACGCCTACACTCGCAACACGATGGAGTACACGTGGCGAGAGGGCATGCTCATGTTGCTGGACAACATGCGTGTGGCCCACGGTCGGCGGCCTTTTACGGGCCAGCGCAAGATTCTCGTTGGAATGGGCGACGAGATCGAAAGGTGGGCGACCAGCACGTTCGACGTATTGAATCTGTCATCGAGCACGTGAACACGTGACGGGCGCAGCCATGGCCTCCCGAAGATCGGATGAACCTATGACGCCTGAACGCCTGGCTCACCGCGTTGTCGACGCGCAGGCTTCGCGGACACCGGAAGCAGTCGCCGTCGTCTGGGACGGTGGCACCCTCACCTACCGTGAACTCGACGAGTCGGCGAACCGACTCGCGAGCCTGCTGGTCGCCCACGGTGTCGGGCCGGAACGCCTTGTCGGCGTGAGCATGGACCCGTCGCCGATGCTGTTGGTCACCATGTTGGCCACCTGGAAGGCCGGCGGGGTCTACGTGCCGATCGATCCGTCCCTGCCCCGCGACGTGGCCGAAGGGATGCTCGCCGACGCCAGGGCCAGGCTGCTTGTCCGGAACGGACCGGTGGCGGTCGGTTCCTCGGACGTCGAGATGATCGATCTGGATGGACTCGACCTGTCCGATCGGCCGAAGACCGCGCCAGAGGTCGTCATCGACCCGGCCAATCTCGCGTACTGCGTGTTCACGTCCGGTTCGACGGGCCGGCCGAAGCCGGTCGCGGTCACGCACACGACGTTCACCAACCACGGCCCGGCGCTGCGCGATCAGCTCGGGCTGGGACCGCGGGACCGGGTGCTGCAGTCCACCCCAATCGCCTTCGATGCCGCGCTGGAAGAGATCCTGCCCGCGTGGGCTGCGGGAGCGGCCGTCGTCATGCCCGCCGGGCGCCGGTTCACCAGCTGGGAACTCACCGAGCTGATCGACCGGCTCGGGGTGACGATGGTGAGCTTGCCCAGCGCCTTCTGGCACCAGTGGGTGGATGACCTGACCGCCGGACTGGTCGTCCTCCCGGCCTCCTTGCGCGTCGTGTTCATCGGCGGCGACAAGATTCTCCTCGACAAGCTCGCCGCGTGGTACCGGGTTCCCGGTGCGGAGCGGATCAACTGGGTCTCCGACTATGGTCCGACCGAAACCACGATCAGTGTCGCCCTGCACCATCCGGCCGTCGACGGCTTGGGCAGCTCAGAATCCTCCGATTCCTCCGGCTACGCGCTGGTACCGATCGGCCGCCCATTCGCACAGGCCGAGATCTCCATTCGCGACAGCGACCTGCGGCCGGTGCCCGATGGCGAACCCGGTGATCTCTGGGTAGGTGGCCCGGTACTGGCCCGCGGCTACCACGCCTCTCCGGCGTTGACCGCCGAGCGCTTTCGGCCCGACCCGCAAGGGGCCGCTGGTGCGCGGATGTACCACACCGGCGACCGTGCCGTCCGCATGCCCGACGGGATCTTGGTCTTCCTCGGACGTTCCGATCGCCAGGTCAAGATTCGCGGGCAGCGGGTCGAGCCCGGCCAAGTGGAAAGTGCTCTGCACCGCAGCGCCGGCGTCAAGGACGCGGTTGTCGTTGTCCGCGACGATCCAACCTTCGGGTCGTCTCTGGTCGCATACGTCGAGGCCGAGCCAGGCGTATCCGAGGAGACGATCCGTGCTGACCTTGCCCTTCGGCTGCCCGAAGCCATGGTGCCCAGGGCAATCGTGCTTCTTGAGCGCATCCCCCGCTCACCGTTGAACGGCAAGATCGCCCGCTCCGCCCTTCCCCCGATCGAGTCAATACGAGCCGACGGGACAGGCGAAGCGGACGACACGGACGCGATGACGACGCTCGAGCGGGTGATCGCGCTGCTGGTTGGCGACGTGCTCGACGTCGCTCCGAGCCACCGGCACGACGACTTCTTCGCGGCCGGCGGCGATTCGTTGCGCGCGCTGCAGGTTCTCAACCGGGTGGCCGAGGTGACTGGCGTTGCCTTGACGTTCGAGCAGTTGCGGTCGGCCCCGCACGTGGCCGGGATTGCCGCGCTGGTGCGACAAGCCCATGCCCGGGGCGGGGCGTATGAGGCGATCGAGCCGACGGCCGGCCACGGCGCTCGCCATCCGGCCTCCCGTGCCCAGCAGGCGCTGTGGTTCCTCGATCAGGTGCATCGAGGCGCACCGCTCTACGCGATACCGGTCTGCTACCGAATCCGGGGTCCGCTCGACCTCGGCCGCCTGGACGCCGCACTGACCGCGATCGTCGCCCGCCACGACGCATTACGCACCGTGCTCGAGGTACGGGACGGGAAAGTCTGGCAGCGGGTCCAGCCGGCCCAGCCGGTAGAAACCGAGGTGACCGCCGCCGTCGACCTCGGCGATGCCTCCCGGCGTGCCCAGGAGGCGGCCGAGAAGCCGTTCGACCTGACTGCCGGCCCGCTTCTGCGGTCATCGTGTTTCCGCCTCGACGAGCAGGAGTGCCTGTGGCTGCTCAACGTGCACCACGCGGTGTTCGACGCGTGGTCGCTCGGAGTGTTCTGGCGCGAGCTCACGGCGCTGTACGCCGGCCGATCTCTGCCGGACGTGCGCACCCAGTACGCCGACTACTCCGCGTGGCAGGAGCGCTGGCTGCACGGCCAGGAAGCAGGCGAGCAGCGGGCGTACTGGCGCGCACGGCTTGCCGGAGACGTACCGGCTATCGAGCTCGGCTCTCGGCATCCAGCCAGTGGGCGAGTCGGGAGCGAGGGCTTCGCACTCGAGTTGCCGTCCGATGCGTTCGACCCGGCCGCCGTGGAGCGCCTCGCTCGCGGATGCGGCACAACCCCGTTCGTCGTCCTGCTCGCGGCCTTCTGCATGACCCTGCGCCGTACGAGCGGTGGCGACGAGGTGGTGGTCGGCGTGCCGGTAGCGTGTCGCAACCGACCGGATACCGAGGATCTGATCGGCTACCTCGTCAACACGGTCGCGCTGCGGATGCGCTTCTCCGCAGGAATGCTCTTTCGGAACGTGATCGCCCGCGCCGACGAAGCGTTGGCTGAGGCGCTGACCCACCAGGAGTTGCCGTTCGCCGACGCGGTGGACGGCGTGGCGCGCAGCGCCCGGCCCGGCGAGAACCCACTGTTTCAAGCGATGTTCACGTTCCAATCCACCCCACTGGACGGTCTCGACGGCATCGAAGGCCTCGACATCGTCGAACAGTTCGTCCACTCACGGACGGCCAAGACCGCGCTCACGTGGTCGACGCGCCAGGACGCCTCCGGGCTGGCTGGCGAGATCGAGTACGCCTCGGACCGGTTCGACCAGACGTCGGCCAAGCACTGGCGAGACGTCCTGCTCGCGCTGCTGGGTGCCGCGCTCGCTCAGCCGGACGCGCTGATCGACGAGCTGCCACTGCCGATCGCCGAGTCCGCGATGACCGTGGGCGTGGCGACCGCCGGACAGGAGACGGGCGGTAGCATGCCGCGCTCACGCCGCCGGGTCGGCGAGCGCGATATGCCTGGAGCAGAACATTTGATGTAGCGGGGCACAGGTCGCCCCTCTTGGCTCGACATGAGGAGGTTCGGGATATGTCGGTCGATCGGTCCGTCGGTGAAGGCGATGACGCGGTGGACGTCGTCTACGAGGTGGTGATGAACCACGAGGAGCAGTACTCGATTTGGCCCGCAGACCAGGAAATTCCGGCTGGCTGGAATGCCGTGGGCTTCCGGGGATCGAAGCCCGATGCTCTTGACCACATCGAGAAGGTGTGGACCGACATCACACCGCTGAGTGTGCGCCAGGTCATGCAGCCGTAGAACCGAGAACGGCGCGCCATATCGTGCCAGCGGTGAAATTGGACGCCCTGAACAGTGATGGAGATGTTGTGCCGCGCATGGTTATCAGGAGTCTCGCTGACCCCCCTGCGCGCCTCGGCAAGAACACGGGCACGGAGGAGGAGCCGGCTCGGCCTGGCCGGACGGTGTACTGCGTGCCGTCGGCCGGCACCGGGGCGCACGGCTTCTTGGTTCCCTTCGCCCGCTCGTCGCTGCGCAGGAATCTGCGAGTGGTGCAACTGCCGGGTCGTGAGGATCGGCTCGGCGAGCCGTGCCTGGAGGACCTTCCGCGGATGGCCGAGCTCATCGCTGCCGCGATCGCGACGCAAGTCGCCGAGGAGGGCGGAGATTACGCCCTCTTTGGCCACAGCTTCGGTGCCATGGTGATGTTCGAGACGGTGCAGGTGCTCGAGCGGATGCGCGTTCCGGCGCCGGCGCTCCTCGCCGTCGCGGCCTGCGCTCCGCCGATTTTTCCCTCCCTTGTCCGTTTCGAGCGGATGGAACCGGTCGAGATGGTGAAGGCGCTGCGAGATCTTGGCGGCGCCGATTTCAGCGGCCCACGTGGCGGCGAAATGGCAACTCTGGTGTTTCCGTCGCTGCGCGCCGACTGTCTTGCCCTCACCCGGTACATTGAGAGCCCCGGGCAGAAAGCTGTCGCCTGTCCGATCCTGGCGATGGGTGGAACGCAAGACACGGCGGTGCCGATGGGGAAGATCGCACTCTGGCGAGACCACACGGAATCAGCTTTCATGACACGTGAATTCGCCGGCGGGCACTTCTTCCCTGTCGAGTCCGACCTTCCATTGCGAGCGGTCGTGGATTGGAATCCCTGAACAGCCTTACGACCAGCTGGACCACAGCCGAGCGTAGGCCCCCTCTCGGCCGAGCAATTCCTGGTGAGAGCCGAACTCGACGATGCGCCCGTCCTCCATCACAGCGATCCGGTCCGCGTCGTAGGCCGTGTGCAGCCGGTGGGCGATCGAGATTACCGTTCGCCCTTCCAACACTGCGGCAAGCGACCTTTCGAGTTCGCGCGCGGAACCCGGATCCATCTCGGAGGTCGCTTCATCGAGGATCAGGACGCGCGGGTTCATCAGCAGCAACCGGGCCAATGCGATTTGCTGCGCCTGGGAATCGGTCAGTTCGTCCGCGCCGGTGCCCACCGCAGTGTCCAGCTTCTCGGAAAGGGCGTTGACCCAGTCACCGGCGCCGACGGTTTTCAACGCGTCCCAAAGCGTCGGGTCATCGACCGACGCCAGCGCGCCGTCGCTGAGGCTCGGAGCGGACAACTCGAGATTGTCACGCAGTGAGCCACCGAAGATGTGGTGGTCCTGGCTCACCAAGACGACTTGTGTACGCAAATCGGACGAGGGTAGCTCGTGGAGCCTGATGCCGGACAGTCTGATCTCGCCCACGCGTGGCGAGTGGATGCCGGCCAGTAGCCACGCGAGGGTCGACTTGCCGCTCCCGGTTGGCCCGACAATGGCGATGCGCTCGCCGCGGCGCACCGCGAGGTCGATCCCATGCAGCACGTCGGGTCCGCCGTCGTAGGCGAATCGGACGTCGCGAACCGACAGTTCGATCGAGGTGTCGGCATGCTCGCGGGCGGGCTCCCGGGGAGGCGCGGTGATCTTCTCGGCCTGGGAGGACTCGACGCCGAGCAAGCGGGCCAGCGATGCGCTGGCTTGTTGGAGTGTTCCCATCCAGTCGAGCAGCGTCTCGAGCGGGACCGTCAGCTGGAGGATGTACAGTATCGCGGCGGTGACTTCGCCAAGGCCGACCCATCCTTGCTGATAGGCGAATCCACCAAGCAAGATGGCAACGGCCACCGGGAAGGTGAAGAAGAACTCCTCGACCGAGTACAGAACCGTCCGAAGCCTCAGCGTGTGGCGGACCGCGCCGTACCAGGCTTCCGTGTCTCGCTGAGCGCGGCGGATCCGATGGCCTTCCAGGCCGAAAGCCTCCACGGTGGCCGCACCGTTGATGGTCGCGGACAGACCCTCGGTGTTGCCGGACGAGGCTGCGGCCTCGCGCAAGAACGCTGCTCGTGATCGCGCCAGGTACCACCGATTCACGATCACGAGGGGCGGCACGATGATGAGCAGAGCCAGCGACAGCAACGGTGACACCAGCAGTATGGCGCCGACAGTGAGCACCATCCACATGAGCGCCTCGACGACCTGAGGAACCGCGAGTTGCAGGGCACGCCGCAGCGTGTCCACATCCAGCGAGGCTCTGGTCACCAAGTCGCCGTCGTCGGAGCGTTCGACGACATCCAGCGGAACCGCGAGCACATCGTCGACGAACTTCTCCCGAATCTCGGCCTGGGCCGTCGCGGCGAGCCGACCGGCCGCGCGGAAAGCGAGCCGGGTCAGTAACGCCTGTACCAGGAAGGCCGCGGCAAGGATGGCGGCGATGGTGGTCAGATGCCCCGCGGTCGTGCCGTCCTGCAAATCCTCCACCAGGGTGCCGAGCAGGCGTGGGCCCACGAGTCCACAGACCACAGCAACTCCGTACAGGAGCAGCATGCGTGCCAGGTCGCGGCGATGGCGATGGGCCAGGTGCCGGAGGAATCGGTGAACGGTTTTCGCATCGGCGATCGGGAGGGTGCGTACCTGCATGCTTTACCGAGCCTCTTCACGCGCAACGAGTAGCCGGTAGCCCGGGTGGCCAACGAGGAGCTCGTCGTGAGTGCCAGCTGTGACCACATGGCCGTCCTCCATGTACACGACTTGCTGTGCCCGGTGTAGCAGAAGTGGGCTCACCGTGAACATGACCGTGCTTTTCCCTTCCGAGAGCTCCGCGTGGAATCGTGCGAGATTCTCCGCCATGCGGTATTCGGTGTAGGCGTCGACCGCGTTTGTCGGCTCGACGAGAACAGTGAACTCGGACCCTTTCACTAGCGCCCGGCAAAGTCTGAGGCGTTGCAGCTGCCCACCCGAGAAGGTTCGACCCCGACCGGTGAGCTGAGTATTGGTCCCCTCGGGAAGGGCGTCGACGATATCCGTCGCGCAGGCGGTCTGAAGGGCAGCCTGGATCTGCGCGTCGTCGGCAGTCTCGTCCGGATCGATCTCATCTCGGATTGTTCCGGTGAAGAACCGGTCGCTGTTGAGTCCTAACAGGATCCGAGAACGCACCACCCCGATCGGCAAGGACGACAGTCGTTCGCCGCCCAATGTGGAATCAGCCGAGTCCTCGAACCCGGTAAGACGACGGGCTATCGTGCCAGCATGGGGAGAGCCGGCGCAGGCGACCGCCATGAACGTCGATGGCGGGACGACCAGGCCGCTGGTGTTCTCGACCAGAGCGGCCTTGCCTCGTGGGGCAGGCCCGGACGCGGGCGGGTCTGGCATCCGCCCGTTCGACGGATCCTCGTTCAGTAGGCTGGTCACCCGGCGGGCGGCCACCATCGCTCTGGTCATCTGGCTCGTACCGTCCATGAAATCGGTGAGCGGCATGAGCAGCGAGGTTGCGAAACCATAGAAGGTGATCACCTCGCCGATGGTGAGGCGATGGTGGAGCGCGAACAGCGCCGCCGTGTACGTGACGACGATGGTGATCAGACTCGGAATGAGGACCCGTGATCCCGCGAGATCGGCTTCAGCGCGAGCCACGTCGGCATCCGCGAGCCGCAGCCGCCCTGAATGTGCGCGGAACCGTGCCGCGAACGTCCTTTCCCCACCGATCCCCTTCAGTACCCGCAGGCCGGATGCGATGTCGACGGCGTGCCCGGCCAGGCGACCCTGGAGGGACCGGTAGACGTCCTGGCGATGATGCAAGGGGCGCAGGAGAAGGCTGCTGATTCCCATCAGGACAGGCACAGTCACCAGCACGATCAGGCCAAGTGGCAACGACATCGCCAGGATAGCGATGGTCACGGCGGCGATCGCCGCGATCGATCCGAAGATTCGCCCGGCGAACTGCAGGCCGACGCCGATAGCGGTGATGTCCGTGGTGCTGGTCGCGATGAGATCGTCGGTTGCCCGCCGCCGTGACAGCGATGCACCGAGACGTGTGATGTGCCGTGTCACCAGCCGCAAGGTCAACGCCCCTGACACCACGCGCGTGATGAGCGACTGTCGGTAGAACGCGACGCTGGAGCCCATCCGCAGCACGCCGAGGAGCAGGATGACCATCGACCACCAGACCAGCTCGCCCGTGTCGTTGCCGACGATGGCGCGGTCGATCGCACGCCCGATCACCGCAGGGAGCAGAGCCGTGGCGCTCATCCACACCGCGGCTGTCACCGCACCCCAGAGCGTAGATGCCTTCTGCTGGCCGACCAGCGCCAGGATGAACCTCGCCGGCGAGCGATGGTCCAGTCCATCGGTGCTGAGCGCTAAAATCGGTCGCATGGACGAAATGCTCTCAAGGGTCACATATCCTTCGCTGGCCGGCTCACGGCGCGGCGAAGGCTGAGCCGAGGACGCTGGGTCGTGCTCCGCGGCATGACCCTCGTACGTATGGCTCCGATCAGCGGCTCGCGAGTATAGGGTTGGAGATCATGACACTTCATGAGTCCGAGGTCGCTCAAGTCTGGGCGGAGGTGCTAGGGGTTCAACGGGTAGACTCCAATGCCAACTTTTTTGACATCGGTGGGAATTCGCTACTGCTTCTGGAGCTGATTAGTCGGCTCAATCAATCCCTCGGTGTCGACACGGACGTCCTGACCTTGCTGGAACTACCCACGGTCGCCAAGTTCACGTCGCATCGGAATGCCTCAGAAGTGACGACCGTAACTGATACGGGGGAAGAGTCCAGATGAACGAGAGCTTTTGTTGAGTAATTCTCTCGCGCGACGATCTGACGGTCAGGAAGATATGGCGTCGCCACAGCATGCCTGGGCTGTGGGCGGGTCGACGTAGGGTAGGTCCAGGAACAGGGGAAGGGATTCATCGAATGGGCGGAGTACTGCTGCTGGACCGGATTCGGGACCGCGCGGCGCAGGAGCCGAACCGTTCCGCGCTGCGCGTCGACGGTCGATCGCTCAGCTACGGCGAACTCGTCGAGGCCGCGACGAAGCTCGCCGAGCGACTGCGCGAGGACGGCATCGGTGTCGAAGACGTCGTGGCCACGGTATTGCCGCGAGGTGGCAACGCGATCATCGCCATACTCGGAATCTGGATGTCCGGAGCGGCCTACGCGCCCACCGATCCAGGTTGGCCGAAGCGCCGTCTGGACCTCGTACTTGGCGAGTCGTCGGCTCGCATCGTGCAAGATCCTGATGGGGGCGGTGCCGGGCTGGCGATGTCCGGGGAACCCGCCCTCCGCATCACTGGAATCAAGTGTGAACCGGGTGGGGATCGAAGTCGCCCCCGGCCTCGCGATGCGAGAAACCGCAACCTGGCCTACGTCATCCATACTTCCGGATCGACGGGCACACCCAACGCGGTCGGTGTCGAATTCGGTGCGTTGGACAACTACGGGATGTACCTGCACGACATCGTGAAGGAATCGTCCGCCCTCTCGGATAGCGACATTAGCGTGCTGCTGTCGGCCAACCTGACCTTCGACGCCTCGCTCCGGCCGGTACTCCTGCTGGCCGCTGGGGCCACGCTGGTCGTCGCTCCGGACCTGTCGGACGGGTCGTGGTCCGATCACGACGCCGCCATTGTGGATGGCGGCGTCACTATTCTTTCCGGAGTCCCCTCCTGGTATTCTGGCTTGCTCGGTGCTGGCTTCGATCCCAGCGCGTCCAAGGTGCAACTCTCTTTCATTGGTGGAGAAGCGGTGCCGAACGGCGTGGTGCGGGAACTGACGACCGAAGGTCGTACCGTCGTGGTGCAATATGGCCCGACCGAGACCACCGTCGCGGCAACCGGAAAGGTGCTGACCGACGACGAGTTCGCTGAACCGCCGATCGGTGACGGGATCCCGGGCGCGTGGGTCGGTTTGTATCGCGATGACGATCTGAGCCACCTGCCCGACGGCGAACCTGGGGACCTGTACGTGGGAGGAGTGGGCGTCGCCCGCGGGTATCTGCGGAATCCACGATTGACCGCGGAACGGTTCGTCCCGGATCCGTCCGGCGCTCCTGGGGCGCGAATGTTCCGCAGCGGTGACATCGCCAGAAGGCTGCCGGAAGGCGGATACAGCTTCCTTGGGCGGCGAGATGACCAGGTGAAGATCAGCGGGCGGCGTATCGAACTGGGCGAAGTCTCATCGGTCGCCAACCGACATCCAACCGTCGCGCATTCGGTGGCGTTCGTGTACCACGAGAGCACACATCCACGTCTGGCCGCGTGCTACGTGGCCAGGCCTGGGACGGACGACCCGGATCTGGATGACAGTCTGCGCAACCATCTCGCGCAGGAGCTACCGGACTATCTGGTCCCCTCGATCATCCGTAAGGTAGACACCTTGCCGGTGACGGATCGCGGCAAGGTCGATATGGCGGCACTGCTGGCGCTCGTCGCCACCGACGACGCCGTGACGCCGGCGTGCACCGAAGCCGCGGACGAGGTCGGACAGCGCCTGATCGCGATCGTGAGTGACACGCTGGGCGTGCCGTGCACACTCGACGACGATTTCTTCCAGCTCGGCGGCGGATCGCTGGACGCGCTGGAAGTCCTCTCGCGAATTCGCGAGGAGTTCGGCGTCCGGGCGCGTCTTCGCAACTTCTTCGAGCAACGCACCATTCGCGCCCTGCACAGCTTGATCGAAGGTGCGCGATGACGAGCAACGGAATCGAGTCGCAGACGGACGTCCTTCCTATCGGCCCACTCCAACATGGACTGTGGCTCTTCTGGAAATTGAATCCGAAGAGTTCCGCCTACAACATGCCGGAGGTCTTCCACTTCGAAGGTGAGTACGACCCGGCGGCCGCGCAGTTCGCGTTCGATGAAACCATCCGTCGTCACGAGGCGCTTCGTACGACGTTCCGTGAGACATACTCCGGGATCGTTCAGGTGGTCGATCGTGATCCGGACCCTGTGCCCATCAAGGTGGTGGACCTGCGAGGGCTGCCGGAGCCAGAACGCACGCAGCGACTGACGGCGACAATCGAAGCCGAGATGCACCTTCCGTTCGACCTGTCAGCTCGTCCGGCAATCCGGCTTACCGCCATCCCCGTGACCACCGACCGGACGTCGTTGGTGCTGGTCGTCCATCACGTCGCGTGTGACGGTACGTCGATGGTCCGTCTCCTCGACGAGTTCGGCGAGTTCTACCGAGCGGCGCGGCGAGGAACCCCGCCAGATGTCGGTCCACCCCCGCCGGGGTACACCGCCTTCGTCAGAAAACAACTCGCCGCGTTGGCCGACGACGCGTTGGCCGATGAGTTGGCATTCTGGCGGCAGCGACTCGCGGGCGTCAGTGGCAGCGCGTTGCCGGGTGACGGTGGTGCCACGCAAGACCCAGAGTCGCTGGATGGCTGCGTCGTGTCCACAGTGCTCGACGCTGATCTCGCTGCGGCGGTCCTCGCGTACGCGCGTCACGCGAGAGCCACGCCGTTTTCCATCATGCTGTGCGCGATGAAAGTCATGGTGGCCGCCGCCACTGGCGATAGCGACGTGGCCCTGGGGACCGCCACCAGTGGGCGAACCTCTGAATTCGCCGGCACCGTGGGAATGCTGGCGAACACACTGGTGGTCCGGTCGGAGATCGACATATCCAGGACGTTCGCCGAGGTGCTCGAGGGCGTGTCGCTCGATCTGATGGACGCCATCGACTACCAGAACCTGCCGTTTAGCCAGGTGATCACCGAGTTGAGCGGCGCCGGTCTGGAACGCGGAGAAGACGTCGTACGGACGATGTTCGCCGGCGGCGCCAATGGTGGGCTGACCCTCGGCGAGGGAAGGTTATCGGACGACCCGGTAAGAACGGTCGAGAGCGCTTTCGACCTGGTTACGATATGTTATGTCGACTCCACTGAGATCGCATTGGACTGGGAGTACGCACTTCGCACCTACTCGCGGGCAGCCGCGCGCGGCTATTGCGATGCTTTCCTCGTGATCCTGAGGACGGTGCTACACCAACCCGACGCACCGATGAGCTCCCTTGGCCTGACCGAGACACTTGCCCGTCTGATCCCTCGCGCCTGGCCCGAGAGGTCGTCCACTGACGCCGTGCCGGATGCGCCGACTGACGCCGTCCCCGCCGACCAGCCGGGCATGCCGGCCGACGATGCGTTGACGTCCGTGGAGCGCGCGGTTGCCTCCATCTGGAGCGAAGTGCTCAACGTCGCCGTCGAGACGCCATCCGACAACTTCTTCCGGTTGGGCGGGCACTCGATGCTGGCGAGCCAGACCGTGGCATTGGTGCGAAACACAGTTTCGCGTGTGGCAACGTTGCGGATGCTCTTCGATCACCCGCAACTGCGCGAGTTCTGTTCCCGGCTGGATGTCTCCGATGCCATTGACGCCGAAGCTGCCGGATGAACAAGCACCAACACGGATTCGGGTGAGGAGAAGCAGATGCGTCCGCCGTTGGCCATCGTGGGCATGGCATGCCGAGCTCCTGGTGCCGCCGACTATCACACGCTGTGGGAGAAGGTCGAGGCCGGCGCGAACGGAATGGTCGAGGTGGGCGGGGAGGACCGGCGACGCGAGGGGATCAGTCTCGACCCCGCGGTTCGGAACCAATACGTGCCGATGGTGGCGCCGCTGGACGACTACGACCAGTTCGACAGCGCGGCGTTCGGAATTAGCGCCGGTGAGGCGAACGCCATCAACCTCAACCATTGCGTCCTGATGGAGGTCGTGCTCGAGGCACTGGAGGACGCGGGCTGCGACCCGCGGCGGCACCCGGGCAACATCGGAGTATTCGCCGCCGGCGGTGGGGCGTCCCCGATCTCGGTGATGCAGCGCAGGGACGATCCACAATTCGGAGACGCCGCGAGGCCGCTCAAGGCCTCCGAAGCGCTCAACTGGACGGCGCTGCTCGACAACGACTTCCTGGCCACCCGCATCGCTTACGCGCTCGACCTCCGTGGTCCGTCCGTGACCGTCCAGACCGCGTGCTCCAGCTCCCTCGTTTCCGTGCACCTCGCCTGTCAGAGTCTCAGCACGGGTGAGTCCGATGTCGCGATCGCCGGCGGAGTGAACGTCGAGAAGCCGCACCGGGCCGGCTACTACTACCAGCCGGGAAGCATCTGGTCCGACGACGGCTACTGTCGACCGTTCGATCGCGCTGCGGGCGGCACCATCACCGCCAGTGGCGCTGGCGCAGTCGTGATCAAGCGCCTTGAGCAAGCACTCGCCGACGGCGACGCCATTCATGCCATCATTCGGGGCGGCGCGATCAACAACGACGGTCACGAAAAGATCGGCTTCACGGCACCGAGCGTGAACCAGCAGAGCCTGGTCATCGGTGCGGCGCTGGCCGTCGCCGGGGTGGACAAGCGCGACATCGGTTACCTGGAGACGCACGGCACGGCAACCGCGGTGGGAGATATCGTCGAGTGGACCGCGATTGAACGAGCCCTCGGCCACGAAGGTGTCCGATGCGCACTCGGCGCCACCAAGGCCAACGTCGGCCACCTCGGCGCGGCATCTGGCATCGTCAGCCTCATCAAGGCCGCATTGGTCCTCTCCCATGAGCGGATTCCCCCAGTCGCGAACTTTGTCGAGCTCAATCCGCACATCACACCGAAAGGGAACCGGCTATTCGTCCCTGACCAGAGCAGCCCGTGGAAGGTCAACCGCATGCCGCGGCGAGCCGGCGTCAGCTCGATGGGCATCGGCGGGACGAACGCGCACATCATTCTTGAACAGGCACCCGCGGCCGACCTCGCCGACGAGCCGCGCGAGGGGGTCTACATCCTGCCGGTCAGCGCCGCATCGAAGCGCAGCGTCGAGCACACCGCCGACCGGATCGAGACGTTCGCTGAGCAGAATCCCAGCCGTCTGCGGAGCCTCGCTCACACGATGAGGACCGGTCGGCGCGTTCTGCCGAATCGAGAGGCCATCGTCGTCGCGCGGCGAGACGACGCCGTCACCATCTGGCGCACCGGAAGCCGGTCGGCGAAACCGGATCTGGGCTGCGCCGTCGTCTTTCCAGGCCAAGGCGGGGAGCTCGGCGACCTTACGGCGGCCATCGCCGACATCCCCGGATTCGGCGACCTGTTCTCCGAGGCGATTCAGTGCCTCCCGACCGCCGACCAGCCACTGGTCCGCGGGCTCCTCACCGGGGTGGCCGAGATCGAGTCGACACCACGGCTCGTCGAACTCGCGGTGGTCGTCCGATCCGTGACGATCGCCAGGTCGCTGCTTGCCGACGGATTGCCGGCGCAGGCATTGTGCGGTTTCAGCCTCGGCGAGGTCGCCGCTGGCGTGATTGGCGGAGTGTTCACCTTGTCCGAGGCGGCTACCGTCATCTCGGAACGGGCCCGCATCTTGGCGAGCACACCGGCGGGCGGGATGATCCGAGTCCGACTCCCCGAGAACGCGATCGCCCCCTACCTTCACGATGACGTATCGCTCGCGATCGTGCCCGGCGGACGTGACTGCATGCTCAGCGGTGCGGTGGTCGCGATCGATGAGGTCGCCGCCCGGCTCCGCGCCGATGGCGTCGCGAGCATCCGAGTTCCCGTTCCGCATCCGTTCCACAGCGCGGTCTTGCGCGACGCCGTCGCGGAGTACGAGGCGGTCTGGTCGCAGGTCGACCTCCTGGCACCGAGCCTGCGGCTGATGTCGCCGACCACCGGTGACTTCGTGGACGATGAGACCGCGCGCGATCCCCGTTTCTGGGCCAGCCACTTGATCCGTACGGCCCGTTTCGGCGATGCGATGACGGCGCTTCGCGCGATTGGCACGGAGCTTGTCCATGTGCTCGATTCCGACCGGGGTGTCACCCCGTTCGTCAAGGACGTGTTCGGTGCGGACGCACTCGCCATGAGCAGCACCAAGCAAGCCGGCTACGACACGGTCTCCCGAGCCCGGTTCTTGGCCACGGCGTGGTCAGTCGGCCATGACGCCGTCGCGCTGACCACAGGGGGAATCGACCAGGGAAGCGGCTCGGACGCGCCCATGCGCGTCGTCCACGCACCCACCTACGCCTTCGACCACAGCGACCCGAAGGAGCGACCGTCCATTCCGACCGGCAACGGGGAGTCCGGCCCGGCCGTGCGGCCGGAGCCGGTCAGAAGTGTTGCGGCGCAACAGAGTTCCGCGCCTGTCGCCGCCTCGGTGCCCATGTCGTCCGAGCGGGCTGACCCTGTGGATGCCGGGGCGGTCGGTGACGCGGTTCGTCGGACCGTGGCGACGTTGGCCGGGATGGCGCCCGAGGATGTGGGGCCTGACGACTCGTTCGTTGACCTCGGGTACGACTCGTTCTTGCTGATTCAGTTGGCCGATGCGTTGTCGGCGGAGTTCGCCACAACGATCGAGGTCCGGCAGTTGTTCTTCGAGCTTGATTCGTGTCGCGGCATGAGCGAGCATCTCGTGGGTATTGGTGTGTCCAGCACCGTCACGTCGGAGCCGGTCGCGCGGCCGGAGCCGGTGAGAAGTGTTGCGGCGGGACAGAGTTCCGCGCCTGTCGCCGCCTCGGTGCCCGTACGGCCTGAGGGGGACACGCCCGACGACATCGCGCGACAGCCGGATTCGGAAACACCACTGCATGCGGAAACCGCGTGGGCCCAGCGGACTCCGGTGTCGAAGCGGATCATCGAGGAGGATCGGTACGCGTTGGCCGACCAGCGCAACCTGGTCTCCATCCGGAAGGGGCGCCGCGAGTCGAGTTACCCCGTCGTCGGCATCCGAGGCGACGGCGCCCGTTTTATGGACGCCGACGGCCGCGAGTACCTCGACCTCTGCATGGGTTTCGGGGTGATCATGCTAGGCCACGCGTCTGAGCCGCTGACGATAGCCCTGCGCGGATTCGACCCTTCCGACTTGCTGCTCGGCCCGCAGTCTTCGACCGCTGGCGATGTCGCCAGGGGTATCGCGTCGCTCACCGGTGTCGATCGAGTCGCCTTCACCTCGTCCGGAACGGAGGCGGTGATGGGTGCCGTGCGCGCCGCCCGCGCCAAGACCGGCAGGGACCTCATCGCCTTGTTCTCCGGCTCATACCACGGCACTTTCGACGGAGTGCTGGTCTCGCCGCGCGCCAATGGCCGGCCGGGCGAGGCCGCACCCCTTGGCCGAGGCACGCCGGCCTCGATGGTCGAGAACGTGATCGTCCTGCCGTACGACGAGTCGGCGATCCCCGTCCTGGAGTCCTACGGTGACCGGCTGGCTGCTGTGCTGGTCGAACCGGTACAGAGTCGGCGCCCCGGTTATCAGCCCGTCGAACTGCTGCAAAGCCTCCGCACGCTCACCTCGGCGCAGGGTGCCGCGCTCATCTTCGACGAGGTGATCACCGGGTTCCGGTGCCACCCCGGTGGCGCCGCCGCCCTGTTCGGCGTCCGCCCCGACCTCGTGGTCTATGGCAAGGTCATCGGCGGGGGCATGCCCGTCGGAGTCATCGCGGGCGCTGGCGAATTCATGGCGCCCATCGACGGTGGCCGCTGGCGCGAAGAGGATGTCGGCTTCCCTCAACGGCCGAGCATGATGTTCGCTGGCACCTTCAGCAAGCACCCGCTGGCCATGGCCGTAGCGCAGCAGATGATTCGATATTTCAAGAAGGAGTCGCCGCGACTCCAAGCCGCGCTCGCCGACCGGACCACCGATCTGGCCAAGCGGATCAACGACCACGTATCCGCCCATGGGTTCCCGATCGACGTCGAACACTTCTCCTCGCTGTTCCGGATCAACGTGCGCGGCTCGGGGTTGTCCGACGACATGTTCTTCCTCGGCCTGCTCAATCGCGGCATCTACGTGTGGGAGGGGCGGACCTGCTTCCTCAGCGCCGCCCACACCGATGCCGACTGCTCGCGCATCGTCGAGGCGGTGGCCGAAACGGCGGCCGAGGTCGCGGCCCAGGGACTATGGGACGACGCCCGACCGACGGCTCCGTTGAACCCGACCCGCACACCATTGACCGTGGTTGCCGGCGCCCCATTGACCGACGGTCAAAAGCTGATGTGGCTGGCCGGTGAACTGGGCGGTGAGTTGGCCCAGTCGTATCAGATGTCCATGGTGCTGCGGCTCGAAGGAACACTGGACCCTGCCAGGCTGCGGCGCGCTATCGAGCAGGCTGCGCAGCGTCACGAGGCCTTGCGACTCAACTTCGACGACGACGGGGCGACCCAAAGCTGCGACGCGCGAGCCGTGCCGGAATTGACGGTCACTGATTCGAGCGACGCCTCGCCGAGCGACATCGAGCAGATCCTCCATCAGTTCGCCATGCGACCAGCGGACCCATCCGCACGATCGCTGTTCCGGTTCCATCTGGTGCGGTCGAACGAGGCTTCGTTCCTCCAGGTCACGGCGCCACACTCGGTCGTCGACGGCTGGTCATTCGAGGTGCTGTGCTCGGAGCTGTCGGCCTATTACTTGGATGCCGCGGCGGGCGACACCATGCCTGAACCGGCCAGCTTCCTTGAGTACGCGCGATGGAAGCGCGACGACGAGGACGCGCAGGTCGAGGCCAACGCCGCCGCCCTATGGAGCGCTCGGCTCGACCCCGCTTGGGAGTCGGCCCGACTGCTACCTGGAGGAGGCGCCTGGAAGCCCGATACACGGGTAGATGTCCTGTCCGCCGAGAGCCTCGCCCGGCTGCGCGACGTAGTGCGGGCGGGCGGAGGCACGATGCACACGGCGGCCATATCGGCGCTGGCTGTCGCGTCGGCGTCGCTCACCGGCGCCGATTGGGCGGTCATCATGGCGCACAGCGCCAGGCAGCCTCGATACACCGACAAGCCGCTCGTGGGCTTTGGCGTCGACCTGCTGCCAATGATCGTCGAGCTCTCCGACGGCGACACCATGATAGACGTTGCCCGCGCAGTGCAGGAGCAAACGCTGGAGAGCGCCGAGATCAACTCGGGCCTGTACCGCATCATGCAGAACAAGCGGTACCGGCGGCTGCCGGCCAATCTCATCGCGTTCAACTACGAACGCCAAACCTTCACCACCATCTTCGGTCTCGCCGCCGCGCCGGTAGGGTCCACGCGTGAGGCGGTGCCGTGGCCAGCCATCGTCACCATCGAAGAACGCGACAACGGGATCGAGCTGACTCGCGAGATCTCACCGGCCAGTGACTTCGCACCGGTCGCGTCCCAGCTGGCGCCTCGGATGGAGCAGATCCTCGCCAATCCCACTGGGACCCTCGCGGAGTTTCGCCGACAGTGAGGTACGAACCAGTATGGGAGGTGACAGACCAATCATGGAATCTCTGGCAGAACTCTTTCACTCGCGAGTATCCAAGACACCGAAAGCGATCGCGCTCGTCTCAGATGGCGCGGAACTGAGCTATGCCGACCTGGATCGAGTCGTCGAGCTGGCCACCGATCGTCTCGCCGCCGCCGGCGTCCGCCCCGGCGATCTGATCGGCCTGCTGGTCGAGCGAGACACCGACACCGTCGTCTGGCTCCTCGCGATCCTGAGGCACGCAGCAGCTTACGTTCCGTTGGATCCCAGCTATCCGCAGGAGAGGCTGCGGTTCATTGCAGCGGATTCCGGGCTCGACTTCGTCGTCGGCACGCAGGCAACGGCTGAGCGCGCCGGGCTCTCCACGCTTCGGGTCATCGACCCGAAGCGGTCCAGCAACGAAGTGGTGCCCCCTCGTGCGAGCGGCCCAGCACCTACCGCGGCGAGTATGGCTTACATACTCTATACCAGCGGATCCACCGGCCGACCCAAGGGATGCGTCATTACCCACGGCAACGTGCTGGCATTCATCGACGGAGGCATTTCCCAGTTCAACCTCACGGCGGACGACCGGTGGGCACTGTTCCATTCCCTGTGCTTCGACTTCTCGGTGTGGGAACTCTGGGGTGCACTCTCGACCGGCGCCACCGCGGTCATGGTGCCCTGGCAGACCGCCCTTTCGGCCGATGATTTGATCGAGTTCCTCCAAGAACAGTGGATCACCGTTCTGAGCCAGGTGCCGTCGGTCTTCCAGTACACCGCGCAAGCGCACGCCGACAGCGGCTATCCGCCGCTCCACCTGCGTTACCTTTGCTTCGGCGGCGAGCGGATGAACCTGGACACCGTCCGGGATTTCGTCGATGGAGCTGGGACACGTGCTCCCCAAATTGTCAACATGTACGGGCCCACCGAGACCACGGTGGTTGTGACGGCCAAGGCGATCGATGCCGAGACGCTGCGGTCGGCTCCTGCGTCGGCCTCACCGATCGGGCGGCCGCTGCCGCACGTGGGCGCCCACGTCCTCACACCCGAGGGAGAACCGGTGCCGGACGGCACCGATGGCGAACTGTGGCTCTCGGGTCCGAGTGTGTCGGTCGGCTACCTGGGGCGTGACGACCTCAATGCCGAGCGGTTCCGCGAGCTGCCGCTCGGGCCCGGTTCCGGCATGCTCCGCTGCTATCGCACCGGAGATGTCGTGCGGCTCCTGCCCGATGGCGGCATTGGCTTTCTTGGCCGCAACGACGACCAGGTCAAGATCCGCGGGTTCCGCGTGGAGTTGCGTGAGATCGAACTTGGCCTCAATTTACACCCCAGCGTCCGTGACAGTGCCGTCTGCGTCGTGGACACGGCGGTCGGGCCAGAACTCGCTGCCTGTGTGATGGCCGAGAATACAGGCTCCGAAGTACTGCCCGAGTCGATCAAGGAGCTCTTGAAACGGTCGCTGCCCGCGCACATGGTCCCCCGGAGGTACGTGGTGGTCGATCGGCTTCCACTGACGCCAGGCGGCAAGGTCGACCGGCCCGCCGTGGTGAGCCTCTTTTCCGGAGATTGAGGACTCGTCTTCGCTGCTGTCATGAGGACAGCTCACGAGGGCGCGCGAGCGGTGCCCGCCTGCCTGAACCGCCGGTGTGTGGACACCGTCAACGCCATCTGATATCCAAGAGGAGTGTCAGTGCCCGATCGTGCTGTACGGCACCGTTTCGCACCGGAAATCATCCAAGCCGTCCGTGCCGCGTCGCGGCTGGATAACTGGCACGGACCGCTCGAGGTTGTCGAGCACTGGTTCTGGATCGCGTTCTGGTGTGCGGCATCCGTGCTGGCGTTCGACAACCTCCCGCTCTGGGCGTCGATTCCGGTCTACCTCGTCGCGGTCTTCTTCATCGGGGGTCGTCAGCGGGGGATCGCCGGTGTGCTGCACATGGCCACCCATCGCGCGTTCATGGCGAACCACCGCATTGGCAGCGTCATCGGGGCGGTGTTCGGGGGATACCCGGTGCTTCAGAGCTTCACCGGGTACCGGGCCTCACATCTGGGCAACCACCACGGCCGGCTCGGCGACCCAGAACTAGACCCCGACTACCAGCAGTACAAGGACAACGGCCTGTGTGGCGACAACCTCGGACGCGTGGCGCTGCGACGGTACCTGCTCCGGGTGGTCGGTCCGCGAGCAACGGCCTCCTACATTATCTACTTGCTGCGGCACCGGATCATGACCAAGGACGAGCGGGTCTCCGAGCGATGGTTGCGGATGGTCCTCCTCGCGGCGGTGCTGTTGTGGGCAGTGCTCGGTGGGTGGTGGCTCTGGCTCATCTTGCTGTGGTTTGTGCCCTTGGTCACAACGCAGGTGTGGATCGGTGCTGTGGCCGAGCTGATGGAACACTTCCCGCTCATCGAGAACGCACCGCGTGTCGACATCTACATGTCGTGGAACCGCAAGTGCGGATTGCTCACTCGTTTTCTTCTTGGGGAGAAGGACGGCGAGGGCTTCCACCTGGCTCATCACCTCTTTCCGCGGACGCCCATGTGGCGACTGCGCCAGGTCGACGAGATATTGCACCGTGACCCGGTGTACGCATCGCTGCCTCGCCTGGGCGGAGTCCTCAGCGGGATGGGACAGATCTATCGGTCGTTGCCGGCGCCCAGTCGTGGGATGGCCGTTCCCGAAGGCGCCCGAGCCTGAATCGCCAATGCGGGAGTCGCTAGAATTGCCGCATGCTGCGATCGCGTAGGGGGATCAGTGGGCGATGACGTGGATGCTGAGTGTCGTTCGGCCGAAGGCGCGACGCAGCTGGCACCGGCGTCGGTCGGGCAGGAGGGACTTTGGTTCCTCGACCGGCTGAACGGTGAGTCGTCGCAGTACGCGATGGTGTTCGCCTTCCGGCTGTCCGGCGACCTTTCCCTGTCCGCATTGCGGACGGCGGTGAACCAGGTGGTGGCCCGGCACAGCGCACTGCGCTCGACATTCGTCGAGCGGGACGGACGGCTCTTCCAGGTGATCGCGTCCGAGCTGCGAGTGCCGCTCCCCGTGGACGACGTGCCTGGGGGCAATGCTGGGCTGCGCCAACGCCTCATCGACGAGGCAGGCCGCAGCTTCGATCTCGAGACTGGACCGTTGTTCCGGGTGTCCCTGTTGCGACTCGCCGACGACGAGCACGTGCTGGTGATCGGGGTGCACCACACCATCTTCGATGGCCGCTCGCTGGAAGTCCTCATGGAGGAGCTGGGTGCGTTCTATGCGGCTGGCATCGGCCCCCGTGCGGCATCGGTCGGGCAATCGGTGGCGCAGTACGCGGAGTTCGCGGCATCCGAGCAGCAGTGGTTGGAGACGGCAGAAGGTCGGGAACAGCTCGAGTTCTGGCGTCGACGACTCGAGGGCTCGCCACGACTGAGTCTGCCCACTGACCGGCCACGGTCGTCAGTCCCGTTGGTCGATGGTGACCTGGTCCAGGTTCGGGTGTCGGAGGAGACCACCGACAGCCTTCGCGACCTGTTGGCCGATGAGCGCCTCACTCCGTTCATGTTCTCGCATGCGGTGCATCATCTGGCGCTGGCGCGGGCCACGGGGCAACGAGACATCGTCGTCGGGAGTCCGGTCGCCAATCGGTATGGTGCGATGCGGGACGCCATCGGCTACTTCGTGAATATGGTCGCGTTGCGGGTTGACTCGACGGGGAACCGCACGTTCCGGGATCTCTTGCGACGAGTGCGGGACATCTCGTTGGACACCTACGAGAATCAGGATTACCCGTTCGCTCGTGTGGTCGCGAACCTGGCGTCGGGATACGGTGAGCACAGATCAGAGCTTTTTGAGACCGTTCTCGCCTTCGGGTTTGAATCGTCGGACCTGGATGGGTGGCCCGGTCTCGAGGTCAGTCCTGTTGCCACCGAGAGCGACACGAGCATTTTCGACGTGACCGTGTCCATCGTGTGGGGTGCGCGGGGTTTCGAAGTAGATTTCGAGTACCGCACAGCGTTGTTTGATCGGTCCACCATCGAGTCGCTGGCCGATGACTTCGTGGCGATCGTCACCCGGGCCGTCGCCGACCCCGACGTCGAAGTCGAGGAGTTGCTGTCGGCGGGTGATGGAGCTCGGAGCGGGTCGAAGGGGTCGCGGCCACGTGCCCGGACGGACGACCCCATCCAGCTCGGCGAAGGGCCTGACCAGTCGGTCCGGCTGGCGCGCGTGTCCGCCGGACCGGCATTGGGGCGGGTCGCGCACAATTCCCGGGAAGAGATCCTGGCTCAGCTGTTCGCCGAGGTACTGGGGGTCGAATCGGTCGGGATCGACGACAACTTCTTCGACCTGGGCGGGCATTCGCTGCTCGCCGGGCAGCTGGCATCGCGGGTGCGCTCGGTGCTTGGGGTGCGGCTCGCCATCCAGTCGCTGTTCGAGTTTCCGACGGTCGCCGGGTTGGCCGGGCGGTTGGGCGGCGGTGTGTCCGACTCACTGGCGCCGTTGCTTCCGCTGCGCGTGCAAGGGAACCTTGACCCGGTGTTCTTTCTGCCCCCGATCGGCGGGCTCAGTTGGAGCTACGCGCGATTTCTGCCATACATCCCGAAAGGTCACCCGGTATACGGCCTGCAGGCCACCAAGTTCGCGGATCCCGCCAACCGACCGTCGACCGTGCGAGAGGTCGCCGAGCAGTACCTGGAACTGATCCGGGAAAAACACCCGGAAGGTCGGCTGTCCTTGATGGGCTGGTCGTTCGGCGGCGCCGTCTCGCAGGAGCTCGCCTTGCTGGTGGAGGCTTCGGGGGGCACCGTGCGCCACCTGGTGCTGTTCGACGCATTCCCGGCGGTCCACGAAACGTCGGCGGGTGGCAAGGGCTTGTCCGAGGAAGACATCGCGGCGATCAAGGAATCGATCTATGGGTCGGTCGGCAGCAGTGTCGGTGACCTGACGGAGTCGGTGTTCCGCGAGCTCGCCGAGATCGCCGAACACTGCCTTCGCATTTTGCAGGGGCATCGCTCCCGCGAGTTCGGCGGAAAGACCGTGAGCTTCGAGACCGAGGACTCCGGGCCGGACCGCGAACGTCTCGGGATCGGCTGGGCCGACCTTTCGGCCAAGGGCGCGGAAATCCACCGACTCCCATGTGTGCACGAAGAAGTCATGGATGCGCCGATCGTCCGACAGATGGGACCCATTGTCGCCGAACTCATGGCCAGGGATTGACGGTGAGTTCAATGTCTCTCAAAACTCTGCACTCCTGGTTCACCGACACCGTTCGGCGAAGCCCGAACGGTGTCGCCCTCATCGTCGCGGGGCAGAAACTGAGCTACGCGGAACTGGACGCGGTCTCACACGAGATGGCTGCTCGGGTCACCAGGGCCATCGGTCCCCGGCGCGGCCGGATCGGGCTGTTCGCCGCCGGCAGCGTGGCGGCCTACGCCGGTTACCTCGGTGTGCTGCGCAGCGGCGGCACGGTGGTGCCGATGAACGTCGACTATCCGGCTGATCGGAACCGACAGGTCCTCGACCTGGCCGGGCTGGACGCCGTGCTGGTCGACGAAACTCGTGACATCGGGTTTGCCGATGACGTCGGAGTGCCGGTGATCACGGTGGGCGCGGATGACGTGCAGCGTGCTGCGCGGAACGCTCCGACGACATCTCCCGACGATTGTGTCGATGATGCTGTCGACCCGGACGAGACCGCTTATATCCTCTTCACCTCGGGGTCGACCGGCGTTCCGAAGGGCGTGCCGATCAGGCACCGGAACCTGGATGCCTTTGTTCGACATCACCTCGCCCGCTACCAGGTGGGGCCTGGGTGTCGTATGTCACAGACCTTCGGGCTGACGTTCGACCCGTCGGTGTTCGACATGTTCGTCGCCTGGGGCGGCGGTGCGACGCTCGTGGTGCCCTCGCGTAGCGAGTTGCTCGACCCGGTTGGCTTCGTGAACCAGCACGCTCTGACGCACTGGTACGCCGTGCCGTCGATCGTCTCGTGGGTGCGCAATGCCGGCTCGCTCGACCCCGGCAGCTTGCCGACGTTGCGCCGTAGCCTGTTCGCGGGAGAGCAGTTGACGTTGGAGCAGGCGCAAGCCTGGGCCACCGCCGCGCCGGAGAGCACGATCGAGAACTTGTATGGGCCAACAGAACTCTCGGTCACGGTGACGGCCTACCAGCTTCCGGCTGATCCCTCCGACTGGCCGCGGACGTCCAATGGCACGGTGCCGATCGGCCGGATCTATCCACATCTCGATCATCGGATCGATCCCGATACCGGCGAACTGCAAGTCCGTGGGCCGCAGCGGTTCGACGGTTACCTCGACCCGGCCGACAACGAGGGCCGCTTTTCGGAGCCCGGTGCGCAGCCGGGCTCGTCTCCCAGCAGTCAGGCGTGGTATCGGACCGGCGACCGAGTGTCCTCCGTCGACGGTGAACTCGTCCATCTCGGCCGACTCGACGAGCAAGTAAAAGTCATGGGGCAACGGCTCGAGCTGGGCGATGTGGAGTCCGCGGTCCGCCGGTGGGGCGGCATCGACGTCGTCGTCACAGCCGCGCCCGGGCCAGGGGGAGACCTTCAGCTCACCGCGGTCTACAGTGGCATCGCAGCGACGCCCGCCGATCTGCGCAACCGGCTGCGCCCACATATGCCGACACACATGATCCCGACCCGTTTCGTCCATCTGTACGCCTTGCCGCTCAACGCGAATGGCAAAGTCGATCGTCGGGCCTGTGGTCGGCTCTGATCAGCTTGCTGTTCCCACCTCGGCCGATGCGCCCGACCGACGGCGCTACACGAGGATCAACTCTCCGAGGCTATAGTCTCGCAAGTGGCAGATTCGATGCGCGCACGCTACGTGGTCTCCGGGATTGAGAGCGGATCGAACGCATCCGCTGGACTCGGGATCGCGCGTAGCATTCGCTTGTTCGACCCCGGTGCTTCGATCGTTGGAGTTGGCTATTCGATAGCGCCCAGCGCTCTGCTCTCAGCGACTCTCGATGAGATTCATTGCTTTCCGGACTGGGACGATGTGCACCTCGAAACCTGGACCGCCCAGGTGAAGGATTTGACAAGAGAGTCCTTTCTGATTCCGGGTCTCACGCTCGAAGCTCGTCTTCTCGCCCGGGAGATGCCGCCGAGCGCGAATCTGCTCACCCCCGGTGAGCGTTGCATCCCGTATCTCACAAGACCCGCGGAGAAACTCTCGCGCTTGCTGGACATACCAGTGCCTCCGTCGCTCGACGCACACTCAGCCAGCGAAGTTTCGAAATTTTTGCGGCGGTGCGAGCACGGAGCCTGGGTCAGGGGAGAACTCGGCGGGGCCACGTGGGTCGCCAGGACGCCAGATGCGCTCAGTGCGGGACAGCGAATCGAAGCATCGTGGGCGACACCCTGGTATTTGGAGGAACACGTTCCTGGTCAAGCGTGTTCCATCGCGTTCGCCGCCCTTGACGGGGTGCTCGTCGACGCCGTCTTCATGTCGACAACGGAGGTCACGAGCGGAGGGACGACGTGGTCGGGAGCAGTGGCTGAGCTCTCAGGTTCCCTTCGCGACCGGTTGCGCGCGAGTGTTTTCGAGATGGGCTGGACCGGCGGCAGCGAAGTTGAACTGGTCCGAACGTGGAGCGGTGAACTGCGCCTGATTGGGATCAAGCCAAGGCTGCCGTCCTGGATTCACGGAGCAACCCTCGCCGGTTTCAACGTTGTCGGATCACTCGTCTCCGGATCTCCGGTCTGTACGGAGTCCTCGAGCGCGGCTTTTACGCGGCTTGTCGTCGAGTCCGAGACACCGTCGGTGGGGGCAGGGCAGTTTCGGTGGGCAAGCAACTCAGTGCTGGCTTCGGACCGAGACCGGTCGACGATCGTACCGAAGCTCGCCAAGGGCCACTCCGTTGCCAAAGAACGCGAGGTTGATCACGCTCGAGACGAGCAGGCCGTTGAACGACTCATTGGTTTGCTCGAGCAGGGTTCGTACGAAAGGGACGGTCGCGATGACTCGTTCGTCGTCGACACGAGCGATTTCGAACGACGGGTGGCGCGGATGCGCGAGACGCTCGGACCGCAAACGGTGATCGGCTACAGTATCAAGACGTTTCCCCACGCAGGACTGATGACGACTGCCGCGGAGTTGGGCCTCGTGGCCGAAGCAACCTCGCAGCACGAGCTCGATGCGGCGGTTCGTGTCGGGTTCGACCAACGGGATGCGATCCTGAACGGACCTGCGAAGTGGTGGCCGACTCCAGCAGCGGCGGTTTGTGGCGTCGCGTTTGCCGATTCGCTGGACGAGTTGCGGATGCTCGGCGACGACGGCCGCCGGCACTTTCGGCTCGAGCTGAAGGCGATCGGTGTGCGGCTCCAGCCGAGCTTCAAGAGCCGGTTTGGCGTCGAGATGAACACCGCGGATGCGATCGAACAGGTGGCTCACCACCTCGGTCGCACAGCAACCCTGCTGGATGCGACGTGGGGCATTCACTTCCACCATGCCGAGGCCATCATCGGGAGTGCCGTGTGGCAACGAGAAGTCGAGCGGCTCGCACGGATCACGCAGATGTTGATCGACACGATCGGATCGCCGCCCGCGGTGGTTGACGTCGGTGGTGGCTGGCACGCCGAGGACTTCGAGGACTACTGCTCCTCGGTGGCGCAGGCTCGCCAACTCTTCCCCTCGATACTCGCTGGCGCGACAAGGCTTGCCACAGAACCGGGGCGGGTGCTGACGCAGTCCGCGGGTATTCGCTTCGCAACCGTGCTTGCTCGGCGTACCGACGCATCGGAGTGTGACGTCGTTGTCGACATCGGCGACCCGGAGATGTCTCAAGCGATGACCTTCGATCGCCCGGTGGCAGTGCTCCTCGATGGTCGGTGGACTCCCATTCGTCGGGGGACCTCGCGCGTGTTGGGTCGCACCTGTATGGAGAGCGACGTGCTGCTGTCGAACGTCGATACGACTGATCTACAGATCGGAACAACGATCGCAATCGGCTCGTGCGGGGCATACGACTACTCGATGAGCTATGAGTTCGGTCGGGGATGGGCCCATGGATGAGCTGAGCCTCGATCAAACTCAGGTGCTGACCGCCTTCGGCGATGCGCGGCCGTCGCGGCTGAGCAGCCACCAGTCAACCTACTGCACTTTCGCGCGCGAAGCCCTGATCGGCGAGTTCGCTTCGAAGCCTGACATCGCGAGCGCCCTCAGCCGCATTCCGGAACGTCTGCCGTGGGGTGACACGGCTTGGCCAAGCTACTGGTGCGACGTCGCGCAAGCCTCGACGGGGGATTCCGGAGTGCACGCTGAGCTCGCTGGTTGCGTGATGGATCGATTCGGCATCCAACATCGTGAGGCAAAGCCGTGCTGTCTTCGCCGCCGAGCGTTGTCATGCACTGGCGCCGCAACTGGCGGGCGCAGGGAAGCGCCACCAGCTGGATCGTGCCGCCCAACCTCGTCTACCGGGAAGTTCTCAGGGTGGCGAGGCGCTGGTAGGATCCAACGGGCCATTGCTGGATCGAGAACGTCGGGGACAGCACGCCCGTTGGTACGGTGATCGCGCTCGCGGAGGATGGATGCGATTGGATGGTCGCGCCAAACCGTCGGCAGCTCCAGGGATCGGTCGAATGACGCCGAACTCGCAGCGTCGGATGAGCTTCTCGAAGGATCTTGAACGTCTCGATCCGGCGACCGATATGGAGCGGCACGCGGCAAACGACCTGCTGGCGGCGATTCGGACGGGTGCCGACGAGGACGAGATCCGCTCGGCAAAGCTGCGTCTCAGGGACGCGTTGCTCCTCTCGACGTGGCAATCGCCGGTGAAGGGAAACCGCCACGGGAGCGGGACGTTGCAGGGTCCTTCGTACTCGTCGCAATACGAACGTGAGACGCTCGACCCGAATGTTCTTGAGGACGTGCTTTCGAACGACACGCGGGAGGCACTGCTCTTTCGGTCCATCGGCTGTGCCCGCGAGGCCCACCGCTGTGCGGTTGACTACATCGCCGTGAATCAACCAGCGAGACGAGATCGACTGTCGATTCCTGAGTTCGAGTCCGTCCGCGTGCTCGACCAAGAGTTGGGCGTGCTGTGGCTCCCGGCCAGCGGGCAACACGTCCTTCGGTATCTCGTCGTCGACGCCCGCAAACTCGGCGGTGCTCCGACACTCTTCCAGTTGATCTCCGGGTACCTCGATCTCGAACAACTGCCGACCGACTTGTCATGGTGTGTGCACGAAGCGTCGTCCGGCACCCTTGCGGACGTTCGGCCACTCCGGCTCCGATCCGCCCAGGCGGCGTTCCGTGGTCGCCACAGCATCGTCGAGGAATGCGAGCGTTCGCTGTCCGAGGCCTATCACCCGTTCCTGGCCGGCCGCGAACGACCCGACTGCATCGTCACGTCGAGCGGTATGTCCGCACTCGGTTCGATTCTGCAGCTGGCGGCATTGTCAGGCTCATTAGTATTGGTCGGGAAGAGTTGTTACCCCGAGACCGGTAAGATGCTCAAGTATTTTTTGCGCCGGTGCGATGTTCGGCGCATCGAGGAGGAGCGTCCACTGCACGGAATCGTTTCCGGTGCGGTTTCGGACAGACCTTCGCGGATGGTGGTGCTGTTGGAGCCGGTTTCGAATAGCGCCTCGACGGCCTACGTCTCGGAGTTCACCGACTGGGCTCCGAGCGAAGCTCGCGACCTTGCGGTGTGCGATATACCGTCGACGATTCACGAACTCGGGATGGAGTGCGGAACTGGTGGGGTCCTCGTGGCGGTTGATGCCAGCATCTCTGGTCCCGGTCCATGGCTTCAGCTGGTTGCTGAATCAGCCAAGGAGTCCGGCGTGCAGGTCGTGGTTTGGTCCAGCCTGCAGAAGCACTTCATGGCCGGCGAGGACTGGTCCCCAGGCGGATGCCTGCTCAATATCGCGCCGTCCCGATTCGACCCGCTGTTCACGACCACGGAGCTACGTCGCACGGTGGACCTCGCTGGGGTATACGAGCCCGCGCTGCGGCTCGTCGCTCAGTCCGCCGCTGACGCCGCGGCTCGCGCCGAACGGTTGGGGCAGGTCGCGGCCTGGATCGCAACGGAACTGATCGGGCCACCGTCGGAGGTCATTCACCCAGCGAGAACCGTTCACCCGGACCATCACGCCTGGGTCTCGCTCGGACGAGCCGCAGTGCCTTTCGTATTGCTCCGACTCGGATCTGAACGGGCAGAACACGTCCGCAAGGTTCTCGACAGCGGTTCGCCAGATTTCCCCAAGGTCGTCCAGCGGAATAGTTTCGGGTTTTCGGGGCCAACCGTTGCCGACATCTTTCCCGGGCAACCTGACGAGATCATGCGGGTCGCACCCGGCGACCCCAAGCTGATTTCTCCAGAATCGCTGCTTCGTTCTCTGCGAGTGGCACTTGCCGACAGCGGAAGTACGATCCGGTGAGCGAACGGATGGCGATTTTCGGCGCCGCACCGACGGGGCTCGCAACCGCCTACCTCTTGGCTGAGCTCGACCGTCCGCAACGGGAGATCTACGAGCGAGACGGCCATATCGGCGGACCTGCCGGCGAGTGTCAGAGATGACGTGCGACGACCAGCTGAACAGCTACGTTGAATCGCCCGGGACACACCAGAGCCTCCATCAGAACCGGGTCGGTTCATCCTGTATCGTGTGGCCCGTAGCCGCGACCCCACTCGGGGTGGGAGCTGCGCGATGCACCGTGATGCACGATGCGATGGTAACCTGCTCGAACGCATCCTCCGTCACCTTCGGCGACTGCTGACCGGCCGCCGAAACTAACTAATTGGCCACCGGAACCACCAATTATGGGGCATACCTCTAACATCCACGCCAAGGTTGTTCAGAATTCACTCGGCACGAACCGATCAATCTTCGGTCGGCATCAACAACGAGAGCCATGAACTTCGTTCGCGGTGTTGGACGAATGCCCGCACGAGCCTGAGGGAGCCGTCGTCAATGCCTGATCCAGACACGAGTCTACCTGGAGTCGGAAGAATGTCCCGACATTCGCGACAGGCGCCTCCGAAGAAGGATCGACGTGCGTTCGTGACCTTCCTTATGTTCAATGACAGTTACCTTCCCGGATGTCTGATGGTGGCGTACGGCCTCAAGCGTCAAGGCAGCTGTTCGGATCGTGTTTGCTTAATCACCGAAGATGTTTCGGATCGCGCACGTCGTGCTCTTCTGACCCTCTATGACAAAGTCCTCGATGTTGAAGAGATCCCCATCCCGGGTTACCAAGAATCACGCTCCTCAACCTCCCTGCGGACAGGATCGGCGAGGATGCAAAGCGCCGCCCTGACCCGCTTCGCCTCTTTGCGTCTCGGGCCTGACGGAGATTTCGGATGCTCGTATGAGAAGGTCGTCAACATTGATGCCGACCTGCTCCCACTATGCGACTTCGAACGGCTCTGGAGTATTCCCGCGCCTGCGGGAATCATCAACGAGCACCGAGCGCACATGGCGGATATCGATAACCGAGGACAATTGGTTGCACGGCCGGAAGCACCCAAGACCGGAAAATGGGTTTGGCACGACGTATATGAGGACATATGTCCGCCTGGCGCGCCGATCCCCCAAGAGATCACCGACCGGGTAGCCGTGGATTTCAAAAATTATGGCGTTAATGCGTCGTTGCTGGTGATTGAGCCGTCGATTTCGACCTACCAAAAATTCATGGACTGGGTGAGCCATAGCGAGATCCGAGAATTGGTTCGGAATCGTTGGCCGTGGACCGATCAACAGGCGGCGACGTTGTTTTGGTCTGGCCAGTGGACAAGCCTCGATCCGAGCTACTCGATTTTCTACGGCTATCCGACGATAGAATTAGCCCGCGGACTGCATTACGCAGGAGTCAAGCCTTGGTCATGGCGAAAGAGGGGTTTCGCGCGCAGGATCGATCGGTTTCCCGACCACGTCCTCTGGGGCCGGCGATTCCTCGAGATGCTCGACAACCTGCCTGAGCTACGGAGTGTCGGTGGGCTCAAGCGGCTCGAGCGAGAGCTTCGCACGGTGCTGGCCAGGTGAATGCTCATCACAGCAGCGTGGAGCGTTCCCGCTTCCGTTGACACCTTCTATGCATGTAACCCAACGAAGAACAAAGCCTCTTCGTATTGTAGTAGCCTTCAATATACTCGAAACCGTGATCTTCCTCCGCGGCCGGGGATGCACTGGACCAGACGCAGGACGGGACTCGAGGAGTGCGATCGAGGCACCTCAGCCGGACGGTGTTCGCCGGGTAGCTATTGTTGCAGGTAGAGGGCCGAGTTGAGCCCGTCGAGTAGCTTTGCAAGGTGGAGGTTCGAGGCTCGATTCGTCTCGTCTGCGCCCCTTCGAGTGGCGAAAGTAGTCGTCAGGACAGGGCTGCGAGTTTCGTCACCATTCCACTCCCGGAGGGCCGGACCGCAGATCGCTGATCATTGCGTATTGACCATGGAGCTCTTGTTTAGCGCGGCTTGGCTGCTCGCCGACATAGTACAATTCATCGAAAAACGACGCCAACTCGGTTTTATTGTGGACGGAAACCGCGCCGCGTTCCAACAGAATCTGGTTTCCTCGGGGTGTATCTGCAAATTCGAGTGTTAGTACTCGCCGGTCCAGTTCCAGTGCACGTGTGCCTGCTGCCAACGTGCCACCTGTCTCCCCGGCTTCGACAACCACAAGGCCAAGACTCAATCCGATGATGACCGAATTCCGAGTCATCGCGTTACCTGTGCTCCAGGTCTGGTTCGGTGCGAATTGTGAAACTATTAGGACCCGCTCGGCATCCCATGCCTCTCGAAATTCTCCACGCTTGACTCGAAAGTGGTTTATTCCTTCGGGTAGTACGATGACCGTTGCCCCGCCGGCGTTGAGTGCAGCAGTATGGGTCACCATGTCGACGCCGCGCGCATACCCGGAGACGGCGCTCAGGCCTTGTCTCGCGGCTACTTGTCCACAAACTGCTGCGGCGCGCAATCCATCGTCACTGACGTTCCGTGCTCCGCAGATCCCGACACCCGGCGCCGACAAGAGTGATGGGCGGCCGAGGCAGAAGAGCGCAACTGGTGCGTTCAGAATAAGACGGAGTAGCTCAGGATACTCGGGAGTATTCCAGAGGACCGCGTAGATGCCTTTCTCGGCAACTTCTACCGCCTCCACGTGGACGGCTTCTTGGACCTCTGTGGAGAGGGAGAGGAAATTTTCCTGGAGGGCGGCAAGACCCTCGCGGCGGATCCGAGCACTGAGCTTGGAACTCGCCACACCACGCCTCGTCGCCGCGAGAGCAAGCTCGAGGGAACTCATCCTGTCCATATTCCTGGTCTCCAGACGCCGCGCGTGTCCGGCGCGCGACCCGCGGCTCATTCCCGATCATGTACGCCATCATTCGAACACTTGTTCGAATGATGGCGTAGTCCTACGCGCAGCGCAAGTGTTCAGGCAAGATGGTACGGCGTGTCGGGTTGTCGGTTTCCCAAGGGGCTTGGGGGAAATATGGATGGCACACTCCCGAACCAACAGGATGGTGATCTTGGGTAACCCACCTCCTGCAGTACCGTTCTCCGGTGACAGTAGAGCTAACCGACTCCACACATGGGTTTCGGTCGATCATGAGGCTGGACATGACCTCTGGCTACGCGGTCCCGAGGAGGTGGTGACGCAAGTTTTGATTCTCGCGCCGGAGTATCACCCGCTTCAACTCCCGATAGTCTTGAGTCGGCAATGGACCCATGTCTTGCGTGCACCCGGCAACTGTCGTGCTGATGTCGCTGAATTGTTAGAAACTCTAAGAGTTGTTCTGTCGCTGCGGTCTGATCGAAATCTGACTGTAGGAGTGGCACTCGATTGGTATAAGAAACCTCTGGAAGGAGTGCCGCCGAACAGTTGGCCGAATACAGAAATTGGACAGCTCATACACCGTGGGAAGTATTGGTATCAGACTGACGCCCAGAAGCAAGCGGAGGTCGGTCGTGATGTGGTTCGTCGCCTGTGTTGGGTGATCGAACGTCATCCGGTCCTTCGGCAGGTGGATGTAGTCCTGGACGTCCCTGGTCACGACTCGCGAAAGCGGGTGTCGTTTGGATCGCGAATGGCTGATGCGATCGCCCGGAACCTGGGACGAGACAGGGTTCGCGTACAAACGCGTGATGAGTTCCGTCCGGAAGTGAAAGGTCTTGATGCTGCCGGCAGGGCGGCAGTACTGCGTGATCAATTTCGTATCGATCAGTCGCTGCTGGACAGGGTGGTGCTTGTGGTTGATGATGTACTGCACTCGGGCGACAGTATGAACGAGGTTGTCGGCACCGCCTATCGTGCGGGTGCCAAGAGAGTTGATGGGATCTGCGCCGCGCGTACCCTCAGGCGCTAGATCTTTAGAAGCCCCAGTCCTCGTCCTGCGGCTTCGGGATGCCGGGTATGATACTTTGATCCAGAACTTGCGCCGTTTCGTCAGCTATCTTATCCGTCAGGGTTCTGTCATTCTGTGGCCCGACTTCGATCAACTTTCTGATCTCCGCTGCAATCCTTTCGGCCTGCTTCTTGAAACGAGAGTGTGTGGCAGCCTGATCGAGCGCGTCCGCTGCGCTCCGGAGGTCTGCTGACCAGGTGATAGGGCGTATGTCGTAGCGCCGGAACCCCTCCAACACGTCCCGGACGTCGATCAGCGGTCGCGCGACCGCAGCGTCGTCGCTCCTAGTAGTCACCTAGTCTCCCTTCGCAAAGTTGGCATCGTATATATATACTTTTAACTGGGCTAATACTAGCAAAGTATCAGCTTTATACAAAGTTTTAGGGTGGCGACAACGCCTGGAGCGAGGACCGTGCAAGACGATGAGCGGGGCGTGCAGGTTGACGCTGACCACAAGGCACACAAGGCAATGGCCAAGGCGGCTGGTATCTCATGGCCGCTGCCAGCCGATCGACGGCTCGACCAGCTTGTCGCACTTGCCAACGACGCGGGTGCGAGCACTCGACGTAACGAGTTGGCCGCAGCTGTTCTGGCGGCCTGCGAGCCGGACGGAGAGTATCTACTGCGGCTGGTCGTCGAGTGGCGACGGGCGTTGGTACGGGATGTCGTCCTGGACGTCGAAGATGCTGTGACGGTTGTCCGGCTGCCCAGGTACAAACCGGGCAGACGAAAGAGTGCTACCGGATGACGCTCAAGGCGAGGGTCGCTCAAGGTGGAATCGCTCAAGGTGGAATCACTGTGCGTCGAGCTGGGGTAGCTCGGGGTGCAACCGGTCAACATCGGCAGGGGATGCACCGTTTACCCGCACGCAGTGTAGGCGGGGACGGGTGCCCACGCAGCTGGTCGACCTCGGCGCCTCGACGATGCCTCGGCCGTAGGTAGTCTCGACCCGCTGGCCTGCAACGGCCCATGACCCGATCCCTCAACCAGCAGGGTCTGGTTCTTATGCTGACACGCTCGGTCCACTGCTCTGACCAGCGGTTTCACGTGAAACTCGTGGCGTGCTGTCAACCACTCTCACCGATAGTGTCATCGGTTACGAGTTCTCAGCACACAGCAGATCCTAGCGAGGCCAACCTCATGACACACAGGCCGAGCGAGCCGGAAGCCGAGGTTGTCGCCTCGCTCGGCTGCGGTCACATTTTGCGGATGCGCAGGTAGCGGCGAATATCCGGGATCGAACCCACTCCGAGAATGAGTGTGCCACCGACGACGATCACTGCCAGGATTGCTGCGCTGTAGCCAACGATGTCCATGTGTCCTCATCTGTTTCAGTGGTTTAGCACCTCGACCGTGTCGAGACGATTACCCACGGCAGGGATGTTGGGAGGTTGGTTGGGAGCGAAAATTGGGGGTGGATGATGGTGTGTCAATAGTGTTGGACGGTACGGGTCACCGAGCGGTGTCATCACTCTAGCCCTCACAACTGTGAAACTGCTATAGGTCAGCAGATAATATCGCGGGCTGATGTGCGTGCAGGCGCATAACGGCGGAAGATTTCGTGGGAGCGGTGCACCAGGCGGGCCGCAACGGTCTACGCCCGTGCTCGCCGAGACGCCCATCAGCGGGAGCGCGAGTTCGAACGAGAGCGGACGTTAGAAGCCGTTTCGATGATCAAGGGTTACAGTCTCGCTGATATCGTTCGGTCGGCCGGATTCAACCAGGAGGTGAAACGCCACCCAATTCCTACCCCCGGCCAGTCGCCGGCTGGAAGCCGGTCTGACTCTCGCCCGGCATCTTCCGTCGAGGACACCAGACGAGCCGGGTTCAGGCGCTGCGGGGTAGGGATGTGGCTGCGGCGCCGTCCAGCTCGACGCGTTCGTCAAAGGGGAACTCGACCAGAGCCAGTACTCGACTCGCCATGAAACGGGCGGTGCGGACCGGGGTACCGGTCCGGGTGACCTCGGTGACCTCGACGATGCCTCGGCCATAGGTGGTCTCGACCCGCCGGCCCGCCCGGGTGGCTTCGATCTCGTAGGTACGGGTAGCACCGCCTGCGTCGATCACGATCTCGATGCGGTCGCCCTTCATGACGTACCGTCCTTCGCGCCGCTACTGCCTCGGTGGAGAGAGGGTGTCCGGACCGAGCGCTGGTAGCCTCGCGGCGAGTGGCACGCCGTGGCTTCAGCCGAACGATCGTCCACGGTGGCGGGTGATTGTGGAGCCCGGGGACATAACCCCGGCCGGACGATCGGTGTAACCCTGGCAACTGGCGGGGCATTCCCGGGTGCGCCCATGATGGCCGGGTGAGCGGCCTCGGTCAGTACCGCGCCAAGCGGGACGCCGCGCGGACGCCGGAACCCGTGCCGGAGTTCGACCCGCCGGCGGACTTCGAGTGGGGCCGGCAGGTCGACCACACCGGCGACGAGCAGGCCGGCCGCGGCGATCGGTTCGTCGTACAGGAGCACCACGCGACGGCGCTGCACTGGGACGTGCGGCTGGAGCGCGACGGCGTACTCGTCTCCTGGGCGGTTCCCCGCGGGATCCCGCCCGACCCGACGCGCAACCACCTCGCCGTCAAGACCGAGGACCACCCGCTCGAGTACCTCGACTTCCACGGGGAGATCCCGGCCGGGCAATACGGGGCGGGGACGATGAAGATCTGGGACCGGGGCACCTACGAGGTGCACAAGTTCCGCGACCGGGAGG
>JBOHHE010000216.1:0-17263 GCA_050700355.1 Pseudonocardiaceae bacterium
GGTCAGGCGCTCGGCCGGGCGGTCAGCCTCGCCGTCGCCGCCGTCCCCGAGGGCCTGCCGTTCGTGGCGACGGTCGCCGAGCTGGCGGCGGCTCGGCGGCTGTCCGCGCGGGGCGCGCTGGTGCGCAACCCCACCACGATCGAGGCATTGGGCCGGGTGAACACGCTGTGCTTCGACAAGACGGGCACCCTCACAGCGGGACGCATCGTGCTGCGTCGGGTGTCCGACGGAGCCACCAACATCCTGCTGACCGGGCTCGACTCCAGGTACCGGAGGATCGTCGCCTCGGCGCTGCGCGCTACTCCCGGCGGCAAGTCGCTGCCTCATCCCACTGACAAAGCGGTGGTCACCGGGGCCGCCGAGATCGCGGTCACGTCCCAGGAGGGGGCACCGGGATGGCACCGGGTCGACGAGCTGCACTTCGAACCCTCGCGCGGGTACCACGCCGTACTCGGCGAATACGAAGCCGGTCAACTGCTGTCGGTCAAGGGTGCCCCAGAGGTGGTGCTCGAACGGTGCATCCGGTGGTCACCGGGGGAGAGCCGGGATGATACCGGCGCGAGCGGTGCGAGCTCAGCCGCCGCCTTCGACGCCGAGGCCCGCCGGGTGGTCGACGCTGAGGTGGAACGCCTGGCCCGGCAGGGTCACCGGGTGCTTGCGGTGGCTGAGCGGCCCGCATCGGACCGCACCGATCTGGACGACGAGCAGATCAGCCAACTGCGGCTGGTGGGGTTGCTGGCGCTGGCCGATCCGGTCCGGCCCACCGCGGCACAAGCGGTGGGCCAGCTGCAAGGGGCGGGTATCACCGTCGTCATGGTCACCGGTGACCATCCCAGTACCGCGCAGGCGATCGCCGCCGAACTCGGCATCCTCAACGGCAGCGCTGTCCTGACCGGGCCCGAGCTCGACGCGCTCGGCTCCGAGGAGCTGGCGCAGGCGCTGCCCCGGGTCGCCGTCTTCGCCCGGGTCTCCCCCGAGCAGAAAGCCCGGATCGTGCGCGGATTGCAGGAAGCCGGGCGAGTCGTCGCCGTCACCGGCGATGGCGCCAACGACGCACCCGCCATCCGGCTCGCCGACGTCGGGATCGCGCTGGGCAGCGGCGCCACCGCGGCCAGTCGCGCGGCCGCTGACCTGGTGATCACCGATGACGCGATCGAGACGATCACCGAGGCCGTCGTCGAGGGCCGGGGAATGTGGATGTCGGTACGCGACGCGGTGGCTCTGCTGCTCGGCGGTAACCTCGGTGAGATCATCTTCACCGTGGCAGCCGGCCTGCTCGGGACGGGGGACGCACTCAACGCGCGGCAGTTGCTCCTGGTCAACCTCCTCACCGATGCGCTGCCCGCCATGGCGATCGCGGTTCGCCCGCCTCCTGGGCACAGCGCCGAGGAGCTGCTTGCCGAGGGCCCGGACACGTCGCTGGGTTCGGCGCTGAACCGCGAGGTGTACCTGCGGGCGGCGACCACCGCCGGCGGGGCCGGGGCGGCGTGGCTGGCCGGTCGGCTGCTCACCACCCGGGCCAAGCGCAGCACTGTCGCCCTGGTCGCTCTGGTGGCGACCCAGCTCGGCCAGACCATGGCTGTCCGGGGCCGCACACCCCTGGTGCTGGGGGCCGGGATCGCCTCGTTGGTCGCGCTGGGCACCGTCGTCCAGGTACCTGGACTCAGCCACCTGTTCGGCTGCCGGCCGCTCAGCCCGCTGGGGTGGGCCGTCGCGCTGGGCTCCGCCACGCTGGCCACCGCCGGAGGGCTCGTGGCGGGGCAGCTGTCCGGCCCGGCTGCCCGGCCGTTTCCCCGTCTCGTCACCCGCTCGTAACCTTGCCTTTCCTTCCTGCTCGCGCGGGTGCCGAGGTACCTCCGTAGCGTCGGCGTACGTAAGCAGCAGTGCCGAGCCATGAAGGACCGAGATGGCAGACTTCCTCGCGACCGTTGCCGCCGCCGCGGCCGTGATTCTCTTGGAGCATCTGGTCTCCTACCTCACCCGCACGGCATTCGTCGTCGTTCTCACCGAGCGCATGCGTCCCACCTGGTGAGGATCCGCGCCGCCGCGTCGAGGTCGGCCAGGGAGAGCTCGGCCAGGCGGACCTCGGCTGCGGCGGGGGGCAGCTCGGCGGCCGCGAGGATGGCCCTGGCAGCGTTCTTGGTGAGCCGCTCGGCGGAATGCGGTGAACTCGCCACGAGCGCCTCACGCAGCGCATTGACCGCGACCGCCCCGGCGTGGCGCGCCAGCTCGGCCGCTGCGGCGCTCAGCGGCGAGTCGCGCTCGGCCACGCGACGCTCGACCACCGCGAGGCCGGTGTCGTGCCTGCGGACCACGAGCGTGTACCGGGAGCGGATCAGGCGGTGCAGGTCCTGATGGGCCTCCAGCAGCGAGAGTCCTTCGTCGGCGGCCACGACCGCGCTGAGGGTCTGTCCAGGCCCGAGTAGCAGAACTCGCGGCAGGTGCGCGGCGAAGCCCGCAGTGAGGTCGATGCGCACGTTGGCGGCGGAGGTGGTCCGTTTTCTGGCTCCGGAGCCGGTCAGCGTCGCGACGTACTCCGGAACCCCGATCGCGCGCTCATCACCCCAGCCGTCGCCGACGAGCAGTTCGTCTCGACCGGTGCCCGCCTGCCCGGCGAGGTCGGCGGGTAGGCGGCTGCGCGCCTCGAGCGCTGTTGCTCCGTGGCTGTAGATCCGGGGCCGTCCGTCGGAGGTCTCGCCTCGTTTCCACGCACGCCTGGTCGGTCGGCACAGGTACAGGGCGCTGCGCGAGCCGAGCGCCTCGGCACCCTCGTAGACGTTGAACCCCGGCAGCACGGTCTCCAGCGCTAGGCCCAGGCGGGCGAGCGAGCGCTGGACCTGGAAGCTCAGCTCGATCTGGCGTTCCCCGGTCCCGTGGCAGAGGCCGATCCGCGCCCAGCCGGTGCGCGCCAGCCCTTCCAGACCTCGCTGGGCGAAGAGGGCGATCCCCTCGGGGGTGTACGGCGGATCGGAGAAGGCGAGGTCGGCGCTCGCCTGCAAGCCCTGGGGCAGACCGACGCGCAGGTCCGCGAACCATGTGCGGACGTCGACGCCGGCACGCTGGGCATGCCGCGCGATGACGGCGAGGATCGCGTCGTCGATGTCGACCACCGCCACTGAGACCGACGGTTCGAGCGCGGCGACGGCCAGGCCGGTCAGGTCGCGGTCACCCAGGACGAGAAGCCGCCTGCCGCGCAGGTGGAAGTGCTCGACCAGCCAGCGGGCCCGGCGACGCACGGTCTCGAGGGTGGCCGGGACATGGTCGAGGTCGCGGCGCGGTGGCGGCAGGTCCGCGCGCGCGGCGACGATCACCTCATGGAGGCGCTCGTCCACCTCGGGCCGGGGCGGCTGGGGAAGCGCGGCGCGTAGCTCGTCAATCCGGTCAGCGTGCAGCCGGACCTCGCGGCCGGAGCTCTCGACGTTCTTCTCGAGCACATGCAGGACCTGCTTGACGCCCTCGCGTGAGATCCCCGAGCGCTCCACCAGGTCGGCGAGGCGGTGCGGCGCTCCGTCGAGCAGGACCTCGACGACGCCGGCGGCCAGCCGGAGATCGATGCCCCATGTCCGCTCGAGAGCGGCGACCGTCTCGGCTGCCGAGGTGGGAAGGATATTGCGCGCGGTATTGGTCATGTGCGGCCGGCCGGTGCCAGCCCTAAGCCCTTAATGATCAACACTGCGGGCATCGTGAGGGTTTGTTCGGGCATGAGCTGGACCTCTTCGGATCGGGGCGCCGACGCGATCCGACGTGTGGCGCCGCCTATTGATGATTGCTGGATTAGTGAACCGTCTTGAGCCTACCGGCCATGGTCATATGGGTCATATGGGTGACAAGTTCACTGCTGTACGGCAGCATCCGACGCTGCGTCGTCGGGTCGACCCGGCGACGGCACTGATCGACGATCGCCTGCTCAGGTATACCTAACCTTCCTCTCGATCAGCTGCTTTGGGGCGGTTGTGGTGGTGGCGGCGGGGGTGGTGGCCGGGGGGCGGGTGGTCTGGGTACCGGCGGTTGGGGCGTCGGTTGGGCCGGCGGTGTCTGCCCGGCTCGCTGAACAGGCGCCATCCAGCCCGATTTGTTGTTCACGCAATCCCCCTTCAGGGTGATTATCTCGCTTTTGGGCGAATCCCCGCGCCTCTGCAGCGACACATCCACATGTCGCTCTCTCGGTAATCGTGACGTGGGTTTCTGTGAAGTGTCAATGGATCTATACGCGCCTGCACAGCAGGGAATTTTTCGTTACGCTTGATAACCGAATTGACACGGACGGTTAGTCACTCGTTCGTGCTAGCATTCAGAACGTGCCTGCACTCACGCTGAGACTCGTGGCGCGTCGCCACGTTGACTATGGGCGTACTCGCAGCATGATCTGTTCGCCGGCCTGACCCAGCCCGAGCTTCCATACGCCGGGCGTGCGGTCGTGCCGGTTCCGGCGTGTCCATGCCGTTGCCGACGTCACCGTGCGCCCCCGCATAGTCGAGGACACGTCATGCCACGTCATCGCAGATCTGCCAGTACACCACCGGCCCCCGTCCCGTTTCGCCTTACCCGGGCACTCACCACCTTCGGAACTGTCCTGCTGCTGGCCCTCACTGCGGCCTGCGGTGGTGCGGGCACAGCCGCCTCGGAGGGCCCAGCCCCCACCCTGCGTCTGGGTTACTTCGCCAACCTCACCCACGCCGCCGCCATCGCGGGTGTGGACAGGGGCTTCATCGGTACCGCGCTGGGTGCCACCACATTGGAAACCCAGATCTTCGACGCCGGCCCCGCCGCCGTGGAAGCGCTGTTCGCCGATGCCCTGGACGCGGCCTACATCGGCCCCAACCCGGCCATCAACGCATTCGGACAAAGCGAAGGCGAAGCGGTCCGGATCATCTCGGGAGCGACCTCCGGTGGGGCCCAGCTGGTTGTGCGGGAGGGCCTCAACACCACTGCTGACCTGCGGGGCAAGACGCTGGCCACGCCGCAACTCGGCAACACCCAGGACGTCGCGCTGCGTGCCTGGCTCACCGGCCAGGGCCTGAGTTCCAGCGTGCAGGGCGGCGGCGACGTCACCGTAAGTCCGACCAAGAACGCGGACACGCTCCAGTTGTTCCAGGACGGCGCACTCGACGGCGCCTGGGTGCCCGAGCCCTGGGCGTCCCGATTGGTGCTGGAAGCAGGCGGCAAGGTGCTGGTCGACGAGAAGGACCTGTGGCCTGACGGGCAGTTCGTCACCACTCACCTGATCGTGCGCACGGAGTTCCTTCAACGGCACCCGGAGACGGTCGAGGCGCTGCTGCGGGGCCACGTCGACACGGTGGAGTGGCTGACCGAGCACCCCGATGAGGCGAAGACGGTCGTCAACGACGGCCTCAGGACCCGCACCGGCAAGGCTCTGGGACCGGAGGTGCTCGATCGGGCCTGGCTGAACCTGGCGGTGACCGTTGACCCCATCGCGACGTCGCTGCAGCGCAGTGCCGACGACGCGGTGGCGGCCGGGACGACTGCACAGGAAGTCGATCTCCAAGGAATCTACGAACTGTCGGTCCTGAATCGGATCCTCGCCGAACGCGATTTACCGCCAGTGTCCAGCGGGGGACTCGGGAAGGAATAGGAAGCATGACCAATTCATCCCTTCAGCAGGCCCATTTCCAGGCCGGGCTCGGAGCGCCGGAGCGGGTCGACAGGGCCGTCGGCTCGGGAGTGCTGCCCTCCAGCGTCCGGGTGGAGCAGGTGGTCCAGATCTTCGAACGCACCGGTCCACCGGTGCTCGACCGGATCGATCTCGACGTGGGGCCGGGTGAGTTCGTCTGCCTGCTCGGCGCCTCCGGATGCGGAAAGTCCACCCTGCTCTCGCTCATCGCCGGGCTCGGCGCCCCCACGTCGGGGAGTATCGAGGTCACCGTGGGTCGCCCGGCGCTGATGTTCCAGGAGCCTGCGCTGTTGCCCTGGCTGACCGCGGCGGGCAACGTCGAGCTGGCGCTGCGGGCCCGGGGGGTCCGGCGCCGCGAACGTCGCGCCGAAGCCGAGCGGCTGCTCTCGTTGGTGAACCTGGCCGGGCAGGGCCGCAAGCGGGTGCATGAGCTCTCCGGTGGCATGTGCCAGCGGGTGGCGCTGGCCCGCGCGCTGGCCCAGGACAGCCAGCTGCTGCTGATGGACGAGCCGTTCGCCGCGCTCGACGCGATCACCCGCGACGCGCTGCACGACGAACTCACCCGGCTCTGGGCGGAGCAGGGGCTGTCCATTGTCTTCGTCACCCACAACGTCCGGGAGGCCGTCCGGCTCGGGCAGCGGGTGCTGCTGATGAGTTCCCGCCCCGGGCGGATCGTCCGCGAATGGCAGGTCGAGCTGTCCCAGCCCAGAGCCATCGAGTCGCCGGGGGTCAGTGTCCTGGCCACCGAGATCACCCATCACCTGCGCGCGGAGATCAGCCGTCATGCCCGTTGACCCCCCGGCGCTCCAGGACGGCCGCACTCCCGGGGAACGCCGAGCCTCCGGGGACGGCCGAACCTCCGGCGACGGCTTAACTGCCGGGGACAGCCGGACCTTCGAATCCGGACTGGACGCCCTGGACGCGCCGCCCGCGCTCCCCCCCAAGCCCGGCCCGTGGGCGGTGTTCGTACGCTCGGTGCTACCCCCACTCGTCGCGGCCGGGGCCCTGATCGGGCTCTGGCAGCTGGCCTACCAGGCCGGCCTCAAGCCGTCCTACGCGCTGCCGAGTCCGGGCGACGTGCTGGGCGTGTTCGTCGAGATGCTCGTCGATGGGCGGGCCTGGGAGGCGATCACGACCAGCGTCTCCCGTGGGGCGCTGGGCTTCCTGGCCTCCCTGGTCGTCGGCACTCTGCTCGGCTTGGCGATGTGGCGCAGCGGCTGGCTGCGCCGCGCGATCGGCCCGTTCGTCAGCGGGTTGCAGAGCCTGCCCTCGATCGCCTGGGTCCCGGCGGCGATCATCTGGTTCGGGCTCACCGACGCCGCGATCTACACGGTGGTGCTGCTCGGCGCCGTGCCCTCCATCGCGAACGGCCTGCTGGCCGGGTTCGACCAGGTGCCCCCGTTGCTGCAGCGGGTGGGGCGGGTGCTGGGGCTCGGCGCCATCGGCCGGGTCCGGCACGTCCTGCTGCCCGCCGCGCTGCCCGGTTACCTGGCCGGCCTCAAACAGGGCTGGGCGTTCTCCTGGCGTTCCCTGATGGCCGCCGAACTGATCACCTACGCCCCGAAACTGGGCATCGGCCTGGGCCAGCAACTCAACATCGGCCGTGAATTGCACGCCATGGACCTGGTAATCACCTCGATCCTGCTCATCCTGCTGGTCGGCATCGCCATCGAACTCCTAGTCTTCACCCCCCTGGAGCGCCACGTGTTACGGGCTCGCGGCTTGGCGCCCTAAGCACATTGGCCGGCTCAGCGCGGTGGTTGCGGCCTGCCTGGTGGAGTGCCCGATCGCGAGGACAGCGTGACTAGTTCCGCCGGACTGTCCGGGTTAAGTTTCATGATCGGAATTGCTTTGTTGTAGGGCACCCCGTCCGGGGTACCCTCCGCGCGCTGGAAGTAGATCCAGCCGCTTGCCCCGGCTACTGGCTTCGTCCAGTTAATCTGATATAGACCATTGATCAGCGCATTGGCCGTGGGCTGCTGTTGCTGCGCCGTGGGCTGCTGTTGCTGCTGGGGCAAGGCATTTCTGGCGGTGGCTATCGCAGTCAATGCAGCGTCGTGTGACATGATCGCGTTCCCATCGTCGAGCTCCGGCGCGGAGAATAGCGTCACAAAGCAGTTGGGACACTCATCGAACCGCTCCGTGGTCGCGCTTGGAATTGATTCCCCTTCTTCTTCCCCTTCTTCGTCTCCTTCTCCATATTTCTTTCGATTTTCCTCAAGCCACGCCTGGGGGGAAGCCAGTGCGGTATAGAATACGTCGAAGTTTGCTCCTTCTTTGTTGCCCCACAAGGGGCCGTCCCGATACTCGAGGTTGGCCCCGCTGTCACCGGTGACAACGGTAATTCGATGCTGGAGGCAGGGTCGGTTGGTGAGTTCGCGCAGGAAGGTGCGCAGGCCCGCGCCGCGACCGGCGAAGAACACGACCTTGGGGTGGATCGCGCAGATCGTAGCGATCTGAGCTACTAGCGCGTTACCGGCCCCTTCTCGCTGGCTATCGAAGTCGCCCTGCGCCTCGGGCAGTATATGTGTGTCGTCGTTGGGAAACTCCTGGCGGTACTGTTTGCCAAGATCCTCGACGAAAGTGTCGTCATCGGCCCGGTCCTGTATCAGATAAGTGTTGTAGGGTGTGGCCGCGGTTGCGGATTTCCAATCCTCAGTGCTACTGAGATATTTGATCATTGCTGCGGCTTCGTCGGAATTGGTCGGAGCCACCCGAACAAGGCCGGGTGCGGCGAGGTCGGTCGCGGTGATCACTGAGCCGACCATCAAGATGCCTGCAGCTGCGAGTTCGTTGACTGCCTCCTGAGTGGCATTCGTGCTTAAGCCGAGCCCAGCTGCGGCCACCAAGCGTTCCCCGCTTTCGGGCTTCACCATGTCTTTGAGTTCCGTGACGGTGTCCCGCCAAGCCTGCCCGTCCTGTCCGGTGTCGGCGATAAGGAGCCTGATCAGAGGTGCCTCGGTGCCGAATTCGTCCTTGCCGGTCGGATGGTTGGACCAGTATTGCGCAAGGTAGGCCCCCTGGAGGTGACGCCGCGCGCGCTTCTGGTTGTTCCGTGCGTCGTCGGTGGAGCGGAGCGGGAACATGACCGCGATGCTGACCCACGGTCGGTCACTGCTGGTGACGCGCTCATTCTCCTGGTGGATCAGCCCGAGCACACGCGCGAGATCTTCGGCCAGTGGTTCGCTTCCGTCGGTCACCCGCACGATGTACTCGGGCACCGGCACGGTGTGCCAGGAGGACCACCCGAGCAGTGCGGCGATGAGCATCCCGACGACCGCCGCCGCAGCGGTGATCCGCCACCGCGGCTTCCGGTACCACGGCCGAGGTGGGTGGAGTGGCTTCGCGGGTCCCGGCTCATCCGCTTCACGGTCGATCGCCCGGTTTTCAGCCATTGTGGCTCACCATGCCCTCATCTCCCGGTAGGCGGCTGCGGTTCTGCGGTAGCGCGCCGATCCGGCCTGGTTCTCGTCCGCGAGCCGGACGTATCCGTCGGCGATCGTGTCTTTGAGGCTTGCTTTCGGGTCACCGAGCTGGTCGGACCAGATCCATCGTGCGGCCACCATCGACCACAGCGTGTTGCGGACGCGGTCCTTCCGGTTGATCGGACCGTCATCGAGCGGGCCACGCTCGAACACGAGCCGCTCGTGACGTTCCACCGGGGTCCCGGCAGCAGCCTTGCTGGGAGCGTCGGTGACCGCGTCGAATTCCCGGATCCAGGAGTCGGCGTCCGTGGTGTCGAACTGGCCTGCGAGGTATTCGACAGCTGTTGAGAGGTCACCGCAGGCCAGGTCGTGATAGGCCGCGTCGAGTCGGCGACCTTGCTCGGTTGCGTAGTCGCGTAGCCTGCGGTGTGCCCGTGACCAGTCCGCCGGGGTCGCGGTCAGTTCGTGCAGCAGGATGCGCCGCAGCCACGGAGGTAACCGGGGGCCGCCTGGTGGCCTCCTCGGCAGTGGGTAATCCCGGACCAGCCACAGCCGCTTCTCCAGCTCGCCGCGCAGCTCCCGTCCGCTGTCTCCGAGAGCGGCGGCAGCAGTGCCGATGTCCCGGGCCGCCGACCACAGCACCAGGTGCTTGCGTAGCGGTGCGGGCAGGTCGGCGAGCAGGTACTCCGCCGCTTGGGTGACGAAGTCGGCGGGTATGGCGAGTAGTTGCTCCTCGGTCAACCTGTTCGGGAGCGTCGGCTGGTGCACTCGGGACCCGCTCCATGGATGGCCGCCGGTGAAGCGGTGGATGAAGGGAGCGTGGTTCAGGTGCCGCCGGGTGTAATCCCGGCGGAGCTCGGTGAGCGTCAGATCGCGCAGGTGGACGGGACACCACAAGGACGCCAGGTCGGTCCCGGAGGTGGGGCTGTCCCGCCAGGAGGCGTAGTCGGCTTGGTCGGGGTCCGGTACGCGGGACGCCCCGGTCCGGTCGGGCTCCCACGGGAAGAGCCAGCCGCTGTTCAGCCCGATCAGGTCGGGTACGGTCCGGCTTGCGGCCACCACGGCCAGCGGATCGCTGCCTGAGCGGCCGGAGCGCAGGTTAGCGAGCAGATTGAGAAAGTCGGTCCCGGCCGCATCGTCGCAGTTGTCGAGCAGGATGGCGCAATTGAATTTCCGCTTGCGTGCGAACGCGTCGTCGAGGTCGTCGAGAAACGCCGCACACAGCATCCGGTCGGCGAGTTCTCGCTGGTCGTCGGTGTGGAAGCGATGGTTGAGCTCGACCAGGACGGATAGGCCGCTGCGTCCGGAGTGTCCGAATTGGTCCCCGTACCATTGCAGGCCCATCCGGTAGAGACGTTCGACTGCGCGATGTGATCCGGCGATGAGGCTGGCGGTCCAGGCGACGATGTTGATCATGAATTGCGGCACGTGCCAAGCTCGTAATACCTCGGTGAGTAGATCGACGATCGGGGAAACGTGCTGCTTGAACGGGGTGCGGAGTTCCTCGCGCAGTTCTTCCTGAGCACGCTCCAGGTCGTTGGGTAGCGAGGGGTGCTCGGCGGCCAGCCTGCCGAGCGTGACCCGCGGAAAGTTCAGGGGGCCGAACTCTTTCCACTTCTCAGCGTGCAGGGTGTCGGCGAGATCGCCGATGAGTTGCCACACCGAGCGGTCCGGCGGGTCGGTGCAGTCGATGAACGTGTACGGGATCGCCACGGATCGGCGGCAGGTGTTTCGGAGATACTTGAGTACCCAGGTCTTGCCGCTGCCTCGAGCACCGAGCAGCACAACCAAAGGGAGGTCACGGGCCGACCCGTCGGCCGGTCGGCGGATGCAGTCGGTGAACAACTTATCGGTGATCCCGGAGCGGCCGGGCAACGTCCCGCTTTCAGACACGCGACCTCCCATTTGCGACGTCACCCCGACACCATGTCCCATCGTAGTGACCACGTGACTTCCAGTGTCGTGCGTTTCGCCGCTGAACCGCAGTCCTGAATGATTGAGCTGTCTCAGCCCGGAGCGCGGCCTACCGCCACGAAGGGGGCGATGGTGATCCAGGGCCTGCTGGGAAGCGTATCCATCCGCGTGAACATCGCCTCCCACCGGGCGATGTCCTCGGTAGTGGCGAACCCGGCGGACACCATTTCCTCCTTGGCGGCCCATGCCGGTCCCCGCATCCCGGCGGGCGCCTTGAGCACCGGTCCGCCGATGCGGAAGATTTCCACGTTGAGGCCGGCGGATTCCAGCAGCGACCCGAGTGCCTGCCCGATGGTGATGTCATTGCCCTGCGCGCGGTGAAACTCGACGTAGCGAGTGTGCAGGTCGGTGAAGTCGGGGATCTCGGGATACATCCGCATTGCTGTGCCGTCGGCGTCGACCAGGTAGACAGCGCCACCGGGGCGGACCAGCTCGCTCAGGTGCGCGACTATCGCCGCCTCTCGGCCACCATTGTGCGCCAGGACGTGCCGGCACATCGCCACGTCGTACTCGCCCGGGGTCAGCCCGCTGGCGTCGGCGTTACCGATGCTGACGGTGGCTTGGGTGAGGTCGGCGACAGTCTCCTCGGCGACCGCGACGGTACCGGCGTCGATGTCGACACCGTCGGCCCGGCCGGTCTCGCCGACCTCCTCGGCGAGCAACCGCAAGACCGCGCCGGGCCCGCAGCCGATATCGGCCACCCGAGCTCCGGCGACGATCCCGGCGGCTGCCCACACGCGGTGCTCTTCGGCGCGCGCCCCCTCGGCCATAAACCGGTACCTGGCCCGCTCGTCCTCGCTGAGCCGCAGTGCGTATGCCACACCTATCCGTCCTATCTGCCGGGAGATCGACCGCCCGCAGTGAATCTGAACTCTCGGCGAGCCTGTGTCAAGTGGGTAAACGACCGCTGTCGCGTCCAACGATGGCTCCTCGCCGACCGTCTCCGAAACCGTCATTCGCTTCGACGCGCCATCCAGCTGAACAGCTACGATCCAGCGTGTGTGGTCGTGCGATGCTCAGGCAGCGTGGCTATATGCCACGGATTAGCCCACGATGGGGAGGAGGTCCGTTGCCGCTGCAACCGCGGTTTCGTGCTGCAGGCCCGGCACGACCTTTCGTTGACCGTGAGGGCGCTATCGAGGTCTTCGAGCAGGAGCTCGGTCGTGCTGGCCAGGGTCCCTCTGTTCTGAACATTATCGGTGTCGGGGGAATTGGCAAGTCGCGGCTCTTGGGTGAGCTGACCGGGGAAATTCACGCCGCTGCAGACCGCGCACGTGCTCGGATCCACCCGTTGCGCAGTTCCGCTGAGCTGAACGACTGTATCGAGCGGTGGATGACCGCCTTAGCGGGTGAGCTCGAGTGATGGGATGGGATCCTGACGCGCTCTACCGGGCAGCACTGTGCGCTGAGGGCACGATGTCCGGTTACTATAATGACAATGTCCGGGTGGACACCTCCGACGGGCCGGTTCTCGTCCGGATTCCGGTGCCACGGGCCGACCAGATGGATATGCGTGTCTGGGACGAGCCGGACGTGCTCCGCGCTGTCTCGCCACGTGTCGCCCATAGCCCCCGCCTGCTGCATGTATCCTCCGATCCCCGGTTTCAGATCCACGAGTTCGTGATCGGCCGGCAAGTGAACGAGATCGCGCCACGGGGCATTTCCCTACCTCCAAGAGTGATACCGGATGTGTTGGTCCTGTTCGATCAGCTGGCCACCGTCCCGCTCGACGAGCTACCCCCGCTTCCAGTGGGCTGGCCCGACGACGGGAAGTGCGCCGACTTCGCCCGAATGCTGTCCGGGGACACGCAGCGAGTCTTCGACGAAAACCAGGACGAATTCGGCGATCTTTATCGGGCTTTCGCAATTCCCGACGATCCTCTGGCCAGCGTCGTGTCGGTTTGGTCGACATTGGCGTCCCGCCCGTTTCGCCTGGTCCACGCCGATGTCCATCGGCAGAACATGATCCTGTCACCGGGCGGAGTCATATTCCTGGACTGGGAACTGGCACTGTGGGGAGACCCGGTGTACGAACTGGCCGTACACGTCCACAAGATGGCATACCTCGATGAGGAACTCGGCACGCTATACCATGACTGGGAAGTAATGACCACACCATCGGCCGCGAGATCCTGGCGCGATGACCTGACCACGTACTTGCGGCATGAACGGATAAAATCGGCACTCGTGGACTCGGTCAGATACACCAAAGAAATCCTCACCCCAGACATCGCCACTACACGACGAGAAACCCTCATCGGTAAACTCACCGACAAACTCAACGCAGCCGGTCAGGTCTGGGGCTGGCGAACCGGCCTCAGCGCACGCGAGGTTGACGACATCATCACAGGAATCTCATGAGCGCCGCGCGCTCCGCTGCCCGCTCGGGACATTCATCATCGGTCTGGCCGCGGTAATCGGACTCATTCTCGTCCCACTCGGCTTGCTCGCGTTATGCCCCGGCGGCCGGCGCGCTTGACCGTTGGTTACCTTACGGCGTGACGAAGAGTGCCGACCCAGACGCCGATCCCGCAGCGGGCGGGGGATGCTCCCAGAGCCGATTACTGGGCACTGCTGGTGAGGACGGAAGGCCCGGTGAGGCTGGCGGGGTGGCCTTGCCGGGGCCTCCGCACGCGGCCTGAATCGGGGTCGGGTCGGGTCGGGTCGCCGCTCGGTCAGCCACGCCTCGGCGCGACTGCGGATCTGCTGCAAGTTGGTCCAGCCGGTGCTCGGGACCGTATCGTGGCCAGCTCCGGGCTACCCGGCGCTCCTAGGATCATCCCTGCCCTGTCCCGCCGACGGGAGGCTTGCCGACCCGCTTGGGCAGCGGCGGACGTGCAATGACAGGTGAATCCCGAAGTGGTACCGTTCTGGTATGAGTAGGCAGATTGCCGTTCGGTTACCGGATGACATCGTGGATTTCATCGATCAGCTGGTCGACAACGGTCAGGCCAGTAGCCGGGCGGTTGTCGTCGCGCGGGCGATCGACCGGGAGCGGCGGCGGGCGATCGCCGCCCACGACGCGGCCATCCTGGTCCGCTGGGGCACTGATCCTGATCTCGACAGTCTCGCCGAATACGCTGCTCGGACCCCCCTGGGTGACCTCGACTGATGCGGCCGATTCATGCTGCTCGCCTTGACAAGGTGCGACCTGTCCTGATCTTGACCCGCGAGTTGGTGCGTCCGCATCTCACCCGGGTGACCGTCGCACCTATCACCAGCACAATCCGGGGCCTGTCGACGGAGGTTTCCGTTGGGGCAGTGAACGGACTCGATCACGACAGTGTGGTCATCTGCGACAACATCGTCACGGTGCCCAAGACTGTGCTGGGTCGCCACCTCGGCTACTTGCTTCCCGCCCAGGAGGCCGAGCTTGCCGACGCCATTCGCGCCGCGTTCGATCTCGACTGATTGATGGGGATACCGAGGATCGCGCGCGGCAGTGCCGCTGAACACTGATAGGCCCCGACAACGTTTACGGCTGGTGGTTGGTGCCCTATCACCACGATGTCGCGAATGCACGGCAACGATGAAACGATGAACGGAGCCGGGTGGACGCGCTGGCCCGTGGCATGGAGCTGATGTACCGGGTGTTCGACCGGTTCCGCACCAGACTGAGGGGTTAGCGGGCCGAGTCGTGGCGGTAGGCCTCCAGCAGCCGCAGCCACACCTCGCTGATCGTCGGATAGGCGGGTACGGCGTGCCACAGCCGCGCCAGTGGCACCTCACCGACGATCGTCACGGTTGCCGCGTGCAGCAGCTCGGCGACGTCCTGGCCGACGAAGGTCGCGCCCACCAGCACACCGCGCCGCTGGTCGACCACCATCCGTGCCGCGCCGGAGTACCCGTCGGCATGCAGCGCCGATCCGGCGACGGCCAGTTGCACCTCGACGCAGCGCACATCCAGTCCGGCGTCGGCGGCCTGCCGCTCGGTCCGGCCGACCGCCGCGACCTCCGGATCGGTGAACACGACCAGCGGTACCGCGACGTGGTCGGCACTCGCCGCGTGCTCGCTCCACGGCTCCGGGTCCACCTCCTGGCCGCGAGCCCGGGCCGCGATCGCCGCGCCGACGATGCGGGCCGCGTATTTGCCCTGGTGGGTCAGGGGTGCCCGGCCGGTGACGTCGCCCGCGGCGTACAGCCACTGCCCGGCCACCCCGCAGACCAGCCCGGAGTCGTCGACGCGCAGCGGGCCACCGGGCTTCAATTCTCCCGCCGACTCCAGCGTCACGGACTCCAACCCGATATCGGACGTGGCCGGTCGACGTCCGGTGGCCACCAACAGCTCGTCGACCACCGATGTCCGGCCGTCGCGGTACCGCAGCTCCAGAGCCCCCGAAGACTCCCCTTCCGCCGGCGTCACCTCGGCCAGCTCGGTGTTCACCCGGACGTCGATGCCGTCGGCGCGCAGCGCCTCGCCCACCCGGTCACCGGCCATGGGCTCGAACCTGCTCAACACCCGGGGCCCGGTCTCCAGCAGGGTGACCGTCGAGCCCAGCCGGGCGAACGCCTGCCCCAGCTCGACGCCGACCGGACCGCCGCCGAGTACTCCGAGCCTGCCGGGCACCGTTTTCGTCGAGGTGGCGTCTCGGGTGGTCCAGGTCCGGACCGTGTCCAGCCCGGGAATCGGTGGCTTCGTCGGGACCGAACCGGTGCAGATCACCACCGCGTGCCGCGCCCGCAGCAACCGGTCCCCGACCTGGACCGCGCGCTCTCCGGCCAGTCGCGCCCGCCCGCGCAGCACAGTGATACCGGCATCCCGCGCCCACTGCACCTGGCCGTCGTCGGACCAGTGCGAGGTGAACGAGTCGCGCCGGGCCAGCACGGCGGAGGGGTCGAATTCGGCACGCACCCCGGGCAGCCGCCGGGCTGCGGCCACCGCGTGTGGCGTGCGCAGCAGCGCCTTGGACGGCATACAGGCCCAGTAGGAGCACTCACCGCCGAGCAGCTCCGATTCGATCACTACAGCGCTCAGCCCACCACGGACGGCGTAATCGGCCGCATTCTCACCGACCGCACCACCACCGATCACGATCACATCGACGGTGTCCCCTGCTGGCAGGTCTGCGGTGAGTTCAGTCATCAGGTCACATCATGCCGGAGCGCGAGATCACCCTCGACCTGGCCGGCAACTCATCTCCGACTTTCGTCAGTGTCCGGGTCCGGCTCGATACCGAAGTACCACCGGGACTGTACGACGACTTCGTCATCACCGGACTGCTCAACAAATCAGCGAGCTTCACCTTCGTCGCGTCCCTGGGCTTCCGCTCCTGACCGGCTCGACTCGACGGGTGACGATGAAGCGCCCCCGGCCGGTGGGGTCCGGCCGGGGGCGCACTCACGGGGAAGGTGATCAGCCGATGTCGTCTCGGAGCGCGCTGGTGAACGCGGCCCACTGGGCCGGGCTGGTGATCAGTACCGGCCCGGTGGGGTCCTTACTGTCTCGCACGGCACGACCGTCACCCAGATCAGTGACCTCAACACAAGCCCCTTGATCGTTGCTGTAGGTAGACTTCCTCCACATGGCGGGAGGTAGGCAATCCCTCATAGATGCCTCTCCTTGCGTTCTCTCAGGTGCCTTCGGCGAGCTCCGCGATCAAGGCCAGCCCCTCGTCGCTACCGAGGGCCTGGCTGCGGAGCTTGTCGAAGAGCATAGCCAGTTGAGATACCACAGTTTGATCATCTATGACGTGCCCGCCGACCGCGTACTCCTGGTACGCGGCGGGTGGCAACTGGTCGTCGGGGAAGGTCAGCAGGCTGAACGCCCCCGACAGGCCGATGCTCAGGCCCGCGTTGAGTGGCAGGACATACAGCTCGATGTTCGGTTGCCGAGCCCGGTCGAGGAGCTGACGGAACTGCGCACCGGCGATGCTCGGCTGGTGCGCACAGTGCACCAGGGCGGCCTCGGCGACGATGGCGGTCAGGTGCATCGGGTTCTCGCCATCGAGGCGGACCTGGCGCCGCATGCGCGTCTCGACTCTGCGGTGCAGCTCGTCGTCGGTGAGCTGGCCGCGCAGGGCGTGTAGCTCTCGCGCGTAGTCGGGGGTTTGCAGCAATCCGGGAATTATCCCCAGCTCCCACACCTGGAGCCGGGTGGCCTCTCCCTCCAGCCCGACATAGGCCGCGAGCCAGTTCGGCAGCCGGGCGGTCGACCACCAGCCCCGCTGGCTGGCTCCCTGTCGCAGCTCTTCGAGGGTGGCGACGGTCTCGGCGTCGGCCCCGTAGAACTGCA
>JBOHHE010000217.1:0-3250 GCA_050700355.1 Pseudonocardiaceae bacterium
TCGTATTGGAGTACGTATCAACTGCTCAGTCTCCGCAACGCGGACGTCGAGGCAAATCAGGACGGCTCGGTGAACGTGTCCGTCTCTCAATTGGCCTACACGCTCGGCGGCGTCCCCAAGGATCAGCAGCCGCAACTGCGAGTCACCAGGATCGATGGCAGGCTGCTCATCGATTCGGACCCCCGGTGACCTCCTGGCTGGGACGTCAACCGTCAATCACGGGGGACACCGGAGCGGGCCGTAACGGTCGCCGGCACACATAGGTCATCGCCGGCGGGACGTGCCGCCACATCGTGCGGGTAGGCAGCACCTCGCTGAATGTCCGTTCCAACTCGCTGCGGAACCGCCGGGCCGCGGCCGTCCAGTAGCCCGAACTGTAGGCGGCTGCGGTAAAAACGCCGTCGGCCTGCAATGCCGCCGAAAAGGTGTCCAACAGCTCACGCTGCTGCTGCGGGCCAAAGAGCGTCCACGGCAGTACGGAAACGATCACGTCGGCGCGGCGCACGCCCTGCCCGACGAGGATGGCCGGTAACGTGCCGGCATCCGCAGTGATCACTCGGACGCCCGAAGCGCGAGCCCGTAGCCGGTTGGCGAGCCCCGGATCCTTCTCGACCGCGATCACTACCGCATCCGGCCCGGCCCGCTCGACGATCGCCCAGGTGACCGCTCCGTCACCGGCGCCGACCTCTACCACGACCATGGGCCGCTCCGCCGGACCGCTGCGGGGCACCACGGCCGCCAACCGGCGGGCCAGTTCGGGGCCGGACGGCAGCAGGGTGCCGACGTCGCGCGGGGAGCGCACCGCCGCCGCGAGGAAGCCGACCCGGCCACCGCCGAGGGTACGTCGCACAGTATTCCTGGACGACGCGGCATCCCGGGACGATGAGGTGCCATTCCGGGAGGACGAAGCGTCTTGGGGAGAGGATGCGGGATGAGAACCCATACCGACAGTGCACACCACTCGGTGCCCCACCGCACCATCCAGCTGCCGCTGCCTAGACTGTGAATGCCCGATGGCTCCGGGGAGGGCACCCTTGATGGCCGCATTGAGCAATGGCCGCTACTTCGAAGCGCTGAGCGGGCAGTCCGACCAGCTCGCCGAGGCGCTGCGCGGGGCCGACCTGCAGCAGCGGGTGGCGACCTGCCCCGAGTGGACCGTGTACCAGCTCGCCGAGCACCTCGGACAAGCCCATCGGTGGGTCACTGCGATTGTCACCCGGCGCGCCACTACCCCGGTCAACGTCAAAGAACTGGACATGACGCAGCCGCCCGAGACCCCGGACAGGCTCGGTCGCTGGTTGCGCGACGGTGCCGGTGAGCTGGTCGACGCGATTCGCCTGGTGGGCCCGCAGACCTGTGTGTGGAGCTGGGCTGGTGATCAGAGTGTCGGGTTCTGGGCCCGCCGGATGGCCCACGAGACCGCGATCCACCGTGCCGACGTCGAGCTGGCACTGGGTCACGAGTTCACCCTGGATGCCGATCTGGCCGCCGATGCGATCTCCGAATGGCTGGACCTGCTCAGCCTGCCGCAGGCGATCGAGGCGCGACCTGAGCTCGCCGAGCTGCGTGGCCAAGGTCAGATCCTGCACCTGCACTCCGCCGACCCGGGGCTTGGCGAGGCAGGGGAGTGGATCGTGCGCCGGATGCCCCCGGGGCCGGTCTGGGAGCACGGTCATGCCAAAGGCGATGTCGCGGTCCGGGGTGCGGTGGTGGACCTGCTGCTGGTAGTGATGCGCCGGGTCCCGCCCAGGCAGGCGCCGATCGAAATACTCGGCGATGTGGCCCTGTTGGAGCACTGGTTAGAGCACACCCGATTCTGACAGTATTCTCACCCCACGCGGACCGGGTGCGATCAGGAGGCTCGAGTGCAGCCCAGCCACCCGCGGCCGCGGTCGTACGACCGACTGCTCACCGTGCCGAACGGGCTGAGCCTACTGCGGCTGGCCGGGGTGCCCCTGTTCCTCTGGCTGCTACTCGGCCCGCGGCACGATCTGCTCGCTGTGCTCGTACTGGTGCTGTCGGGTTTCACCGATTGGCTGGACGGCAAGCTCGCCCGCTGGCTGGATCAATCCAGCAGGCTGGGGGAGATCCTCGATCCGGCGGTCGACCGGCTCTACACGCTGAGTACTCTGCTCGCCTTCGGTATCCGGGAGATCCTGCCGTGGTGGGTGGTGGCCGTGCTGATCGGCCGTGACGTGGTGCTCGCGTTGACCCTGCCCGTGCTGCGCCGCCACGGCTACGGCCCACTGCCGGTGCACTACGTGGGCAAGGCAGCTACGCTCTGCCTGCTCTATGCCTTCCCGCTGTTGCTGCTGGCCGAGAACGTGCAGGGCGGGCTGGAGGCGGTCACCCGGCCGTTCGCGTTGGCCTTCATCGTCTGGGGTGGCACGCTGTATGTCTGGTCAGGGATGCTCTACCTGTTGCAGGTCGGATTCACGCTCCGCGCCCCGGACGGTGCTCTGTAGATGATCACTTCGACCGACGGACCCGGTCACGTTGCGATCCGTTGCCGAGCACGAATACGCTCGTCCGGCCAAAGAGCCCCGACGCTGCCACCTGAAAATGAGCGCCGGCCAGAGAGGAGCCCAGTGGTATCCGAGGACGCAAGAGCTCCCGCGGAGCTGCGCTACACCCAGGAACACTCAGCCCTGAACCGATAACGCGTCCGGCTACCCGCACTCCGTCCTGGGCAGGCCCCTCCGCCCGCGACTGCTGCCGGTAGCAGAGTAGGTTGTGGTCCGATCAGCAGCAACCATCCTTCGAAGGAGAGCCCAGGTGAGCACGAACGACGGGCCCGGCGCACCGCCGGAACGGGGCCCGGAGCAGACTTCGACGTTCCGGGCTGACTTCTTCTCCGAGCCTGAGAGTGCCGAAACCTCGGAGTCATCCGTCGCCGGTATCGATGCGCTGACCGCGGGTTCCGCGCTGCTGGTGGTCAAGCGCGGTCCCAATGCCGGTTCCCGATTCCTGCTCGACCAGAGCACCACCAGCGCCGGGCGGCACCCCGAGAGCGACCTTTTCCTGGACGACGTGACAGTCTCCCGACGGCACGCGGAGTTCCGCCTGGAGAGCGGCAAGTTCGTGGTGGTGGACGTGGGGAGCCTCAACGGCACCTATGTCAACCGCGAGCCAGTGGACACTGCGGAGCTGGCCAGCGGTGACGAGGTGCAGATCGGCAAGTTTCGGCTGGTGTTCCTGACCGGGCCGCGCGCCGGGGACCGAGGGGCTGACCAGGGGCTGCGGTGACGGC
>JBOHHE010000218.1:0-7404 GCA_050700355.1 Pseudonocardiaceae bacterium
GCAAAACCTTTCACCTGGACCGCCACAGCCGACGACATCATCACCAAAGTCAGAATTCTTCACCGGGACTTCAAGAAACTACTTGCCAACAACTCAAAGTAAACCACATTCTATTACGCTACACTAGTATCTCGCAGTCGTGACACGAAGCTATCGACAAGGTTTCTGTCGAGATCATCACGTCCAGTGCCTGGCACCAGCTCCTCGTCATCTCGCGGCTGACCCGCGCCGCGGTAAAAACACGGTTTGCGGGCCCGTTCAAGGGCGGGAATCTCTGCGACCATGAGATCCACACCTTCGAACCGGTGAACCTTGATCGTGGGACGTAACGAGGGTTCCATGTCCTCCGAACACAGGGCACCGAGATCTGCGCTCATCTTCGCCGCGTTACGTACACCGGTTGCGCGAAAGCCTGCCGCTTCGTCAAGACCGAGGATGAGCATCCCCCCACGCGCGTTGGCGAATGCCGATAGAGTTTCCCGTATCGACCGGGGAAGTCGCTCTTCGGACCGCTTCACCTCCACATCGGCGTCATCCGCGCCAAGTGCGCGTAGATCGGCGATGATGTCAGCCAGCTCGTCATCCAGCACCATGCACCTCCAGCATGCTCACAAGCATGCTCGCTGTATCAGAGTGAGCATGCTGCGGGTAGGGCGATGCCGGGAACGGCTGCGGCGTCTGGGCCATGCGGTGGTACCGGCGTGGCAGGCTGACCCGGTGCGCCCCAAGTTCGGCCACCGACCAGCTCACCCGGGACAGCGGCAGCTCACCGTCGGGCAGTGCGCGCAGCAGATCGCTCACCCTCGCCGTGGTGGTGATGATCTCCTCACGGAGCTGCGGCCAGTCCATCGGGGACCCTTACTCGGATCGGGACGAAACAGTCGCGGGAGCAGCGCCCAGCACGAAAGATCGACGCTATCACCGCCGATCGGCGTGATCTCACACCAGATCAGACCGCCACCGACCTGCGGGTTGCCGGGCTCAAACCTGGTCCGGGGCATCCAACAGGGCTTGGGTAATACCGTGATCATCGGCCAAGGTGTGGGCGAGAGCAGTGGCGGTGCTGCTGCTGGTTCTCTGGAAGGAAGCGAAGACCATCTTCAGTGCGCTGGCCGGGATGGTCCCGAGAAGGACAGCGATCTCGGGTTCGAAAGTGATGGTGGTGCCAGTGCCGCGCAGCGCTCGGCTGACCTCAAGTTGTAGGAGGGCGTATCGCCAGCCGTTGCCGGTCACGTCGCGTTTCAGTGTGCGGAGGACGGGGGCGAAGGTTGGGGCGTTGGCGGCGGTTTGGAGGCGGGTCACGAAAGCCAGGAACTGGGACAGCACAGCGACGTGGAAGCCCAGCAGATTCAGCTCGCCTGGCCACCAGTGGTACCGGTCGTATTGCCGACGTGGCCAGGAACGACCGAGCAGTTGCTCCAGGCTGCCGATCGCTTGATCGACAGCCGCTGCGCCCGCCGGGCTGAGTCTTTCGTCGCCGACTCGCCGACGGAGGGCATCCTAGCTGGGTCCGGCGGCGTAGTCGTCGAAGTCTGTCGTCGGTGATCGAGCCCCCAGCATCAGCACACCGGCGACGGCGAGCTCGGGTATGGTTAGTCTAGCGACTCTCAAGTAGTCTGCTTTACAGTAGACTAATCCGATGAACATCGAGCCCTACCGATGGCCGCTCGTCGAGCGGTTCCTGCACCGCACGGCGGAACTTGACCGGCTGGAGCGGTGGTGGCGCGGTGAGGAGCGGATGCCGATGAGCGTCTACGGCCGCCGCCGGGTCGGGAAGTCCTGGCTGCTCCGACGCTTTGCGCATGGCAAGCCCGCAGTCGTGCTCGTGGCCGAACGACTGGCGCCCGGCGCACAGCTCGCGCGGTTCGCGGCCCAGCTGGCCCCGCTCGCCGGCGGCGTGCCCGTCGATCTGCCCGATGTGACCGCGCTCATCCGGGTGCTCTTTCGGCTGGCGCGCAACGCGCCGTTGCTCGTCGTGATCGACGAGTTCCCTTGGCTGCTCGGCACTACCGCGGCCGAGGTCGACCGCACGCTGTCCAGCATCCAGGCGGCGCTCGAGGAGGAACGGGACCAGTCACGGCTCAAGCTGGTGGTGTGCGGATCCGCGGTCGGCCTGATGGAGGCTCTGCAGGCGGAGCGCAATCCGTTGCACGGTCGGCTCCTCCCTTTGGAGGTGCGGCCGCTCGACCTCGCGGGAGCCGTGCTGTTTCTGCCGACGCTGAGCCCATCCGACCAGGTGGAGCGCTTCGCCATCACCGGTGGGATGCCCCGCTACCTGGCCGCCTTGGGGGCCGGGACCCTCGCCGATGCCGTCGCCGATCAGCTCCTGCGGCCGGATGCCCCGCTGTGGAACGAAGGTCGCACTGTCGTCGGTCAGGAACTACGCGAGCCGGCTGTCCACTTCGCGGTCCTCGAGTTGCTCGCGGCCGGCGAGAAGGAGCTCAGCGAGATCGCCGGGCCGCTGCGGATGCAGGGCGGGATCGTCTCGAAGTATCTCGCCATGCTTGAGTCGCTGCGGCTGGTCCGCCGCGAGTTGCCGCTCGGCGCCTCGGCTACCGCGCGGGGAGGTCACTGGCGGCTCGACGATCCTTTCCTGCGATTCTGGTTCCGCTTCGTGTTCCCGTATCAGGCCGACCTCGAAGCCGGTCTGACCCCGGCCGAGCTCTACCGGGTCGAGATCGCGCCGGCTCTCGCTGATCATGTCGCCCCGGTCTTCGAACTTCTCTGCCGCGCGCACGTCCGCGGCACCATCGGCGTTTCGGTGTCGCGGGTGGGCCGGTGGTGGGGACACGCACGTCACGACCTGCGGCGGGCCGGCCGGCGGAGCACCGAGGAGATCGACCTCGTGGGGCTGGCCCGCAACCGCGTCGTCCTCGTCGGGGAGGCAAAGTGGACATCGAAGCCGCTCGACGTGTCGATCCTGCGCGATCTCGCCGAGTACAAGGTCCCGGCGCTGCAACAGGCCGGATTCACCCTCGGCGAGCCGCTGCGCACCGTGCTGTACAGCAGATCCGGGTTCGCCGAGGGCTTGGCGCGCCGGGCCGCCGCAGATCCGCATCTCGACCTCGTCGAGCTGGATCGCCTGCTGCCCTGAGGGCTGGGTCTGTCCGTCCATCCCACCGTGCTTGACCGGGGCCATTCAGCGGCCACGCTGGGCGGTCAGTGCTCGCGTCCGAGGAGGATGTGCGGGTAGCCCCGGTTGATGGGCTCGCCCAGCTCCACCTCCAGGGACGCGATGAACTCCTCCAGTCGAGTGGTGGCCTCCGCGACGTTCTCCGCGTCGCCCTTGAATTCGAACTCCACGAAACACCCCGCGCCTTCCACCTGGTCGAAGACGATCTCGACCTCGGGCAGCTTCCATTCCTCACGAACTTTGTCCACGGTCACCAACGGCCGGAAGTCCAACGCATCCAACAGCCGCCGGATGGCCTCGACGTCCTCGATCCTGGACTCGTATTCATCGGCATGGGTCTTGATCAGAGCGTCAACCGGATGCCAGCGCTTGAAGTTGACCGAACTGCCGCTTTCCTCGGAACGGATGCGCAGCCACTCAGAAATCGCTTCAGGGGCGAGGAAATCGCGGTGCGGCGCGTTGTAGTAAGCGTCGATCTGGCGGGTCCGCGGGCTGGGCTTGGCCTCCAGCTCGGTGAGCCTCGCCTTGAGCGCATCCGGGTCAGGTAGCGCGAACTTCTTTTCGACCTCGATGTACTTCATATCGGGTGACCTTCCAGTTCGGTGTGGTTGTTCGGCTTGGTGTACAACGCCGCACGGATCTCGGTGATCTCCGCCGGAGTGAGTGGTTCGCCTAGGCATGTGATGCTGGTGTGGATCTGGTCGGCATTGCGGAAGCCGACGAGCACTGCCGCATCAGGGGCATGCTGGAGGGCGTAACGCAACGCCACGCGGGCCAACTCGGCGGGGCTGTCGCCGAATCTGGCGCGGATCGGGGCCATCAGGTCCCACAGCTCGCCCAGGGATTCTGCACCGAATCGAGGGTCACTGGTGCGGTGATCGTCGCCGCTGAACGTCGGTGGCGCGTCGGGATGGTGACAGCCGAGCAGCAGGCCCTGGCCGAGAACCTGCTTGATCAGCACACCGACCCTGCGGCGGTGGGCGAACGTGAAGATATCGGTCTCATCCTCGGCGTAGCAGGGGCTGAGCAGGTTGTATCGGGCGCTCAGCACACTCGGCCGGATCGCACGGAACAGGTGAAGGAACCGACCGGCCTCGGCCGCGATCGGTCCGTGACCTGCGGCCCACTGCTCGGCGAAGGTGTGCGGTGCGCGCATCCCGATTGCCCGAACCAAGCCTCGTTCGCGTAAACCGTTCAGCAGCTCGACCGCATCGGCCAGGTACCGGTCCTCCTCACCGAAGTCGCTGCTGTGCAGGAAGTACACGTCCAGGTAGTCGGTACCCAGGTTGCGCAGCGTGGTGGTGAACTGGTGGTGAATCTGCGCCGGATGGTAGGGGTGCGGTCCGGTACCAGCGAAGTAACCGACCTTGCTGGAGACCACCACCGATGATCGGTCAATACTGCGCAGCAGGCGACCGAGCAGCCGTTCGGAGTGGCCCATCCCGTAGACATCGGCGGTGTCGAACAGGGTGACACCCAGCTCATGGGCACGGACCAGGCCTGCGTAGGCGCCGTTCTCGTCGACGTCGTCCCAGCCGATCGGCACGCCGTTGTTGGTGGCGGGTCCGCCGATGGTCCAGCAACCCGCGCCCAGTGCGGAGACCTCTCCGTCCAGGCCTTGCAGGACGCGGTGTTCCAGCGGACGCATGGGGTTCTCCGTTCCTTCTCAGGTACCGCACGGATCACTGGCGTTGATCAGCCGCCAGGTATCCATGCCTACCCAGCGGGTGTACTCGCGTCGCAGCAGCTGGCAGTGATCCGTTGGCAGGCTTTCCTCCACCCCAGCGATGGCCGAGGCCAGCTCAGCGTGCAGTTCGCCAATGAGGGCATACGCCAGCACCGCGCACCGCTCGGCAACTTCTTCCTGGCTGCCGGCGAGCGTATCGATCGTGCCCAACAGGTCCAGCATCCCTCCGAGCAGCCGGTAGGCGGTGTGTTTGAGGATGCGGCGCAGACTGCGGACCACCTGGTGGGAGGGTCCGTCGAGAATCTTCTCCAGGGATTTGAGGGTGTAGTCCAAGGCGAAGTTCCGGTCGATCCACAGTTGCGCCCAACGGGACAGCACCCCGATACGCCAGTCCGCGTACTCGGCCTCCACCCGGCCCATCGACGGGTCGGCATGCCCGGTCAGCCCGGCCGCTGTCACCTTTCGGGTGTAGGCGGCTCCGATCAGGCACTCCATCGACACCAGCAGGTAGCTGATGCCGGTGTAAAACGGGCGTCCGGTGGTGTGCGCGGCAACCCAGTCCTCATCGCGTACGCCGTCGACGATCTCCTCCACGGCCAGCTCCGGCACGGCCCGCAGCAGCAGGTCGGTGCGGCCCTGGAACGTATAGGTCTCGCGCAGCTCCGTCTCGGTCATCAGGTGGTCGAAGGTGATGTAGGTGAACCTGGGCGGCACCCCCAGCGCGGTCAGAGTGCGGATCGCCAAGGCGTTCTGGGCGCCGGTGGTCTCCTTGTTGAAGCGCTCCAGGATCGAGGTGACCCCGGACTCGACGCCGAACAGGCAACGGCGCAGCTTGCGCTCCACCAGGCCGCGCCACAGGTGGGCACGCTCGACGTGCCAGGCCGGGGCACGGTCGAGACGTACGACTTGATCGACACGGCAGGAGGTCTCCCAGGAGAATCCCGCATCCGCGAGGGTGTCGGCGACGGCCAGTGCACGCTGCACGGCATCGCTGCCTCGGCCGATGAACTCCTCGTCCACCAGATACAAGGTCCGGGACAGGTGCGCGTGCCGGTCGAAGACCTCGCCCATCGCCTGCAAGATCCACGGCAGTGCGTCCGGGGTAGCGCCGGCCCACTGTCCTTTGTGCCCGCGCGGGCAGAACGAGCAGTAGTTCGTACATCCCCGGCTGGCTTCGAGCTGCGCGACTCCTTTGTACTGGAAGGTTGTGTCAAGCAGGTCCAGCTCTGGCCACATGTCGGTCTGGAACCGGTTGGCTACCGTCGCGGTGCGCCGCACCCGTCTGATCCCCATGGTGCCCTCACCCCGTGGCGCTCCCCGATGACCCGCACCCCGAATCTGGTCCAGCTCCAAGTCGCCGTGCCAGTAGGTCAACACATCAGCGATGGTGGGTTCACCAGCACTGCGGCCGATGAGCAAGTCGGGGTAGGTGTCGAGCAGGATCTTCTCATTACGGGCGGTCAAGGAGCCTCCGGCCACCATGAGCGGAGGCGTGCCGCTATTGGTGACTGCGTCCAGCAATCGGGTCATCAGATCGTGTTGCCCGAAGGTCGCCGAGATTCCGAGAATGTCCACCTCGCCGGACGTAGCCCGGCCGATGATGTCCTCCAACGACACGCCGAGCTGCATGTCCATCAGTTCCACAGTGCCCAGCAGCGTCGAGCGAGCAGCGCGGGCCAGGTCGGAGATCGCCAACGGGAATCGGGGCAACGGGAAGTACTCCGGGTGATACAGCGAGGCCAGCAACAACCGCGGCCTCAGCAGCCGCCTCCTCCCCGCTTGGGTGATCTCTACCCGTGAAAGCCAGCTGCCTGGTTCGCTGATGGCCAGATGGCCATGCGTCCATACCGGCCAGACGCGGGAATTGTGGGACAAGCCGGAGAGATCGGCGGCTGTCCACGCCTCGCCCGCCTCATGCTCGATCAGGATCAGGCGCCGGTCCAGCGTCCCAGTCACCACGACCGTTCTGGTATTGCAGAGAAAGTCAACGAGCGCGCTATAGACCGAGGCCGGTTCCGTCAACGGCACCGACCACAGCCGCGCGCCCAGATCGGGGACCATACCGGTGGCGCACGCAACCGCGTACAACAACCGATCACGGGGAGACAGAGGCACCTCAGCGTACGAGTCTGCGGGCTCTGGGCTGCTCACGCCGATCATCTCCGTCCTGCGGCTGAGATGTGGGGTTACGGCCTGCCTGGTAGGAGCTGTGGGCACTGTTGTCGGACGGGGATCAGCCAAAACCTGACAGCGGTGTGATCCCAGAGCAAAATCGATGCGATAACCGCGCACAGAAGTGGCACAGGCGGGGTTGACCTGCGAGAAGGCCCCTCTGGGCCGAGTTTCGGCGTTCACCCTTGTGGGAGGATGGTCCGATGACAAAACGGCTGCAGCTCGTTTGGTCTCGGAAGACGGCGGGTTACACCCAAGAGTCGTTCACGGAGGCGCTGGGGGTGGACCCAGGGCCAATTCAAGTTCACTCGATGTCTTGATTTTGTCACGCTAGGTAGCAAGGAAGGGAAGTGCTCGGTTTCGATCCCGGCAGATACGCTCCGTCGTTTCTTTAATGCACTCCACTCCGTTC
>JBOHHE010000219.1:0-5285 GCA_050700355.1 Pseudonocardiaceae bacterium
GCGATCATGACCCACGGTGGCACACCCCCGACCCGCGCAGCACCACACCGGACGACACAGTCCTTACCAACAAGAGAACCCCAGGACACACAACGCCACTGAACCACCACCCACAGCGAGTCCACCCCGCGACTACCACACCACCACTAACTCACCGTCACCACACTGAATGCTAAGCAACCTTGACGTTGCCCTAGTGTTGCTCCGGTCCTGATCGTCATATCGGTGACGCATCGACTTGCATCGTGGAGAGGTAGTCAGGCGTCAGTGCGTTTTGGTAGAGAGATAAAGCGGTCCCGATTGAGGCCTCGGCGCGCTGCATGAGATCGCCCGGGTCGAAGGCATGGCTGGTTTCATCAAAGAGATCGATGACGTCCGAGGTCTCGATGTCGCTCAACCCCCTTCCCCTCAGCTCACCATACCTGCACTCGGAGGACATCAGCGAGTATAGGTTGCTGCTCCAACAGGTGCACTCCTACCCGGGCGGCTGCTCGCCGGGGCGCCTATCTCCGCTGAGACGCACTGGCGCTCGTTGCCAGCTGCCACGCCGTTAGGACTTAATTGTCTGGACGTGGACGACAACGAGGGAGGCGCGATGGCTGGTTCGTTAGCGGGGAAGGTCGCATTGGTGGCGGGGGCGACTCGGGGTGCCGGGCGGGCCATTGCCGTGGAGCTGGCGAGAGCGGGCGCCACAGTGTACGCCACGGGCCGCAGCACCCGCTCGGCGCGGTCGGAGTACGACCGGCCGGAGACAATCGAGGAGACCGCCGAGCTGATCGAGGCCGCCGGCGGGCAGGGCGTGGCGTTACGGGTGGATCACCTCGACGCTGATCAGGTGGTGGCGCTGATCCATCGGATCGACAGCGACCACGGCCGGCTCGACGTCCTGGTCAACGACATTGGGGGCGGCGAGAAGCTCTTCGACTGGGACGCCAAGCTGTGGGAGCACGACCTGGACAACGGGCTGCGCCTGCTGCATCTGGCGCTCGACACCCACCTCATCACCAGCCACTACGCCCTGCCGCTGCTCATCCGCCGCCCCGGTGGGCTGGTCGTGGAAATGACCGACGGCACCGCCGACTACAACGCCACCAACTACCGGGTCTCAGCGTTCTACGACCTGGCCAAGACCGCAGTGCTGCGGTTGGCCTGGAGCCAGGGCCACGAGCTGGCCGGCTTCGGCTGCACCGCGGTGGCGTTGACGCCGGGGTGGATGCGCTCGGAGATGATGCTCGACAACTACGGCGTCACCGAGGCCAACTGGCGGGACGTGCTGGCTCGCCCCGCCGAGGCGCCGTACCCCGACCCCGGGCACTTCGCCATCTCCGAGACACCGACGTTCACCGGACGCGCGGTCGTCGCCCTCGCGGCCGATCCTGACCTCGCCCGGTGGAACCAGGCCTCCCTCTCCTCCGGACAGCTCGCGCAGGAGTACGGGTTCGTCGACGTCGACGGCAGTTCCCCGGACGCGTGGCGTTACCTCGTCGAGGTCCAGGACGCCGGCAAACCTCCTAATACCACCGGATACCGCTGACCGATACGACCGAGACCCAGTGCGGCCTACTGCCGAAAACCTGGCTCTGCGCACACCCGCAGCGGTTCTGCTCTGGGTGGAAGCAGGCGCGCTCGCAGGCGCACGCCAGTCAGGATCATCGGGTGGACATCGTTGAGCTGCTTCCCGCCTTGCGGATGTTGCGGTTCTCGGTCGGCCAGGCGTACCTGTGGCGCGACCCGGACTCGTTGACCTCATCGATACCGGGCTCTCCGGGTCCGGGGCTGACATCACCCGAGCGATCACCGGCTTCGGGCTCACGCCCGCCGATCTGGACCGGGTGGTGCTCACGCATTTCCATGAGGACCACGCCGGCGCCGCGGCCGAAGTCGGTGACTGGGGCGGGGTCACGGTGCTGGCGCACCGCCGCGCACGTACTCGCCGTCCCCGGGCACACCGACGGCAGCATCGCGATCTTCCTGCCGCGCTCCGGGGTCCTGTTCACCGGCGACAACATCGCGACCGGACGAGACGGCCAGGTCATCCTCGGACCGTTCAACCTCAACCGGTACGAGGCCACCAGGTCTTTCCGGCGGCTGGCGGCTCTGGACAGCACCGTCGCGGTCTTCGGACATGGCGAGCCGGTGCTCACCGACGCGGCTGCCGTGCTGCGCGAAGCCACCAATCGGCTTCCTAACGAGCGTCAGTAGCGTGCGGGGTCGGGTCCGTCTCGGCCGAGCCGGGCTGCGCAAGGCATGCTGGACGATCGTGAATCCGTCTTCTGCGCTGGCCACGGTGGTGGTCGACGAGTTGGTGCGGTGTGGGGTACGCCATGCCGTGCTGTGCCCGGGGTCGCGTAATGCACCGTTGTCGTTCGCGCTGCATGCGGCGGATGCAGCCGGGCGGCTGCGGTTGCATGTCCGGATCGACGAGCGCTCGGCGGCGTTTCTCGCGCTGGGCCTAGCGCTGGGTTCCGGGGTGCCAGTGCCGGTGGTGTGCACGTCGGGTACGGCGGTGGCGAACCTGCACCCAGCGGTGCTGGAGGCCGACTACGCCGGGGTCCCGTTGCTGGCGGTGACCGCCGACCGCCCTGCCCAACTGGTGGGCACCGGGGCGAATCAGACGGTGCGCCAAGCCGGGTTCTTCGGCACGGCGGTGCGGGCGGCGCCATCGTTGGCGCCGCCGTCCCACGGCGGCCAGGGTCAGCAGGCTCGTTGGCGCTCCACAGTGGATCGCGCGGTGGCGGCGGCGCGCGGGGTGCTGACCGGATGCCCTGGTCCGGTGCACCTCAATGTGGCGTTTCCCGAGCCGCTGGTGCCCGACGCCGCCCCGGACTGGCCGGAAGCACTGGCCGGGCGCCCCGGAGACGCCGCCTGGACGGATGTTCCCGCTGGAGCGCCGGCGGGCGTCGATGTGGAGTTGGACCTGTCCCGGCGCACCCTGGTGATCGCGGGCCATGGGGCCGGGCCTGCGCCCGGTGGCCTTCCGTTGGTGGCCGAGCCCACCGCCCCGAGCTGGCCGGACGGGCTGGTCGCGGGGCCGTGGCTGCTCGGCTCACCGGTGCTGGAGCGGTTGCGTCCCGACCAGGTTCTGCTGCTGGGACGCCCGACCCTGCACCGTCCGGTACAGCGCCTGCTGGCCGATCCGAGGGTGGCGCTCACCGTGCTGACCGAACGTCCGGAGTGGACCGACGTGACGGGCAACGCGGCAGCGGTGGGCACCACCCTGCGCGCCACTGGTACGCCCGACCCGGCCTGGCTGCAACGCTGGCAGCGGGCCGACGCGCTCGCTGCCGCCGCGGTGCGCGCCACGATGCAGCGCCACCCCCGGCCGACCGGTCTGGCGGTGGCCCGGCTCATGGTGCCCGCTTTGCCCACAGGCGCGCTGCTGCTGCTCGGTTCGTCGAACCCGATCCGGGACGTGTCGCTGGCCGCCTGGCCGCGACCCGGGCTGACCGTGCTGGCCAACCGGGGTGTCGCCGGTATCGACGGTACCGTCAGTACCGCCATCGGGGCCGCGCTGGCACATGAAGTGCCCGGCTACGCGCTGCTGGGCGACCTGACGTTCCTGCACGACGCGAACGGCCTGCTGGTAGGCCCCGGCGAAGCCCGTCCGGATCTGACGGTGGTGGTCGCCAACGATCAAGGTGGTGGCATTTTCGGCCTACTCGAACAGGGCGCCCCGCAGCACGTCGACGCCTTCGAGCGAGTCTTCGGCACCCCGCACTGCACCGATCTGGCTGCCTTGTGTGCGGCGCACCACGTACCGCACGTTCGGGTGACACCCGCCGGGCTGGCGGACGCGCTGTCCCCTACACAGGGGATACGGGTGCTGGAGGTGCCCACCGAGCGGACCGGTTTACGGGCGTTGCACGAGCGGATCCGGACAGCGATCAACGCCGCGATACGCCCGGTCGGCTAGGGTCGGGCCCGGAGGCGGCTGATGCGAACGCGGGTGTTCATCGGGTTAGGCCTGGTGCTGCTTGTGGTGATCGCTGTGGTGATCGCTGTCGTGGTGCTCCCGTGGCGGAGTCTTGATGTCGGCGAGCTCTCCCCGTCCGATGAACCGTTTCGGTCAGACGATCTCGGAGGATCGACGCGCGGTGCCGAGGGTATCGGAGACCCCTACTTCCCGCGCGCGGGCAATGGTGGTTACGACGTCACCGGCTATGACATCCAGCTGCACTACGACCCGGCCACCGATCGGCTCGAAGGACGCACCACCATCACCGCGCAGCCCACGCAGAACCTCTCCCAGTTCAACCTCGACCTCCGGTTGCCCGCCACCGCCGTCGAGGTGAACGGGCGCCCGGTGACGATCCGCCAGGAAGATGGCGAGCTGGTAGTGATCCCCGCCGAGACGGTGACCACTGATCAGCCGATATCGGTGCGGGTGGACTACGCCGGGGTGCCGTCGGATATCCCAGGCGGTAGCGGCCCCGCTGAACCGTGGGTGCGCACCGCCGACGGCGCGATCGCCGTCGGCCAGCCAGACATCGCCGCGTGGTGGTACCCGTCCAATGATCACCCTTCGGACAAGGCGACTGTGGCGGTCACCGCGACAGTGCCTGCTGGGGTGGAGGTGATCTCCAACGGCGCGCTGCTCGGCGGTCCGGAACCGGCTGAGCCGGGCTGGGAGCGCTGGCGCTGGCAGGCGAGCGAGCCGATGGCGCCCTACCTGGCATTCGTCGCGATCGGTCAGTACGAGATCGTGCGCCGCGACACCCCCTTTGGTCCCTATCTGGCTGCCTACGGAGAAGGTCTCGATCCGGAGCTGGCCGGCTCAGCCCGGGCTGCGGTGGAGCGGACGCCTGAGATCGTCGAGTTGCTGGCCACGATCTTCGGGGACTACCCGTTCGCTCAGCTCGGTGCCGTGGTGCCGGATGCCCCCGAGATGTACTTCGCGCTGGAGACCCAGACCCGTCCGGTATACGGGCCGATCTTCTTCGAGGGCTCCGAGGATTTCTCGGTGGTGGTGCATGAGCTCGCCCACCAGTGGTTCGGGGACAGCGTCGCGATACAGCGTTGGCGCGATATCTGGCTCAACGAGGGGTTCGCCACCTACGCCGAATGGCTTTACGCGGAGCGCACCGGTGGTCCGAGCGCGCAGCAGCTCGCCGCGGAGCAGTACGAGGCGATCCCCGCCGACGCCGACTTCTGGCGAGTCCCGCCCGGTGATCCCACCGCGGCCGGAGTGCTCGACGGTCCGGTCTACATCCGCGGCGCGATGGCGCTGGCTGCGCTGCGGACGGCGGTGGGGGACGCGGATTTCTTCGCTGCGCTGCGTACCTGGG
>JBOHHE010000220.1:0-5213 GCA_050700355.1 Pseudonocardiaceae bacterium
CCGTCCCAGCACGCACAACGACCTACCAGAGACACCCCACCGATCATCACGGTGCCAGCCTCTGCGGCAGAGCACCGCCACAACGCTTCCGCTCGCCGCCCCCTCCACCACCGCAGATCATGAATCCACCGGTCATCACGCCACATCACAAGACAGCACCTCTCTGCACACCAGCTGAATGTGTAGTCGGAGCTCGGTGTGTCATTGGAGGACATCATCGAGCGGGTAGCGGCAGGCGAAATGGACATCTTCGGTGTTTCAGTGCCTTCGGTCAGCACGACCTGATGACCCCGGTTGCTGGATGAAGGCACCGGCAACGACCCGGATACGCTCGTGGTGGCGGGGGCAGTCTGACAGCCCGTGACGAGCGGATCCTGCTGGTGCGCTATCCCGTCTCATCGTCGGTCGGGGCGCGGACGAGCCCACCATCCAGGACGTGCTCGGGAGGCGGATTAGTGATGCCATCCCTCAATGACGAGCTGAGCCCGCGGCCTCTGGCCGAGCCACGACACCTGGCTTCGGAAACCCAGCTGCGGGTGGTCACCTGGAATGTCCAGCACGCCTCGCCAGCACGCTCCCGCAATCAAGCCGCTTGGTTGGCCGACTGCGAATACGCTGACGTGGCGGTGCTGACCGAGGTGGGGCACGGCCCGGGGGCCACAGCACTGCTACGGGCGCTCGGCGACCACGGGTTCCACATGGTGTGCGTGCCGCCGCCTGCGACGCGCGACTACACCACGGTCATCGCTACCCGTACCCCGAATGTGGAGGCTGTACCCGTGCCGGTCGACGTGCTGCCGCACCGGATCAGCGCGGCCCGGGTCATGGTCGGCGGGCGCAGTGCCACGGTCATTGGACTGTATGTGCCTTCCCGCGGATCCGCTGAGCGCCGCAACGTCGACAAGCGTGCTTTTCAAGACTCCGTAACCGAGGCCCTGCCCCGGCTGGCCGTCGAGGCGCGGGGGCCGCTTGTCATCACGGGTGACCTCAACGTGGTCGAGCCCGGCCACCAGCCGCATTACGCGGTGTTCGGCGACTGGGAATACAGCTTCTACCGCTCCTTTATCGACACCGGCTTAGTCGACGCGTTTCGGACCTTGCACCCACACGATATCGAGCACAGTTGGTACGGCCGCGCCGGCACCGGCTACCGCTTCGACCACACATTCCTTTCCACGGATCACCAATGGCAGCTCGTCGACTGCCGGTATCTGCATAGTCCGCGCTTCGATGGACTGTCCGATCACTCCGCGATGGCGACGATCATCGCTATGTGGACCCCCACCTGATGTCCCGAATCGCCGCGTTCTGCCAGATGGCGACGCTGCACGCCACCCAACTCACCGCGAAAGGTCGCCACGTGAAGTACACTGAGGTCGAACTGAAATATGCACTCGATGATCCTGATTCGCTCAAAGCGAAGTTGGAGGAACTGGGCGCGAAGCCTGGCCACTGGGTGAACGCAACTACGGATACCCCCACATGTTGCTGGACAGCCAGCCCTGACAGGACCTGGCCGGTTCAAATCCCGAAACGGCCGCTGACCTGCGAGGTCTCAGTGCTGTTCAGACCGCAGACCCGTTCGCCTTCATCGCGATGACCTGACCGGACCAGTCCAGGAACTCGGCGACCCTCGGCCGGTCCGAATACCGGGCCAGCTCCGCGCGCACCCGACCGATGCGGGTATCGATCCGGGCGGAGCTGACATCGATTGCGCCCTCCACAGCCTGCGCGGCCGTAGCGACGGCTTCCTCGATACTCCGTTGCTCGACCAGAACCTCGGCCCGGTATGCCATGTACAAGACGCGGCTGCGTGGATACTCCGGCCGGACCGCAGCCAGGGCGGTGCGGCTGCAGCGTTCCGCGAGCGGTAGCTCCCGCAGGGATAGCGCTGCGCGCATCTCCAGACAGGCAAGTCCTGCCTCGTCCCCCCAGGAGGAAACCCAGGACGGATCATCATCATGGGGACCGGAGCCAAGCAACGCGTCAGCCTGGTGCAGCGCGTGCCAGGTCGCCGACTTATCACCCGCTCGAGAATGAGCTAATGCCTCCAGAGACAGCAGATCGGAGCGCAAGCAGGGCGTACCCCATGGTTTCACCGCCTGCTGCGCGGCCTGCACGAGGTCGATCCCCTCACGTGGCAGGCCCAACTCCGTGGCCTGTCGTGATAAGAACCGCAGAGCGTTGGCGAACAGTCGATCATCATCGACGAGCCGCGCGATATGTGAGGCTTCGAGCCACCAGTACCGGGCCTCGCCTTGTCGCCCAGCATCAAAGGCCAGCCAACCAGCCTGCATGCTCAACTCACCGAGGACGGTATGCAACTCCTCGCCGGTCGACGGGCCGTAGCTGGCCCGGTGCATAACCCGGCGCAGTTTCTTCAGTGAACGCAGCGCCAAGTCGTAGACCCCGGCGCTGCCGTACTGATGATCCAGCTCATAGAGCTGGGACAGGTTGCGCCGCCAGCGCACCACGTCATCCTGCCCGAGTCGGGATACGTCACCAGACTCCGCTGAGCCGAGGAGGGAACCGACACCCGCGCCGAACGTGGAGGTGAGGAACTCGAACCGGTTCACGGGGTCTGCTCCTTTCGCCGGTGACTCCCCCACTGTAAGAGCCTGACCGGCCAGCAACCACCCGCAGACCGGCTGCTCCGGGGCGTTAATCGCGGCTGCCCGCGTCGCCAACTCCTCCTGGTCAACGGCCTCGATCAAGCCGAACAGGCGAACCAGCGCCCCACCGGTACCGAGCACCTCATCGCACGCCGTGGCCAGCGCGGCGGTCGGCGCCCGTTCGGCCTTCTCCACCTTCCCGATCAAGTCACCGGAATAGTTGATCCGCGCTCCGAGCCGATCATGTGACAGGCCCGCCACCTCACGCCACTGCCGCAACTCAGCACCGAAGAAATGCCGCAACGAAACATACGGCGTCAGCTCCCGCGGTCTCTGCCCCATCGACCCCTCCTAATACCGGAATGCAGACATCCATCACGGTCTGCATCCACACCGTCGACTTCCGACCGATTCGAAGCATTAATAGTCACGATCGGTGAGCGAGACCTTACAACAGAGCACCGACAACCGGAGAAGCCGCAAGAGAAAGGAGCGAACTGACAGTGGCCAGGCACCGCCGCACCACACCGGCCAAGCCGACCCGCGTCCCCGTGGTGGCAATAACCGATGCTCACACCCACAGTGCGCACCTCATCACCGACGAAGCGTTCGCTGCCGGCTGCCGCGCCGGTCGATACCTCGCGACATGCGGCGCGGAGGTGCTCACCGCAAGCCTCACCACCCCGGAACGCGGCTATTGCGAATCCTGCACGCGCTGGCGAGCAGCTCAATGAACCGGATAGCCCTGGCCGGAACTGACCTCTTCGCGTGGATGGCGCTACGGCGGGTCCACCGAGGTTATATCGCGAAGTGGGGCGATCGTTACCTCGACGCCGGGCGCCCGATACCCGGCCACATCGCCGAGGCCCTCGACGCACTGACCGAAGCTGGGCTGGTGCTGCTGGCCGAAGCGAATCCGCTGGCCGGAAGGCTACGCCGAGCCACGATGACCGACTCCGGACGGGCCAGGTATACGGCGCTGCACGAGCACACCGCGATCGTGGCCGACCCGCCACGGTCCGGGACCACCTGACCAGAGGCCCTTGAACTTCGCCCCGGCAACGTCGCCGGGCACGGGGGTCGCGTCCCCTTGGGCTAGCCGGGCCGACTTCACGCACCGAGCCCGCTGGCGCGCGCACCCGGCCCTGGTCTCTACCGGCGAAGTCGCCCAAGCCGAAGAGTGAACAGCCACGCGAACAGCACCGTGCCCATCCCCAATACTGAAACAGACAAGAACCACCACAACGCCGAAGGGGACCACAGCTGATCCTGCGGTACCCCTGGTTCCAACTCTCTCAGGTTGACGGTCCCCGCTCCCGCCGAGTATCCCCAGCGCGCCGGAGTCAACCAGGACAATTCGCTGAGGCCGGTCCCGCCCGGTAACCGGGATCATGCCGCCGCACAGCACCAACCGGGCCATCACGGTCACGACGAGAAGCGGCATGACCTGTTCGCTCGACCGAACCAAGGCGGAGCAGAGCAGACCCGCCACGCAGGAGGCCAGCGCCGACCAGGAGCACTGCCTGAAGAGCGCAGATCATCGCGAAAACACCGCCTTTCGCGAGGTTCCCGTTCAAGGATCTCATCAAGGACGTCGATGGCTACCTGATCGGAACGACGGTGCGCGCGGGCGCCCGCATCGACGACGCGCTCCGGGCCCACCTTGGGGGAGATGGGCACCTCACGCGGTTCCGACGATTCTACGACCAGCGCTACGGCGGGCACATCTCCGACATCAAGGACGCCGCACGCGCGATGCTCTGCGACAGCGGACGTCCGTGACGGTCCGCATCCGAATCATCGACTTTTGCCCCGTTTTGCTGCATAAATAGTCACGATGGGTGAGCAAAGCTTTACCTCGGGCCGCCGATGACCGAGCGAATATGAAGAGGGTAAGGAGTGAGCTGATGATGGCCAGGCACCGCCGCACCACACCGGCCAAGCCGGTCCGCATCCCCGTGCTGGCGATAACCGATGCCCGCACCCGCAGTGCGCACCTCATCACCGACGAGGCGTTCACCGCCGGCTGCCGCGCCGGTCGCTACCTCGCGGCCTGTGGCGCCGATGTGCTCGCCGCCAGCCTCACCACGCCGGAATGCGACTATTGCGACTCCTGCACGCGCTGGCGGGCAGTGCAGTGAATCGGATAACGCTGGCTGGAACTGATCTCTTCGCGTGGATGGCGCTACGGCGGGTGCACCGGGGCTACATCGCGAGGCTGGGCGATCGTTACGTCGACGCCGGACGTCCGATACCCGGTTACCTCGCCGAGGCCCTCGACATGCTGGCCGGCGCCGGGCTGGTGGCGTTGGCTACGGCAGACCCGCTGGCCAGTGGGCTGCGCCGAGCCACGATGACCGACCCCGGGAAAGCCCGATATGCCGCGCTGCACGAACACACCCGATCAGGGACCGAGCCCTGAGCACGGTGGGCGTTTCTCCCGCTGGATCACCACAGATGCGCGCTCCGTGAGAACGATCAGGACCCCATCTGGCCCGGTCGGTCGCCGGTCGTAGCACCCCCGGCTCCTGGACGACCGACCGTCCTTTCGCCGACCGGAACGGCGAAAGGAGCCCCGCCCCCGGCGACATCGCCGGGGGC
>JBOHHE010000221.1:0-6572 GCA_050700355.1 Pseudonocardiaceae bacterium
GTGTACAGCGAAAGCGAAGGCGAAGAACCGCGGCGACGCGTCGTGGTGTTCCCTTCGTCCTGATCGCTCCGCGGCGGCGGTTCCGACGTTTCACGTGAAATGGGTCGGTGAAACAGGTCCACCTGAAACGGAGACGTGGTGGAGGTTCCGGCGGCGGCACGCGTCCTCTTCGGGGACCGGTACGCGGCGGCGGAGCGGTATGTCGCGATGCTCGCCGGCCCCGGACTCGTTCGTGGGCTGATCGGCCCCCGGGAGGCGGACCGGCTGTGGGAACGCCACATGTTGAACTCCGCGGTTCTCGGGGAGTTGATGGCAGACGGTCTACGAGTGCTGGACGTGGGATCAGGGGCAGGTCTGCCGGGGATTCCGCTCGCGTTGGCCCGCCCCGATCTGACGGTGGTACTGCTGGAGCCGATGGCGCGGCGGGTCACGTGGTTAACCGAGGTGGTTACGGAACTCGAGCTGCCGGTGCGGGTACATCGCGGGCGTGTTGAGGACGCCCAGATTCGTGCCGAGCTCGGCGGATGGGACGTCGTGACGGCCCGCGCGGTCGCGCCGCTGGGTCGCTTGGCAAGCTGGTGTCTGCCGTTGGTGGTTCCCGACGGTCGGTTGCTCGCGGTGAAGGGTGAGCGCGCGTCCGATGAAGCCGTGCGAGATGCTCTTGCTGTGCGGTCTGCGGGAGGAGCGGTGGTCGACATCGTGCAGTGTGGTGCGGCGGTCGTACGGCCGCCGACGACAGTCGTCGTGGTCCGGCGACGCGCCCAGCACGTCGCCCCGTCAGGCGTCATCCGCAGGGTAGGGACACCAAGGAGGAAGGTTCGGTGAGTGTGATCCCCCAGCGGGGTAGGACCCAGCGGGATAGAGCGCGGCGGGATGGGGCTCGGCCGGATGGGGAGGCGGGGACGGACAGGCCGCCCACTCCCCCCAATGCCATTTCCCGCTCCGGCGCCGTTTCACGTGAAACAGCGCCGGCTGAGTCGGTATCGTTGCGTCCGATCGAGGATATTCCGCAGCCCAAGGCATCGCGGAGGCGCCGGAGGCACGCTCGTGACGAGCCGGTCCCGGACAGCGAGTGGACCCCAATCGCCGAGGAGGCGGAGCGCGCCACCCGCGCGCAACACCCCACCGACCGCTGGCCTCGACCCACGCGACGACGGATCTTCACGGTGGCGAACCAGAAGGGCGGCGTCGGCAAGACCACGAGCACGGTGAACCTGGCGGCGGCGCTGGCGCTTCAGGGACTGCGCACGCTGGTGGTCGACCTCGATCCGCAGGGCAACGCGTCCACCGCATTGGGTGTCGAGCACCGCTCCGGAACGCCGTCGGTGTACGAGGTGTTGATCGGCGAGATCGGGCTCGCCGACGCCCTCGCGGTCAGCCCGCAATCCCCCAACCTGCTGTGCATTCCCGCCACCATCGACCTTGCCGGCTCCGAGATCGATCTGGTGACGATGGTGGCCAGAGAGTCCCGCCTCAAGCAAGCCCTGCCGGAGTCCGCGCTGAACGAGTTGGACGTCGACTATGTCTTCATCGACTGTCCCCCTTCATTGGGGCTGCTCACGGTGAACGCCCTCGTCGCCGCGCCCGAGGTACTGATTCCCATCCAGTGCGAGTACTACGCGCTCGAGGGGCTCGGTCAGCTGCTGCACAACATCGACCTGGTGCGGTCACATCTGAATCCGACACTGACCGTGTCGACGATCCTGCTGACGATGTATGACGGGCGCACCAAACTGGCCGACCAGGTCACCACCGAGGTTCGCAACCACTTCGGCGATCAGGTTCTGCGCACTGTCATCCCCCGCAGCGTGAAGATCTCTGAGGCACCGGGCTTCGGGCAGACAGTGCTGATCTACGATCCGGGCTCGCGCGGCGCGATGAGCTATCTGGACGCCGCCCGGGAGATCGCGCTGGGACCTGGCAGTTCAGCGCCGCGAGATCGGGGGCCCACCGGTCCGCACACCGGTGAGGTGCTTCGCTCATGACGTCCGAGGGTGGGATACCGCAACGCAAGGGCGGCCTCGGCCGCGGCCTCGCCGCGCTGATCCCCAGCGGACCCTTGGCGGGGACCGAAGCCTCCGCTGTGCATCGGCCGGAGGTGTCCGGCGTGGGTGGCAGCGTCGAGAGCGCCGTTATCGGAGCCGTGTACCAGGAGATACCCACCGACGCCATCGTGCCCAACCCTCGCCAGCCACGGCAGATCTTCGACGAGGAGTCGCTGGCCGAGCTTGAACACTCGATTCGCGAGTTCGGTCTGATGCAGCCCATCGTGGTCCGCAGAGCCGAGGGCGGCTCTTACGAGCTGGTCATGGGCGAACGACGCTGGCGGGCCGCGCAACAGGTCGGCCTCGACCGCATCCCGGCGATTGTGCGCAGCACCGCCGATGACGCGATGCTTCGCGATGCGTTGCTGGAGAACATCCACCGCGTCCAGCTCAACCCGCTCGAGGAGGCGTCCGCCTACCAGCAGCTGCTCCAAGAGTTCGGTGTGACACATGAGCAGCTCGCCACCCGGATCGGGCGTAGCCGACCGGTCATCACCAACACCATCCGGCTTCTCCGCTTGCCGGTGGCGGTGCAGCGTCGGGTGGCCGCCGGAGTTCTCTCCGCCGGCCACGCGCGAGCGCTGCTCGGGCTGGAGAAGTCGGATGCCCAAGAAGATCTGGCGGCCCGCATCGTCGCCGAAGGGCTCTCCGTTCGAGCCACTGAAGAAGCCGTCACGCTGTCCCGTAGCGATCCACGTCGAGCCGCGCCGAAGCCGGTGGCGCGCCGGCCGATCCAGGCACCCGGCCTGCAACAGCTCGCCGAGAATCTCTCCGACACGTTCGAAACCCGGGTCAAGGTGGAGCTCGGCCGTCAGAAGGGGCGGATCGTCGTCGAGTTCGGATCCGTCGAGGATCTGGAGCGCATCGTCGCCTTGATGGCCCCCGAGGTCGGCAAAACGGGTCGCCGAGCCCTGTGAGTTCGCTCGGGGGCGGCCGACGTGCCCGAGCCACGATCAGCCTTCCCTACCGTCCTCGAGCCACCCGCTGAGGTCCCGGCCATGCGCCGGAACCTCTCAGCTCTTCTCCACCACAACCGCATCCATCGCGTCACGTTCGCCGTCCCAGGTTTCTGCCACGAGGCATCGGAGATTGCAGGTATTGCAAGCAATCACTCGATCGTGGCATTCCTTTGCTGGGACATGTGTTGCACAGTGTGCGCACTCCCCCACTTAGCGGAGGCATACATGCCCGGCAACCCGCACACCTCGGTTCGATCGCGCCAGGCCGCCGCCCAGTTGCGGATGCTGCGGGAGCAGGCGGGCTTCTCCGGGGCTGAGGTGGCCAAGCGGATGGGCATGTCGCCCAGCAAGATCAGCCGGATCGAGACCGGCAACAGCGGCCTGCAGATCGAGGATGTCGCCGCGTTGCTCGGCCTCTATCAGGTACCCGCCGCCACCCGCGACGAATTGCTCGACCTGGTTCGCCGCTCCGAGGAACGTGGTTGGTGGACCCGCCAGCCCGGCTTGCCTCAACTGTGGCGCAGCCTGATCGACTTCGAAGCCAAAGCCGCCCGGATACAGAACTACGAGGCGCAGGTAGTGCCCGGTCTGCTACAAACCGCGGAGTACGCACGGGCGATCATCCAAGGGGTCGCCCCCACCGGGTCAGAAGAACTGGACAACCTGGTGGCCGCCCGCATGGCCCGCCAGGCCGTGCTGACCCGTGCCAGCGCACCACAGTTCTTTGCGGTGGTCGATGAGAGCGTGCTGCGCCGCCCGATCGGCGAGCCCGGCGTGCTGCACCGGCAGCTACAACACTTGCTCGCGGTGGCGGATCGACCGCATGTGACGCTGCGGGTGATCCCGCTGACCGCCGGGGCGCACACCGGGCTGCGTGGGCCGTTCATGATCCTGGAATTCGTCGAGGAACCGGCACTGGTCTACCTGGAGAACCACAGCACAGTGCTGTTCTTGGAGGAGGAAACCGATCTGGCGGCCTACCGGATCGCGCTGGGCACTATTCTGCATACAGCCCTTGCACCTGCTGCGACGGCCGAGCTGATCAGCCAGATCGCCGCCGAACTCCGCTGAATCGGTGCGTCGCGCGGGTCGTACGAGCACTGGAGAGGAGCGCGGAATGCCTGCGCTTGACCTGAGCACCGTCCGCTGGCGCAAGAGCAGCCGCAGCACCGACCAACCGAACTGCGTCGAGGTCGCCGTTACCAGCTCGGTCGTTGCCGTGCGCGACTCCAAACACCCCACCGGCGGCGCTTTGGTCCTCCCCCGGTCCGCCTGGTCCGCCTTCACCACTGCTCTGCGCGACGACGAACTCGGCTGACCAGCACCCGGTTGTCCGCAACCGCTGAGGGAGTGGCGGGTGCCGCATAGGAGGGCCGGCGACCCAGCGGAGCTCAGGCTTGGTCCGGGGTTGCGCATTAGGCGGTGTCCGGGGACGGGGATTGCGGACCGTGCACCACGCGGGGGCTCACGCTGCCGAAGGTGCGGTGGCGTTCGAGTTCCCCGTCCAGCACGGTGGCCAGCCGGCGCACACCCTCGGTGATCCGTTCCGGCGTCGGATAGCAGAAGGACAGCCGCATCTGCCTGCTCCCCAAGGAGTCGGCGTAGAAGGCGGTGCCCGGCACGTAGGCCACTCGCTGGCTGACGGCTCGCGGCAGCATCGCCTTGGTGTCCAAGCCGTCGGGCACGGTGAGCCAGACGTAGAACCCGCCTGCCGGATGGGTCCATCGGCAGCCCGGCGGCAGGTACTGGTGCAGTGCCGCCACCATGGCGTCGCGGCGGTCCCGGTAAGCTTCCTGGTAATTCTTGATCTGCCCCTTCCAGTCGTGCTGGCTCAGGTAACGCGACACCAGGGCCTGGGTGAACGCCGGTGGACACAGGGTGGCCGTCTCGGCCGCCAGCACCAGCTTCTCTCGTACCGCGTGCGGGGCCAATGCCCAGCCCACCCGCAGGCCGGGAGCGAACGTCTTGGAGAACGAGCCCAGATAGATCACGTTGTCCGATTCGTAGGCACGCAGCGCCGGATAGGTCTGCCCGTCGAAGCCGAGCAATCCGTAGGGGTTGTCCTCGATGATGAGCAACCCGTAGCGGGCGCACACCTCGAGTATCTCGGCGCGGCGGGGCACGGCCAGGGTGACGCCGGCCGGGTTGTGGAAGGTCGGGATCGTGTAGAGAAACTTGGCGGCACGGCCCTCGGCGTGCAACGACCGCAGCGCGGCCTCCAGGGCCGAGGGCACCAGCCCGTCGTCATCCATCTGGACGTGCATTACCTGGGCCTGGTAGGAGGCGAAGGTGGTGAGTGCCCCGACATAGGACGGCGCCTCGGCGAGCACCACGTCCCCCGGGTCACAGAAGATCCGGGTGACCATGTCCAGCGCCATCTGCGAGCCGACCGTCACGGTGACGTCGTCAGCGTGTCCCCGGACGCCCTCCAGAGCCATCACCTCGCAGATCTGCTCCCGTAGCTCCTCGGTGCCCTGCGCCGAGCCGTACTGCAGGGCCGTCATGCCGTCGATCGCCACCACCTGGGCGAGTTCGTCGGCCAGTGAATCCAGCGGAAGCACCGGCAGATAGGGCATGCCCCCGGCGAGTGAGACGACCTCGGGTCGGCTGGCCACGGCGAACAGAGCGCGGATCTCGGATGCGGTCATTCCCTCGGTTCGCTGTGCGTATCGATGCAGGTGCGGGTCGAGGTCACGCTGGGCGGAGCGAACCGGCTGTTGTGCTGCCGGTTCTCGTGGGATCGACTCTCGTGTGGTCACGGCGGCGCCTTTGCTGCGTGTCGGGGTCACTGACGAGTGTAAATGCCTCGGCTGGGCGGCTCGGTCGTCTTCACTCAGGGTGGCGCCCGGCATATGCTGCCGGAGGCGCATCACGGTTGTTCGGGGGCGCCGGTGCAACGCCTGCACGTCAGCTCAGGGAGGCCTGTTGTCACGTCGCGTGATCGGCGTCACCCTGGACAATCTCGACTTTTTACCTAAAAAGTGTCGTCGTTGTGTGTTCTGGGAGCTCGCGCCGCACATCCGGGAGCAGGCCGAGGGTTTCGGTCAGACTGATCTGGAGAAGGAAGCCTGGGTGTCCAACGTGCTCCTGGAATGGGGCTCCTGCGGGCGGATCGCGATGGTCGGAGCCGTGCCTGCCGGGTATGTCCTGTACGCGCCGCCCGGCGCCGTGCCACGGGCGGCGGCGTTCCCCACCTCCCCCGTCAGCGCCGATGCCGTGCTGCTCACCGCGCTACAGGTGGCGTCGGAGTTCAGCGGCGGCGGGTTGGGCCGCATGCTGGTGCAGGCGGTGGCCAAGGACCTCACCCGCCGTGGCGTGCGGGCCATCGAGGCATTCGGCGACGCCCAGGTGCACGAGGAATCCAGCTGCGTGGTCCCGGCCGCGTTCCTGCAGCAGGTGGGATTCAAGACGGTGCGCCCCCACCCCCGTTGGCCCCGGCTTCGTCTGGAGTTGCGCACGGCGCTCACCTGGAAGGAAGACGTCGAAGCCGCCTTGGAGCGGCTGCTGACCTCGGTGACCATCGCCCCGGCCCAACCCGCCTTGTGAGTGGCGTTGAGTGCTCCAGCAC
>JBOHHE010000222.1:0-6208 GCA_050700355.1 Pseudonocardiaceae bacterium
GCAAAACCTTTCACCTGGACCGCCACAGCCGACGACATCATCACCAAAGTCAGAATTCTTCACCGGGACTTCAAGAAACTACTTGCCAACAACTCAAAGTAAACCACATTCTATTACGCTACACTAGGGCCAATGTCCGAACATTTGTCTCAAGAGTCGGGAAAGGTGGACATGAGTAACGAATCTGCAGCGGATCCACGGATCGCCGCCGTTGCTTACGCGCGAGAAGCGGCGGCAGCCACTTTGGCGGAGGCCATCAAAACGGGGGGCTCCCATACCACCGAGAAAGGTGTCTGCGACCGGTGGTCGGCACTGCTCGCGGCGGATCCGAAACTGCTGGCGAAAGGCTGGTACGAGCCACCGCCGAACGGAGTGAGCGTGCTCATCGGCGAAGGCCCGGACTGGGCACGGATGAGCTACGTGTCCCTCCGTCACCAGGAGACGTGGCCACGGGACGACCTCACGCTGAAGCACGGCTCACTCATGTACGCGTACTCGTCGCCGGTGGTCGCGGAAAACTTTATGATCGGCGACCTCGGCGTCACGCTGTACGACGGCGAGGACGAGCAGATCTGGGGGCACCTGAGCACCTGCTTCGAGATCACCGCTGCCGTCGCCTCGTACGCTGAGGTCGGCATGGAACTGCGGGACCTCTACAACTTCGCGGCCGGGCTAATGGAGAACGCCGCCTTGGTCAATGAGACGTACAGCACTACCGACGTCTCCGGCGGTGTCGACATCGGCCACACACTGCCGTGGACGTACGAGGAGCCGACCGCGGAACAGCTGACCGAGCTGCGCAGCGGTGACTACCCCCGGATGGCGAAGGCGATCAGCAAGGCCCGGCTCTTCCACAACGCGCAGGAGCGGCAGAAGATCCGACCCACGATGGCGTTCACCGTGGAACCGCGCATGGCGGGGCCGGGCCGCCCACTGGCCAGCTTTCATGTACTGGTTTCGTTCGACCACGGAGTCAAACGAATCCACTGCGGCTTTGCGCAAATTTTCTCACTCTTCGGCATGAACTCCCGACTGCCGCAGCAGGCCCTGACGACGCTGGGCTGCCTCTAGCGATACATGTCTTGCCGCCTCGGCCGACAGTCATATAAAACTCGGGAAGGACGAATGATGGATCACGCCAAATATCTGTTGGACCAAGGTGGTAAGGTCGTCGTCTCACTCGGTGGTACCCGCTGTCCCATAAACTGTGCGCACTGCTATGTCTTCGCGCCGGGCTTCCAATTCTTTCCTTCCCGGGAGCCCGAGCACATCATTCGCGATCTGGAGGGCTTTGGGCCCGCCCTCACTGCCGTTTACCTGTCCGGCGACATCGAACCATTCCTCGATCCGCAGCACGCGGTGACGTTCCTTGCCGAAGCATCCGAGAAGCTGGACAGCGACCTCCTCTTCACTACCCGGCTGATTATCGAGGACCGCTGGTTCCCGGCCTTGCGGGAGATTGCCGATCGGCAATTCGCCAAGGGCCGTCTGCTGGTGGGCTGCGTCTCGATCCCCGCCTGGGACAGCTATCGGCGGATCGAACGCAGCAAGAGGGTTGCGGCGCCGGCCGAGCGGGTCGAGCAGCTCGGCCGCTTTCTGGTCGATCTGGGCATACCCACGATGCTGGCGGCCCGGCCGATTTTTCCGGCGGAGGTGGTCAGCCCCGCCGAGTACGGCCATCTAATACGCGCCGCGGCACCGCACAGCACTGTGGTACTCGGTGAAACGCTTTTCTTAGACACCGAAGGCGTCCTGGAAAGACGGCTCGGAATTGCGGTTGAAGACTCGTACAAGATTAACAAGATGAGCTTCTTCGACCAAGAACGCGAATGGAAGGTCGTCGATCTCCAAGCGCAGGTGGACACCGTGGCGGCCCTCTGCCAGGAGCTCAACAAGCCGTTCTATCTGCGGAGCATGCCGGGCATCGACCTGATCCGTGGATACTGGGACCGCAGCCGACTAGGATTGAAACTCGTGAACACCTACCCGCTGCCTGTACCCGATTTCGAGATGAAGCATTAAGGGGGTGAATTGAGGATTCTCGGACTCAACATGGGAGCCACCCGTGACGGCGGCGTGCAACTCAAGGACGGAGCGGCCGCGTTCGTTGAGGATGGTCGTCTGGTGGTCGCCGTCGCCGAGGAACGCCTGTCCCGTTCCACGCACGCGGGCGGCGCCGACCTGGCGTTCCGGTACTGCCTGGATACCGCGGGTCTGATGCCGAGCGACCTCGACATGCTGGTCATCAGCACGTGCAGCGAGCCCGCTTCCGAGGATGGCTACGGCGCCGAACACTTCGGTGTGGCCGAGGCGAAGGTGCGCGCGATGCCGTCACACCACTTGTCGCACGCCGCGTCCGCGTTCTTCCTCTCGCCATTCGAGGATGCGGCGATCGCGGTTCTCGACAACGAGGGCAACCTGCTCGGGGAACTCGCGCCCCGCCGGTGGCACAGCCGGTTCGAGCGAAACTCCTACTTTTTGGGCGAGGGGCACGACCTGCGCCAGCTGCCGGAGGCCGACGACGGACTCGACGAGTCGGAGATCGGCCCCGGCGAGGTGTACCGTCACTTCACGTACTACCTCGGCTGGCCGTCGTACGTCTACGCTGGCAAGACCATGGGTTTAGCCGCGTTCGGACGGCCAGGCGCATTTGGTGACGTGCCGCTGTTCACGGTGGCCGACGGCAAGCTGCATACCAACCTGCCGAATGGTCACGACGAGCCGACGTCGATGGTGCGTTCGTTCTGTGCGTCCCACGGCGTCGACCTCGGACCACCGCGGCACCCCGACGAGGTGCTGACCCAGCGGCACGCGGACATCGCCCGCTTGGTTCAGGATGCCCTTGAGGAGGCGCTCGTCGAGAAGCTCACAGCGCTGCGGCAACTCACCGGATCCGATAACCTCTGCTTGGCGGGCGGCGTCGCGCTGAACTGCGTGGCGAACCGCCGGATCCTCGACGGGACCGGCTTCCGGCGGCTTTTTGTTCCGTCGGCGCCGGGCGACACCGGACAGTGCCTCGGGAATGCCATGTGGGGCTGGCACGTCCTGGCCGGGCAGAAGCGAGTCCCGTACGCAGAGTCCGCTCCCGCCCAGCTCGGCCGCGTCTACCCGGCGTCAGAGATCCTCGCCGCAGTCGATTCCCTGTCATCGTCGTTTGAGGTCGCCCGGTCGGAGAACGTAGTAGTTGAGGCGGCCGCCCTAGTGGCGGCGGGACACGTGATTGGATGGTTCCAGGGTGGAAGCGAACTCGGCCCCCGCGCCCTCGGCGGCCGATCGATAGTCGCCGATCCGCGGCGGGCGGCAATGCCCGACTACCTCAACTTGATTGTAAAACGGCGGGAATCGTTTCGACCGTTCGCCCCCAGCGTCCTGGAACATCACGTGAGCAAGTTCTTCGACCTGCCGCAAAATGCGCCCTACATGGAGCTCACCGCGGTCGTCCTCCCTGAGGTGCGTCCGGTCGTGCCGGCGATCGTGCACGTCGACGGGACAGCCCGCCTGCAAACGGTGTCGACCAGGTCGGGCATCTACGCGGACCTCATTGAAGAATTCGAACGAATTACCGGAGTCCCGATGGTGCTGAACACGTCGTTCAACCTGGGCGGCGAACCGATCGTGGAGACGCCAGCGGACGCCGTGGACTGTCTCGTCCGGTCCCTTCTCGACTGCCTGGTGATCGGCGACTTCATCGTGCGCCGGCGAGACCTGCCCGACACGACCGGATTCGACAAGTGGGGCACATATGGCCGAACTCATTGACGACGTACTTGCCCGGCTCGACGTGAGGAGACGCGGCGAAGCGGTCTTATCTCACCCAGCGCAGCAGTTCGACTTGCCTTACGAACTGCCAGCCGCAGCCGAGGTGATCAGCGAACTGACGACGGCCCTGGACCAGATCTGCGCGGCCCGCGACTTCCCGAAGGGGTGCGGCCTAGCGGCGCCGCAGCTCGGAGTCGCCCGCGCCGCTGCCGTGGTCCGCATAGCCGGGGCAGCAGATCTGGCACTGATCAACCCCGAGATCGTCTCAACATCTGGCGGGGACGTCCGTTGGGAGGGCTGCCTGTCCTTCTTCGACGTAAGGGGCAGGACGCTGCGCCCTGTAGAGCTGACACTCCAATGGACCGCGCCCGACGGTGAAACGACAAGCCGCACTTTCAACGGCGCTACCGCCCGAATGATTGGCCACGAGTGCGATCACTTGGACGGCATACTCTACGCCGATCGTCTAGCGCTCGGAACAACTCTGGTCGGCCTGAACGAATACCAGGAAGGCGGCCGAGCCTGGCAGTACTAACGTCCCGCTCTAAACCCGGCTCTTCAATGAGCGGTTCGGCGTGTCGGGCCGATGGGCGGATTCTGAGCGGCATCGGCACGTGGTTGACCACGAGCTGCGGACCAGCAGAACGAGTCTCATGGACATGGGGGGCCGGGCAACCCGGTCGATGTGGTTGGCGTGCGCGATCGCCAGCTCGTTTGGCTTGACCCCAGAAGGTGGTCCACGGGTTATGAGAGCGCGTGAATGTGTTGACATGTGGCAGCGTACTCGTTGGGTGTGAGGTAGCCCAGACCGGAGTGGCGATGCCTTGTGTTGTATTCTACTTTCCAATCTCCGATAACGACATTGGCCTCCAGTAGACTGTGAAATTGGTTGATGTTCAGACATTCATCACGGATGCGGTTGTTAAACGATTCGATATATCCGTTCTTCCATGGCTCATCCGGGGGAATATAGGTAATTCCAATCCGGTTCTCACAGAAGTCCTTGAGGGCTTGGGAGATGAACTCCGGGCAGTTGTCATATCGCAGCATCAGGGGTGGACCACCGCGTTCGCCGAACATCCGACTGAGAGATTTCACTAATTTATCGGCGGTGATCGATCGATCCACAATGTTCAGGAGTGATTGGCGGGTATGCTCATCACCGTGAAAGCGATTTTAAATTTTCGTCCGTCGCCAGTGGTGTCGAATTGAAAGTCAATCGCCCATACCACGTTTGGTGCGTCCGCCTCCCGCACCGCCGTTGTGGCAGCGCCCACACGCTTACGGCGGCGCCGAACAGGCACCCGCAGCCCTTCTTCCCGCCACAACCGCTGGACACGCTTGCGGTTCACGACCCAGCCCTCAGCGCGCAGATCAGCCCAGGCCCGGCGAAATCCTTTCCTCGGATGTTTTTTCGCCCATGCTCGCAACCAGGCCCGTAAATCGGCGTTCCGATCTGCTGTGGTCACCGCGACAGGCTCTTTACGGTGGGTGGATCGCGGTTGCCCGACCACCCAACACGCGAAACGCTGTGAAAGTCCCACCACTTCCTGGAGCATTCTCACAGCGTTCCGCTTCGCGGTCGGGCTCAGAATTTTCCCTTGGCGATCTCCCGCAACGCAGCTTTCTCCGATTCCGCCTCCGCGAGCAACTTCTTCAGCATCGCGTTCTCCGATTTCAGATCCTTGAACTCCTGAACATCATCAATCGACATAGTGCCGTACTGCTTCCGCCACGCGTAATACGTCGGAACCGAAACACCGAGCTGCCGAGCGATCTCAGCAACGTCCGAACCACCAGCCGCCAACTCCTGACCCTGCCGCAGCTTCCGAACAATCTGCTCCGGCGTATGCCGCTTTCGTCCAGCCATGAAACAAGCCTCCCATGCCCATCAAAAGGCAAACAAGGCTCTCATAAGCCATGGATCACTCCGCCGGGGTCATGCCAGTCAGGACGCCGAGCGTGAACACAAACAGCTATCTACCGAGAAAGCGAGGCTCACCGCTCAACGGCAGAAACTGGTGGAAGCGGTCTACAGCGGCGCTATGCCGCTCGATCTCATCGCCAGCGAGCAGCAGCGCATCGCCAGCCAGCTCACGGCCATCGAGCAGCGAGTCAACGCCACCACGGCGACGTTCGACGAGATCGAAGCCAACCTCGCCACAGCCCTCGACCTCGCCCGGGACTGCCACTCCGCGTACCTGGTCGCCGAGCCTCGGCTACGCAGGCTGTTCAACCAGGCATTTTTCACTCATCTCTACATTGATGACGATGGGGTACGGCACGACTACGCAGAGCCGTTCGACAGCCTCTTGGGCGACGAGGTGCTCGAGGCTGGACGAACCATGCTGGCCGATCGTGAGGCGGGACAGGTCACCATGGCCGACATCTTGAAGCGTTCTGCCACCCCACACCCCCACGAGCAGGCCCCCAGGGCGCTGTGCGCCGC
>JBOHHE010000223.1:0-4184 GCA_050700355.1 Pseudonocardiaceae bacterium
CCGGTGCACGCCGCGTCCGCCGATCACCAGTTTGTCCATACCGGGATAGCCAATCATCACTCCGGCGACGTCATCGGGCGCGTCAGGACCTTCGAAGTATCGTTTCGCGCCACCGAAGCCGCCGGTGTGCTCGTCGAGGTCGAACAGCAGGACCACACTGCCGTTCAGCTGTTCGGTGGTGGTAGCAAGCCGGGCGGCGAGGTGGCAGAAAATCGCCACGGCAACCTTGGAGTCGGAGCTGCCGCGCCCCCACAACCATCCGTCGGTGATGACGCCGGAGGTGGGCGCATGGGTCCAGGCGTCCTCATCGCCGAAGGGTGCGGTGTCCAGGCAGGCGTCCAGCACCCACAGCGGACCGGGGTGCGCGCCGCAGATTTGCGTGATCAGGCCGACGGCGGCGCCGGTGCCATCGCGCACCAAGGTGGCGGACAGACCATGCTCACCCATCCAGCGCGAAAGCATGTCGATGATCGGGTCGTAGGGATCGATGCCCGCACGGCTGGGGATGCGTACCAGCTTGCGGGTCAACTCGATAACCGTGTCGTGATCCTCTTTAGCCCCGGTCAGCACTCGACCGTAGTCCACCTGGCTGGGGTAGAAGTCGTAGGGACGTAGGATCATTACCTACCCTCCTTGGCCGGATTCACTGCTGGGAGCCCGGAGTACGGGTAGTGCCCGAATCGCCCGGACAGTCTCCACCCGGCGGCCGGCGGCGTAACACTGCCGAGCGTGGTCGATGAGACGCTCGGCCGCCTTCGCGCCGAGCAGGACACCAGAATCAAACGCCTCGGCGGAAGTGAGTGAGGGGGATCGGCACAACAGCGCTAGTCTCTGAGGCGCAGAAAAACCGCTCGGGAGTACTCGGATCGTCCACCACTATGCCGATGTGCAAGGTCTTGCCAAGGTTGCGATCAGCGGGGTCACGTAAATCCAGCAGTCTTAGTAGATGATCGGTGAGCACGCGGTGACGGGGTGGACCGAAGAGCACCCGGTAATGCACGAGTTCCGGCCGCGCAGCGAGCGCGGCCTCAATGACCTTCAGGTACACAGTGTCGCGAGAGCGGGATCCTGAGATGGCCAAGTATCGTTGGGCGCCGTCGACGACTGCGGTCATCGCATCGCGCAGGTCGCGGTAACCTACCAGCAGGCGGGGGGTTTCCTCAGCGCTAGTCAGTGAGGCGTCCTGGTGAGCGAAGAGTACCTCAGCCGGCTCGCCGTAGTAGTCGGCGAGCAGTTTTCGGTAACGGACGCTGGTGATGTGCCGGCCCAACTCCCATCCCGACAACATGCTCGGGGTCACTCCAGATGAGCCGTTGGCGGCATGTCGGTCCAGGTCCGCGCACACCTCTTCCATGGTTGCAGGGATCGCCAGACGGGCTTGCCGTAGCGGTGTGACAGCCTGGATAGCTGTTGCGGCCTTGAATCTTCGCGCCATGACTCCTCCGCCGTGGTGCCCTCTAGTCGGCCGTGGCCGGATGGTGCACGGTCATCTGTCGCACGGTGTCGGTAGCAGTAAGTTTCTCACAGACCTCGACCCAGGCCGGGTGGCGTGCGATCAGCGTGTAGCCCTGGGGTGGGTGAAATGAGCCGAGCGTCTCGGTCAGCTCGGCGGCGGTGAACCCGGGATGCTCCTGTACCCGGTTGATGGGCAGTGCGAATCCTCGTTCCAGATCCCGGAGGTAAGCGTGTACCGATGCGCCGTTACCGGCCTGCGCCTGTTCGGCGACCTCGGCGATGCGTTGTGGGGTGTCGACGATCGCTTCATCGAGATCAATCACTGCCGTCAGGCGGGAGACGGGCGCGGTGAGGTAGACATACCAGGTCGTCGGGCGACCGGCGAGATAGCGACGGCGGAATTCGTGCCGTTTATGGCCCTGCCAGATCAGCTCGTAGTACTCGGGGTTGAGCGACATCAGAACGGGTTCTGGCGGTCGGCTTGGCTGGAGTTCGCCAAACAGGTCGTGCTGCAAACGGGCTCCCTGCCTGCCGTGGTCGGACCGCCGCGAGGGACGGCACGTCGAGTTCGACTACTTCGATTCCTGCGGCGCCACCCTGCACACCAGCGAAGTCGAGTTGCGTTTGTTCTCCGCCGAAGAACTGGCTGCGGCACTCACTGTGGCCGGGTTCGGCCACATTCGGTTCCTGCCTGGTCACGGCGGACTCTCCGAAATTCTGGCCCAGACCAGCGGCGGTGATCATCGGTGACTGGACCGCACACCATCACAGATCCGCAGGAGTATTGGGACCGCTACTACGCCGAACAGTTCCGCTTCGGGCTGGGTACCGAGGATATCCTCGCCGCTCTCATGCAAGTCCCGCCGGTAAGCACGTGGGTAGACCTCGGGTGCGGATCGGAATCGATGCTGTGGGCGATCGGCCTGCGTGCCCAACAACTGGTTGCTGTGGACGCGGATCCGCGGCGGCTCGCGATCCTCCGGAAATTTACCAGTGTGGCGCGTCCGCGGGGCGTGCACCGGACGGCGCTCGCGCTGTGCGGGCGCGGCGATCCCGAGGATTTCCCGGCCCGCTGCCGATCCCTTGCCGCCATGGTGGCAGTCGACTGCCTCACCGGCCACCCGCCCAGTGATCCAAGCCTGCCGACTGCCGGTTTCGAGTTGGTCACCCAGTTCGGGTTACTCGGGCTCTGCCGCGACATCCAGCATTTTGCTAGCAGCTTCACCGCTGCGCATCAACCCCTCGAACCAGGTGGATGGGCGGCTGGGGCGAACTGGGTCGCCCGCAATCCCGACCAGCGGGTCGAGTTGACCGAGCAGGTCTACCGGGTCGCCGCTGCGCACGTGGGCATCGACCTGCTGCTGATCCACCGGGTGCGTATCACCGCCGACCCTGACTTCACCGCCGTTTGGACCTATGTCGGAAGGAAACACCATCATGGACACCGCCGCAGCCATGCCATCGACGGTGGCCCCTGTTGCGCTACCACCGCCGGATGAGCTGATCTTCGCACCGGTCGGGATCGCGCACCTCACTGATACCAACGCAGATCTCATCCGCGCCGCCGCTCGAGGACAGCAGCGGTTGCGTGTCACCACCGCCGCGCAACTCAACGGCACGCCGCATATCGGCACGGTTGTTACGCTGCTGACCGTCTTCGCCCTCACAGCTCACGCCGCCGACACCCTGAAGTTGCCCGCGACAGTCATTTTCGATGCCTTGGACAACGCCCCTGCCGAGCATGTCGAGATCGACGGGCGAACCTATACCCGCACCGTGTCTGACCTGATCGACTCCGGGCACCTCGACCGCGAGCAACACGTCTCCGGCTTCGAGCGTCTCCTTTCCTGGGCATCCGAGCGCTCTGGCGTGCGGTACGAGTTTCGGCCCTACACTGTCTACCAAGGGCTGCGCCCGGTACGGGAATGCCTGCATGCCATCGCTTCCCGTCAAGCTGATTTCGCCCCGATCGTCGCCCCTGCCGACGGCGTCCTGCGTATCCGGCCCCGCTGCCCCCAGTGCAGTTTGATGGAGAAATCCGCGGCGAACCTGCGGATCACGGCCGGTGCAGGGGAAGTCCACCTCGACTCGCACTGCGCTGTTCATGGCCCCTACCGTGAGACTGTCGAGGTGGCCGGATCGGGCGGCTGGTACGACGCCAACACCCCCATCCGTTCCATTCAGAAAGGGTTCCTGCTCGCGGCCGAACGGGATCTATACCAAGCCGGTTCGGTGTCCATCGATGGTGCCGACTGGGGTGGGGCTTGGCACGCCCACGTCCTTGCCCCCGCCTTGGCCGCCTTGAGCGTTCCCGTCCAGCAGTGGCCAGCTAGCGTGTTCACCCCGCTGGTCCTGGACCGCAGTGGCGGCAAGCTCTCCAAGACCCTCTACGTGCGCTACGGCCGGGCGTATGCCGACCTCCCCGAGGGATTCTCAACCTCGATGTCCTTCTCGATCACCACGGCCACGACGCTCTGAACGCTCTGTGGGCCGAGGTCCAAAGGTGGGCCGTCGAGCCCCGTCGGCTGCACCCGTGCCTACACCGTGGATTACCTCGCCGGCCTCCTTCCCAAGACCGGCATCCCTGCCCAAGCCCACATCAACGCCTGAATCCGGAGCTGGTTATGACCTGTGCTGTATACGACCTCACCGACTGTGCCTCACCCGAACCCGAACCCGAACCCGAACCCGAACCCGAACCCGAACCCGAACCCGAACCCGAACCCGAA
>JBOHHE010000224.1:0-23017 GCA_050700355.1 Pseudonocardiaceae bacterium
GCGCAGCGCGATGTGCGAATACGACGCTCGGTTCGCTGATCGGCTCGCGGTCGCGCATGCGGCGGTGACCGGGGCCGAGCCGTTGGCCCAGCCGTCCCGGATCAATGAGTGCCGTTCCTGCCCGTGGTGGCCTACCTGTGGCGCTGCGCTGCGCGCGGGGCGGGACGTCAGCATGGTGCTGCGCGGCGAGGACGGAACGGCCTTGCGTGCGGCCGGGGTGTCCACTGTGGACGATCTGGCCGCGCTCGATCCGTTCAGTGATTCGCCGGTTCCGCTGGCCGGGGTGCGGCTGGCCGACGCGGTCGTGCTGGCGCGCGCCTGGCAGCGGGATCTGACCCTGGTGCGCCGGAACTCCCGCATCACCGTGCCGCGCGCCGACGTCGAGGTGGATGTGGACATGGAGAGCTTCGGCGACTCCGGGGCCTACCTCTGGGGCTGCCTGCTCACCGGCGCCGACATCGGCGTGCCGCACGGTTACCGCGCATTCGCCACCTGGGAACCGGTGCCCACACCCGACGAGGCACGGTCGTTCGCCGCGTTCTGGACCTGGCTGACCGATGTGCGTTCCCGCGCGGCAGCGCGGGGTCTGCGGTTTCGCGCCTACTGCTACAACGCACAGGCCGAGAACCGCTGGATGCTGTGCTCCGTGCAACGCTTCGCCGGGGCACCTGGAATGCCGACCGCCGCCCAGGTGCAGGAGTTCATCACCGCGCCGGACTGGGTGGACCTGTTCGAGGTGGTCAGCACCGAGTTCCTATGCCCGCACGGCAAGGGACTCAAGACGATCGCCCCGGCCGCCGGGTTCTCCTGGCATGACCCCCAGGCCAGCGGGGAGAACTCGATGCGCTGGTATCGCGACGCGGTGGGTTTGGACGGCGGCGAGCCCGACTCTGGCCAGCGCGAGCGGCTGCTCACCTACAACGCCGACGACGTGCGCGCCACCTACGCCCTGCGCTGCTGGATGAGCTCCCAGCGGGTGTGTGAGGTGCCGTTCGCCGGTGACCTCGTCCCGCTGGGCAGTGCACGTTGACGGGGACGTTGAGCAACCCTTTTGAGCCCAGCCGCAGGAAGCCGGGTGTGTCACGATTTCGGCGAGGGTGAGAGTCAGTCGGCGCAAGGGTGGGAGCACACATGTTCGTCCGTCGTATTGCTGTGGTCGGTTCCGGGTATGTGGGTCTGACCACTGGTGCGTGTCTGGCTTCTTTGGGACATCGGGTGGTCTGCGCCGATCTCGATGAGGGCAAGGTGGCACGGCTGTGCCGGGGGGATGTGTCGATTCTGGAACCGGGATTGCCCGAATTGGTAGCGGAGGGCCTGGCCGCGGGCCGGTTACGGTTCGTCATGGGTGCCACTGCGGCGATCGGTCAGGGCCCGGACGCCGCGGAGGTGGTGTTCCTGTGCGTACCCACCCCGATGGGTGCCGGGGGCGCGGCGGATCTGTCGGCGGTTCGGTCGGTGGTGACCGAGGTGCGGAAGCTGTTGCCACCCGGCTGTGTGGTGGTCAACAAGTCGACGGTGCCGGTGGGCACCGCGGCGCTGACCGCCACGCTGCTGGACCGTCCGGACGTCGCGGTGGTCAGCAACCCGGAGTTCCTGCGGGAGGGCTCGGCGGTGGCGGACTTCCTCACCCCGGACCGGATCGTGGTCGGCTCCAACGCCCAGGACGCCGCCGAGCGGGTGGCGGCGCTGTACTCCCGGCTGGGAGCGCCAACGGTGCTGACCGACGCGGCCAGTGCGGAGATGGTCAAGTACGCGGCGAACTGCTTCCTGGCGATGAAACTGTCCTACGTCAATGCGGTGGCCGAGTTGTGCGAACGGCTCGGCGCTGATGTGCTCGCTGTGACCGAAGGCATCGGCTACGACCGCCGGATCGGACAGGCATTCCTGGCGCCCGGCCCTGGCTGGGGTGGCTCGTGCCTGCCCAAGGACACCCACGCGTTGCTGCAGGTCGCCCTCGCCGCGGACTGCGACTTCGCGTTGTTACGGGCCAGCCTGGATACCAATACCCGCCAGCGGGCCAGAATGGTGGACAAGGTCCGAGCTGCGGTCGGCGGCTCGCTGCTCGGTGTGCGGATCGGGCTGCTCGGCCTGAGCTTCAAGGCGGGCACCGCCGACCTGCGCGACTCGCCGGCCCTGTCGGTCGCCGCGCTCCTGGCCGCCGAGGGTGCCGACCTAATCGGCTACGACCCCGGCGTGCCCGCCGCGATCCCCGGCATGACCGACGACCTGGCCATCGCCGATGATCCGATCAAGGTCGCCTCCGGCGCCGCGGCTCTGGTGGTGCTGACCGAATGGCCCGAGTTCCGAACGCTGGACTGGGGGCGGCTGGCCGAACTGGTCCAGAACCGCATTGTGATCGATACCCGCAACCTGCTCGACCCCGACGTCCTGCGCCGCGTCGGTTTCGAGGTCCGCGGCGTCGGCAGGCAGGTATCTGGAGCGGGCACCGTCCCGTCCTAAGCCTCGCCCGTCTCACCAGTCACGACAACTTCTGGCGGCCCGACGCGCTCAGGTGTTCACTTCAGCTTATCCAGATCAACTGCGGCGTTTTCCGGCGATAGCTTCGGCTGTTGGGATACCGGGGGAGGCTGGTGGGGTGAGCAGGCGGCTCAAGCCGCTGCGGTCTCGGCCGCTTTGCAGGGTGTGGATGGCGCGGGCGTGGCCTTCCACGGTCAATTTGTAGTAGCGGCGCGGTGGTCGGCCCTGCTCGTGGGCGGGTTCGGGGTCTTCCCACCGGTCGCTAACCCACCCGGTTCCGCGGAGTCGTTGCAGGATCGGGTAGATCGTGCCCGGTTCCAGACCGCTGGCCTTGACGATTTCCAGTCCGTAGAGCTCGGCGTCGGGTTGCTGGAGCAGCGCCCCGAGCACCGCTTGCACTCCCACCGTCATCCGCAAACCACTCATAATCTCTAACACTACATAGCTGGTGTTCTGCCTGTCGACCGTAATCCCGGGGAAGCACTGTAGGTGACTCCGATGATTACGCTGGCGACGACACCGATCACGCCGTCCAGAGTGGGTTCTGGCGCGAACTGTGGGGTATGGATCTGATCGGGTGGGTCGAGACGATCGTGCAGACCTGCGTCGTGCATTACTCCGATATCCGGGTTATGCCGACACCGGACCGGTTGCCGCTGGTAGGAGCCGTGTCGGCGTTTGGGATGCGGCATAATCCGGTTGCTGGGTGACGCTTGATCTTTCCCTTGTCGGAGAGGAGAGCATCATGGTTGTTGTGTTGCATTCGCGTGCCGAAGGTTTCCTCTCCCAGCCCGCACTTGCCCCGGGGATTACCGCCCGGCGAGGTCGCGGCGCTGCTGGAGTCGTGCGACCGCGGCCAGCGGGCTGGGTTGTGGGATGTCGCGATGCTGACGCTGATGTCCCGAGTCGGACTCCGTGCTGGCGAAGTCGCCGGCCTGCGGCTGGATAACCTCGACTGGCGCAGCACGGAAGCGCCCTCGGCGGCGCGCCGGGTGACGACCGGCTGGCCAGGATGGAGCTGGCCACGGTGATCAAGTGAGCTGCCGGCACCTGCACCGGAGCGACCACCACCTCCGCGCCCTCGGTGTTGCCCAGGTTGGACAGAGTGAGCTCACCTCGATCTGCTCGGGCCAGTACCTGCCATAAAACGAATAGCACTGGGCAGACTCCGAACCGCAGAAAGACGCTCAGCGCATCCTGAGGTAGCCCGTTGAGTCGACGAACACCCCGGTGACTGGTGAGGAGAACGTCGGGACGTTACCAACTTAGGTAACGGTCGGGCAAGGTTATGTAGTAACACATGTTGCTCCAGTTCCTTAGTCGGCGGAACGATGTACTCCATCAGCACACACCAGGTGAAGGGTCATCTCTTCCGTTGAGATGAACAGCTTGCCTATAACACAAGGGAGAATGCGCGATGCGTCGACCGACCACGGTAGCGGCTGCCACCGGCCTGGGGCTGGCACTCCTGCTGGGAACCACAGGAATTGCTGCGGCTCAAGGTGATGATCTCGATAATGTCCTTGGACTCCCGGATCCTGCGTTGACTTATAACGGTCCCCGTGTCACCCTGGAATGGTGCACGAGCAGCGGGCGGACAATAATTCGCCAAGCAAATACCGGAACGCCAGAATACTGCTACGATCCCAACACGGGGGATCGCGTCCCCTTTGGGGATCCTACATACAGGTTCTCTCGGGAGCCGCGTCCCGCAGCTGCTGATTTCTCCAGTCCCAACTAAGCTTGGATCCACCGTCTGATCTTGAGTGATCATGTTCGATCGTATGCGATTTTGTCGATCATGATGTCTGGTGGTGGGTGTGCAACGGGCGCGGGTGTTGCTGTTGGCCGCTGACGGTGTGTCGAATTCTGAGGTCAGTGCGGTGATGGGAGTATCTCGTCCGACCGTGCTGGCCTGCCAGTTCGGGAAAGACAGGCTGGTTGGGTTCGGTGAGGTGGCCACGGGGCGGGGTCGTAAACCGTCGATCAGTGATGAGAAGCTCGCCGAGGCGGTCGCGGGCAACGCCGGGGGCAACACCTGCCCGGTCAACGACCGCCGCGTGGTCAGCGACTCGGCGTGCTCGACGCGGACCCGGGCCTCCCCCGACGACAGGTTCAGAACTCCGGCTACCAGCCGGGCGGTGGTCCCGAATCCGGTGACCGCGCCGGCCCGTTCGGTCTCCAACTCCGCGACACGGTGAACGGCACACGACCGTGACCTCCCTTATTCGGGTAGGAGTTGAGAGGAGCGGCGATTCAGCATGGGGTGTGCCTACGGCACTGGGCGAGGGCGGTGGTGGTGCCCGCGGTCAGCAATCCGATGCCGAGCACACCACCGAACCAGCCGGCCAGCGCGACCCACCCAGCCAGCGTCGGCGTGCCGACCAACGCCACCGCGACCAGCCCGGTCAGCGCGATCAGCAGGGACGCCCGCCACTATTGCCCATCCCGGCCTTCCACCAGCACAAACAGCAGTCGCGCCCATGCTGAGCCACCAGGTTGTGCTTCGACGCCCTGCGGTACTCGGTCCAGCTGGTCCAGATCGGTCGCGGCGCCACCCGGTGGCAGCTGAGTAGCACTCATAGATTCAACTCTACATAGCTAGCGTTCGACTTGTTCAGTAAAAGTGATCGCGGAGGGACGCGCGGCCGGCAGGAGTGGACGTTGGCCTGATGATCTGTTTTGCTAAGCCTTACCTTAGGATCGATCTGGGGGGCATCGCTGCCATGTATGTATGCATCTGCCAGGCCGTGACGGAGGCCCAGGTAACCAGGTGCATAGCGGCGGGCGCGAGCACGATCGATGAGGTGGGTGAGCGTTGTGGTGCGGGTACCGGATGCGGCTCATGTCACGAGCGGATCGCCGATCTGCTCGGTATCTCCCCTGACGAGTTGTGGGATCAGCTACCACGCAGTGCTTGACTACCTTGAGTAACAAATTTGCCAGGGAAGCCTCACCTTGGGTGACAATTGAGGGAGAATCCGGGTAATCTTAGGCATCCAGCGAGATCTACCCGGAAGGACGTTCGGTCCAATGCGCGGTCATGAAGAAGTGCTCGCGCTGCTCAACGAGCAGCTGACCAGTGAGCTTACCGCGATCAACCAGTATTTTCTGCACGCCAAGATGCAGGCTAATTGGGGTTTCACCAAACTTGCGGAGCACACCCGCAAAGAGTCGATCGAGGAAATGCATCATGCGGAGCGCATCACCGACCGCATCCTATTCCTCGAGGGTCTGCCGAATTACCAGCGGTTGTTCAACCTGCGGGTGGGGCAGACCGTACGGGAGCAGTTCCAGTCGGACCTGGCCGTCGAGCTGGAGGTGGTCGAAAGGCTGCGTCCCGGTATCGCGATGTGCCGAGAGAAGGGTGATATCACCACCGCGACCCTCTTCGAGCACATCCTCGCCGACGAGGAGGAGCACATCGACTACCTCGAGACCAACCTGGAGTTGATGGACACCCTTGGTGAGCAGCTGTACCTCAGCCAGCTCGTGGAGCGACCGCCGACCAACAGCTCCAGTGGCAGCAGCTGACCTCGTCGAAGGCGCGGGCGGACCTTACCGAGCTGCTCTTCAAGCTCCATAGCAGCAGGTCCGCCGCGCTCGGCGGCATCGCTGAGCCAAAGGCCCCGTAGGTGACGACCGCGCACTGTGCGCAGTCTGGCACACTCCGCGAGCACGGGAGCTGCCTGGTGACCAGGCTGCCTGCCGGACCTTAGCGGAGGGAGGGGCACCTTTGACGACAGCGCCTGCGGCACCTGCTGAGCTCCGTACCGATCCGCGCGCGCCGCTGCCGATGAAGGACCGGATCGTCTTTGTGGACATCGGTCGTGGGTCGGCAGCACTCCTTGTCGTCTACACCCATATCAATATGGTGTGGATGTATCGTGACCACGGAATCTCAACAGCGGTGACCGACGCGGTGTCGACGGCCTTCGCCAATCCCTTGCATCTCGCTGATGTGGGGTTGCTCGCTGTACCGTTCTTCTTTCTCGCGAGCGGTTTTGTCATCACGCCGATGGCGCTCCGGCAGGGATATGCCAGTTTTGCGGTCAACCGATTATTTCGTATTTACCCCCTCCTCGCGTTGGCTATATTGCTGACGGCAGGTGCGTTGCTGGTCGGTCTGAATCCGATCGCGACCGACCAGCAGGGCCCGGTGACACCGATAACCGTGCTGACCAACATCTCGCTGCTCAACTATATAATATATCCTCAAGTAGTACTGCTCAGCGTGGCCTGGACGTTGATCGTCGAGATGATCTTCTACTTGATGGTCATGCTCCTGTTGCCGGTGTTCCGCCGAGCTCCGTGGTTGGCCGTCGCGATCCAGCTGACGCTGATCGAGGTCGTCATGGTGACCCGCGCTCAGTTTGGCCCGAGCTATTCTCTGTTTGCTTTCAACATGCTGTTGACGACACTGCCGATTATCGGTCAGATCATCTGGCTCGGCTTCACGCGGCGTATTTCTGGCTTGCTTGCGGGCATATACATAGGCATTGCCTGGTGGTTGTACGTCTGGGCGAAGGAGTTGGAAGTCGGGAACATCGAACCCGGGTATCCGACCGCAGTCGCTGTCGTGATCATGCTCTTTCTACTGGGTTTGCTAGCCGAGCCGTATCTCCGGCAGCGGCAGGTGTGGACCGTCCTCTCCGAGCGGACTTACTCGATCTATCTCATGCACGGGATCACCTCCTTCATTGTGCTTGATGCATTGTATGGGCTTGTTCCGTTATGGATCGCGGTCGTAATCGCCGTGGCGGCGACCGCAGCGACGGCTGAGATTACTTATCGGTTCGTCGAAGTGCCCTCCCGATCGCTGGGGCGCTCGCTCGCGCGGAGCCTGCGTCAGCGAGCGAGGGCTGAGCGGTGAGCAACAACGATCGGCTGACGTTTATTGATATCGCACGAGGCGTCGGTGCCTTGCTCGTCCTGTACACCCATATACAGGCAGTGTGGTTGCGGGAACCCGACCCGGCCTTGTCGTTCTTGTCCGGAACGGCGTCCGCCGCAGTGCTCGATCCTCTGTTCCTTCCCGCTGACGGTCTCAGACAGATTGCGATAGTAATCTTTTTTCTCGTCAGTGGATACCTGGTGACACCCATTGTGCTCCGACTCGGGGCCACCGGGTTCGGGATCAATCGCCTGCTCCGGGTCTATCCCTTGCTGATCGTGTCCGTCTTGCTCGCCGGGCTCTGTGTGGGATTTGGTATCACAATACTGTCCATCGCCGGTCCCGAGGAGGTCAGCCCGGCCACACTACTGATGAACGTCCTGCTGCTTAATTTCGTGTTTGATCCCCAGTCGACGTTACTCGATGTCACATGGACGCTATTGATCGAAGTCAGCTTCTATGTGATGATCACTCTGCTGCTGCCGGTATTTCGCAGAATGATGTGGTTGGCGATCGCAATCGAACTCAGCGCCGTATTCGTCGTGATCTCCCTGCACACTGCCTTGTCCGGCTACCGAGCCGAGTTCGTGACGAGTGCGGCGGTGATGGTGTTCCCGATCCTCGGTCAGGTGGTCTGGGCCGCACAGCGAAGGAAACTCCCGCTCCCCTTCACCGGTGCCTACCTGCTGATCGGCTGGTTGCTGTTCGTGTGGGCCGCTGGGGTTGAGGGCAGCGGGCTCAACGACGGTTACGAGGCGGCCGCCGTGCTCGCCATTTTGCTGTTTCTCGTCGGGCTGTTCGCCGAGTCGCGACTGCGCCCATGGCGAGTGTGGGCCTTTCTCTCCGAGCGCTGCTATTCTATCTACCTGTTGCACGGGATCGTGGCCATCGCGGTCGTCGATCTCGTGCTTCCCGCGGTCGGCATGCTCATGGCCCTCGGCTTTGCGCTGGTCGCGACCGCCCTTGCGGTGGAGATCATGTACCGGTGTGTCGAGCGACCCAGCCACGAACTGGGACGGCGCCTGTCCCGTGCGCATCTGCGCCAGAGATCCGGACAGGCGACCTCGCTCGAGCCTAGTAAAGCGCGAGCAGCGCCATGAAACCATCGCGACAGGGACCGCCGTCGATGGCGGTGCACGAGGCATGGTTGCCCGTTGAGCACCCGTTGCATCGGCCGAGGCATGGTGGTCGCCAGCTCACAGCGCTGATCTGTGCGCTGGTCTTCTTTACGGCCCCGATGTTCGCCTTGCTGCTCGGTGCTCGACCGGCGGTGTTCGAGAATCGCCAGCTCGCTGACGCTCCGAATCCGGAGGACGGGTGGGGATTGGTCACCGGACTGCCTGCTTGGGCGGCGGATCACCTGCCGTTCCGCGACGTCACCGTGCGAGCGGTGGACGGCATCAGCCAAGGAGTGTTCGGGGAGCCTTCCCCGCTCGGGGTCCCGCTGGGTCGGAGCCAGCTCCCCGTCGGACCTGCGTCGCCCGTGGTCCCAGCAGTTCCTCCGGAATCCTTCATCCCCTCCTCGGATGCCAACCCAGGAGTATTCCCTCTGGTCGTCCTGGGGGAGGAAGGCTGGTTGTATTTTGGCGTCGATGTGGAGGCCAAGTGCGCTCCGGGCCGTCCGCTGGGCGAGACGGTGGATGCGGTGAACCGGCTGCGTGGCGTGGTGGAGGCGTCCGGACGGCGGTTTATTCTGGTCGTCGCGCCGGACAAGAGCACTGTCGAGTCGGAGTTCCTGCCGTCTGACTACCCTGGCCGTGACTGTGCCCAAGCGGGTACCCGGGAGTTCTGGTCACAGGTCACCGGGCGCGCGGGAGCAGTGGATCTCCGGGGCCCGCTGGAGGAACTTTCCAGCCGCGTGGAGCCCGTTTATCACCCTCTGGATACCCACTGGACCGATCGTGGTGCGCTCCTGCTGACGACCGTGCTGGCCGAGCGGATTGCGCCGGGAAGCACAAATACTTGGAAAATCGCGCCCGGGGGAATTATTCAGTCCGAGGCTGATCTGCCGAGGCTGATCGGCAGGACGGGGGTCAACTCCTTTCAGCAGTATTCGCTGGCTCCTTCGGGTGACCAGGATCGGACCGGTCCCCACGTGACCGACTTCCAGCAGCCGGTATTCGTCGGATCAGGGGACGTGCCCGGCGTCGTCAGCGAGCCGGTCGCACTTTTTGCTGACTCGTACTCTCAGTCGACCGCTCGTTACCTGCAAGCAGGCTTCGCAGATGTCGCCCTGATCAGCTATGAGACCGCTCCGAGCGATCCAACCCGATTGGGCAATCTCATCGCGGAGCGCACCGTGGTGGTGCTGGAGGTTGTCGAGCGGAACCTGGCAGATGGGGCCGTACCGATGCTGGAGCCCGCAGCCCTGGATATGATCTCCGCTGAACTCGCTGCGCGACCGCTGAGATAGCCGGACTCGGTCAGCGCAGGGTGGGTTGCAACCACACCGTGACGAACCCCTCCTTAGCAGTCCGAGCCCGCGTGACGAACTCGACCACCGCCTGCGGTGCTCCGTCGAGATCACACAGCAGATATCCCAAAGCTCGGTATCCCTCGAGGACCTCGAGTGGATCGTCCCCGAGCTCCTCAATGGCTTCGGGGCAGAACTCGCACAGCACATTGGGCCTATCCCGGAGCAGAACTGTCTTCAGCCCGGCCAGGGCACGGTGGTCTCTGCCTTGGAGGTCGACCTTCACCAGGGTGACCTCGGCATCCCGGACCTCCGGGACCCCGTCGAGCCGCACCGCGCGAATCTGCCCAGCATCGTCGGCGACCACCCGGACGTCCCCGCTGTTACCCTCCTCGAACTGCTGGATTGCGACGTTGCCATCACGATCCCACGCCGCGACCTGCAGTACGCTGAGCTCGGTATCCGCCCCGGCACGCGTCACGTTGGTGCGCAGCAGTTCGATCAGGCCCGGCTGCGGCTCGACCACGACCACTCGCGGGACCGATACCCTCTTGATCAACCGCACAGTGTGGTATCCAACGTGTGCGCCCACATCCAGGAACGTGCCGGGTCGTCGCCCGGCCAGCTCGGCGAGCAGGTCGGCTTCCCGCTTTTCCCATGACCGGTGGTACTCGATCCACGGCCGCACCACCTGATCATCAGCAGGGATCAGGAGTATCCCGGCGTCGCACAGCACCCCGACGGCACCAGGGGGCACGTCTGGCGCGCTTTCGACCAGCAACCGAAGCGCAGCGATGTCACGGTTGGCTTGGGCCAGCTCACCCTCGGCGTAATCGGCTCGGCGATCACGTTCTGCCAGCAGATCGTGGATGCGCTTGGCCGCCTCGTCCAGTCGGTTCTCCAGTATCTCGATCCGGTCCGCTCCCGCCAGCCGTAGTCGGCCGTTGACCTCCGAGCGCACTTCCTCGATTCGCGTGGTCAGGTCCCGGATGCCGTGTTCGACGCCGTCCAGCATCCCCGCGTGCACGTCGCGCTGGTGGGCGTCGTAGTGGTCGATGGCGCGCAGCATCGCCCGGCGTAGCACCGGAGCGCCCGGAATGCGCGAGGGTGCGGATGGATTGGCACACCATCGGACGGCTTCACGGGCGCGAGTCAGGGTGCCCAATTGCTCGCCGCGCTGTTGCGAGGTCCCGGATTGCCAGTGCCGGTGCGCGGCGGTGAGCTGCTCCCGCATCCAGTTCGCGGCGGCAGTCATGGTCCTGGTGGAAAGGACGTGGTCGTGAGCTGCGCGACCACGGCGACGGGCTTCCTGTGGATCGTCGGCGACGGCTCGCATCGCGCGAGCGGCCTCGTTCAGGTCGGGTTGTGCCCATTTCGCGTCCGGGTGGTAGGGAAAGCACCCTTCGCCGACTGGAACCAGGTGATGGCCGATCACCCACCCGGCGTCCTTGGTCATGAATTCGTTGGTTCCCGAGTAATCGGTGACGATGACCGGTAGCCCGCGTGCCATCGCTTCGATGACGGTGAGGCCGAAGCCCTCACTGCGATGGAGGGACACGTAGCAGTCGGACTGAGTGTAAAGCTCGTCCAGCTCGGCGACGCTGAGATAGCGCTCGACCAGTTCGATTCGTGGATCCCCAGCGATCGCCACCCGGAGCCGTTCGGCGTCATGGGGATGGCGGTCGCCATTGATCGCCTTGATGGTCAGCCGAGCCTCGATGCCGTTGGGAAAGGCTTGACGGAATGCCTCGACAAGACCCCACGGGTTCTTCCGTTGCCCGACGCTGTTGAAATCGAATGCGAACAGAAAACGGGTGGGGCCCTCATGTCGTGGCCCGGACGCTGGTTTAGCCACACGTACCGGCACCGGGATGACCCGCACCGGTACGGTCGCATGGCGGGCGATTGCGGCGCGACAGAACTCGCTGATCGTCCAGACTTCATCTACCTGTTTGAATGCGTCGTGCTGCCAGGAGGGGAAGTCTTCCAGTTCCCAGGCCCACAGACCGATCACGTAACGTCGATGTGTGATCTCCGGGTGGGTGGCGATGACCACGCTGGTCTGATCCGCGTTGACGCACAACAGGGTGATGGGAAAGATCGGATCCCCGATGGTGGCCGGCTGCGACAGGCCTGTGCGGTTCGACACGGACCAGTCTTCGACAACTGACACGGTCGGCACGTCCGCAGTCATGAGGGCGTCGTGCACGATCCGCCCCATTTCGCCCAGTCCGAGTTCAGCTGTCAGATATCCGACCAGGTTGACCCCGAATCGATCTTGGGGCGCCTTGAGGGGTGCCACCTGCTTGGGCACCGCCCAAGCACCGAGTGCCTCCTCAGCAAGGCCCGAGTGACGGCACCAGAGCTGGAATGCTGCGCTGTGCGCGCCGGTCGGGTCCGGGAACGCCTGTTGGAGGTCCGCCCGTTGGGCCCACAGCTCCATCGTCAGCCGATTCATCCCTGCGGCTGCCTGTCGTGGGTCGGCCGGGGAGGCCAACCAGGCGAGGAAGGGTGCGCCACCTTCCACGCCGAAAGGGTGCGGCGGTGGCTGGGTACCTTTGCGTTCAGCGTCGATCCATGCGTTTCGGAACGTGCGGCGCATGCCCGGCGTCAACGTCTCACCCTCTGGGGTGGTGGCGAACCGGTAACTCCCGCCACGCCCCCCGTACCCAGCGCCGAGCAGTTTCTCCCGATAGGAGTCGCACAACTCGTGCAGCACAGGGTATTCAGATAACAGGACCCGGGGGGCCCGCGCGCAATGCGAGCTGAGCAGCCAGGGCCGCTCGGGCCGGTAACCGGAGAAGTGCACGAACTTCACCGTCGTGTCGCTTGTCCGCAGGAAGCCTTCGGCGCTGCGGGACAGCGGCCTTTCCCAGGCATTCCAATAGGCGATGTTCATCCCGCGATCGCGCAGCACGTGGTGGCTGAACAGGCTGGGGACGAAATCGACCCAGCGCTGGTCGGTGAACCGCTGCTGGTTGGGCGCGACGATCGCGTCCTGCTTCAGGCGATCCGCCCAGAAATCGAGGAACTGCTCGGATCCAGGCCCGACGGCGATGAAACCGAGGTTGAACAACCCGGTGCCCATGATGACGGTTTCGTCCGGTTCCTTGCCGTCCCGGGGGATCGGCTCCAGGTTGTGCGGGGTGAGCACGATGGAGTGTTCGACCGCCAGGTCGGTAACCCCGGTCAGTGGCGCGTATACCTGGATGTCCGGGTCGAGATACACCACGACATCGGCCGATCGCCGCAGCTCACGGAGTAAGAACGGCTTGACCGCAGTAGCCAGTTCCATCACGGTGTACGCGGTCGCCATCCGCAGATAGGTCTGCTCATCGATACCGAGGGCCTCGGGACCCACGACATCCGCTCCGGGGACTTCTGCGCCGGGAACAGTGGAATCCTCCGGCGTGCTGTCGATCACTTCGATGACCACCCGATGGTGGGGATGGTGCTCAAGGTAGGACGAAGCGAGGACCCGTGCCGCCGGGAGATAATTCCGTGCGACGATCGTGCACGCCGTTGTGGTGGTGTCGTGATCAGGCATTTGCGGGTAGCTTCTCCAACTGCTGTTCGAGGATCTCCTCGAATTTCGCGGTGGTCGCCGTCGGACTGCCTTCTGGGCTGTTACTGACCATCTGGATACGAATGATCAGATCATCGCTGGCGAAGAGGGCCCGAATGATGGGGGCAGTGCCTGGTTCGGTCAGCTTTTCGACGGCGTTGACGCCGAAGGGCGCGGTGCGCCTGGTAAATCCATAGCCGATCTGGAGGGCAGTCAGTTCGTCCCGGGCATTGATGGCCTGGATGGGAGATACCGCCTGACACACCAGGATGGTGGCCTGGCCTTCATTGCCTTCAGTGAAGTTCGTGATCAAGAGCCTGCTCTCCCCGGCACCTGCCGCCTTAAGAGTGTTGAGCTCTTCAGTGGTGAGAAAATTGACGGCCGCCAGATCGCTGAACGACTCGACGTCCTTCTCCTCCATAGTCCCGCCGAGGTCAGCGGGTGCCAACGGGTCCTGGAGCACAGGTGCGGACGTGGTCGGCTGTCCTGGTGGTTGTCCAGTCGGCTGCCCACCGGCGATGGGGGAATTCTGCTGACCCCAGAGTAACCACGCGCCGACGGCGATGCCGACGAGAACCACGACCGCGGCGGCAATCGCGACGATTTTCCCTGCTCCGGATTGCTTTTGCTCCGGTTCGAAGAACTCCGGGCCCTGCATCATCCAGCCGGCGTTCGGCTCCGGGATGGGGGGCAGGTCGGAGGACACCCATGGCGGCGTGGATTCCTGTGGGCTCCATGAGGTTTGGCCACCAGCGGCGGGGAAGCCGCCACCGGTGGAGAAGTTGTCGCGCTGGTAGGGGGGCTGCTCGTACGGTGAGGGTGCCGGCGGCGGCACCTGGACCACCTGGGTGCGCTCGGAGTCGTCCTGCATAGGGCCCGGTGGCGGCTGGTTAGGCGTCCGGACGACTTGGGTTCGGTCGGCGTCTTCGGTCCGGTCCCCGGTACCGAGAGGCTCGATGACCTGAGTGGTTTCGTTGGGCGACGGGCTGTCCCACCGGAAAGCAGGTGGGAAGGGGCCAGTATTTTCATCGCGTTTCGGCTGTTCAGCGCCGCCGCTCTGCTCAGCCGCGTTACCTGGGCCGGCCTCGGCCTTCGCTTCGGCCTTGGCCGGTGCTTCGGTATCGCTGCCCTGCTCGCGGCCCTGAGCGGTCAGCTCGTCATAGCGTCGTCGGTAGTCGTCCGTTGAGACGCGGCCCGCGGCCATGTCTTCGTCCAGACGCCGTAGTTCATCCTGCCAGCTCACCCTGCCGCCCCCTTCTCGCTACCTGGTCGAGTCGGCGACATTGTGCACTGTCGGGCATGGGGAACGGACAGCGCGTTCTCTTCTGGTCACCTCTGAGTGAGCAGAACCTATCAGGGTAGCCTGGAAGCATGGCTCTGTTCGGACGCGCCAAGACTCACCTGGTGGCTGCTGATGATGCTTTACCAGGGCGTTCCACCTCGATGCCGGTGTCAGAGCGGCACACCGTGAGCGGTCACCGCATCATGGCGCCGTTCCCGACCGGCCTGCGCACCGCGGTGTTCGGGATGGGTTGTTTCTGGGGTGCGGAGCGGATCTTCTGGCGTACCCCTGGGGTGTACTCCACCGCGGTCGGTTACGCGGGCGGCCACACCCCGAACCCCACTTACGAGGAGGTGTGCTCCGGGCGGACCGGACACACCGAGGTGGTGCTGGTCGTCTTCGACCCGGCGCAGCTTCCCTACGCCGAGCTGCTGCGGGTCTTCTGGGAGGGGCACAACCCGACGCAGGGCATGCGCCAGGGCAACGATGTAGGCACTCAGTACCGTTCCGCTGTCTACACCACAGATCCCGAGCAAGCGGCCGATGCCGAAGCGAGCCGAGCTGTCTACCAGCAAGCACTCACCCCGGCCGGACGCGGCCAGATCAGCACCGAGATCGCTCCCCTGCGCGAGTTCTACTACGCCGAGGACTACCACCAGCAGTACCTGGACAAGAATCCCAACGGCTACTGCGGCATCGGTGGCACGGGTGTCTCCTGCCCAGTTGGCATGTCCTCAAGTACCATCAACCCAGGTCCTGAGCGCTTTTAACGGTGGCCAACTCTGACCTTTGCCCCGGCATCTCCTTGCACTCTCAACTGTGGCCCAATTCTAGTTATATTGACCTCCTCGGCTCCGTTACATTAGGCGCATGCGCTGTCAACCGAGCATAGTCATTATCGGAGCTGGCTTCGGCGGTGTCGCCCAGGCTATTGAACTGCAACGACATGGGTTCTCGGACATTACGATCCTGGAGCGAGCCAGTGGCCTAGGCGGTACCTGGTTCCACAACGCTTACCCGGGCGCTGCCTGCGACGTCCCCAGTCACCTTTACTCCTTCAGCTATGCCAAGCGGCGGGACTGGTCGCGGTTGTGCTCCCCGCAGGCGGAGATACTTGACTATCTGTCCGACGTGGCCCACCACCACGGCGTCGCCCAACTGGTCGTCTCCGGCGTCGAGGTGATTTCCTGCACCTGGGATGACGCCACCCGGCGCTGGACCGTGACAGCAGCCGACGGGCGCACGTGGGAGTGCGATGCCGTTGTCGTCGCCACCGGGCAACTGCACCGCAAGCGATACCCCGACATTCCCGGCCGGGACACCTTCGCAGGCAGGCAGTTCCACTCGGCCGAGTGGGACCACGGCTACGAACTCGACGGTAAGCGGGTGGCGGTGGTGGGCACGGGCGCCAGCGCCGTGCAGTTCATCCCCGAGATCGCTCCCCGGGTGTCGCGTCTGTGCGTGTTCCAGCGCACCGGCAACTGGTTCCTGCCCCGCAAGAACCGGGCCTATCCGGCGTTGGTCAAGGCCGTCATCCGTTTCGTTCCGGGCGTACAAGCCTACCGGCGCTGGTTCATCTACCAGTACGCCGAACTGCTTACGCCATGATCCGCCACCCGGAGACGTTCGGGTGGCTGGGGCGAGCCCGGTCCGGTGCTTTCATGCGCGTCCAGTTGAAGGACCCTGAAATCCGGCGCAAGGTGTGGCCCGGCTACACGTTCGGCTGCAAGCGGGTGCTGTTCAGCTCGGCTTTCCTGCCCACCCTGCAACGGGAGAACGTCGATCTCGTCACCGAGACGATCGTCCGGATCACTCCGGCCGGTCTCGGCACCGCGGACGCCGTGGAGCACGAGGTGGACTGCATCATCTGGGGGACGGGCTTCCATACCAACGAGTTCATGTTTCCCATGGAGATCACCGGAGCCGGCCGGCGTTCGCTTCGTGATATCTGGGGCAATGGCGCCCACGCTCATCTGGGCATGACAGTTCCCGGCTTCCCGTCGTTGTTCATCCTCTACGGGCCGAACACGAACACCTTGGGTGGATCGATCCTCTTTTACCTGGAGACCCAGGCCGCCTACGTCCGGCAGGCCCTCCAGCAGGTGCGGAACCGACGAGCGGCCGCCATCGAGGTGCGGCCCGAGGTGGCGACCAGCAGCGACCGGGAGATCCAGGCCCGTTTCGCTGGCACCGCTTGGACCCGGTGCGACTCGTGGTACCGCACCGACCAGGGCCGGATCGTGGCCAACTGGCCCGGCTACATGCGTCAGTACCGCGCCCGAGCCGGCACTCTCGATCCCGCCGAGTTCACGTTCCTACCTCTGCCGTAGCTTCAAAAATGATCTACCGGATACGTCTACGGTCACGAGCAGACGATATGTGTTCACGACAGCTCGGGGCACTATTCACAGGCGATGCCGTCGCCGTCACGGTCTAGTTTCGACGAGTAGCCTGGGTCGCCGGCATATAGGGGTGTGACGCCTGCGGCTCTCGCGGCTGCGCAGTTCTTGTAAATAGGCGGACTCGCCGTTGTTGTCAGAACCGTTGTCGCCAGAGTCGGCGTCGGCGCTGTCCATGTCCGGTACCGGTGCCCGTGTCGGCACCGGTACGGGTTCGGGCAACTTTGCGGGGACGCTTCGGTCGCCGTTGGCCATCTCGTTGCCTGCCGGTTGTGGTGCTTCGGCGAGTGGAGGGGGAGATGTGGTGGACGGGACGGTGACGGTCGGCGCGGAGTCACTGGTCTCCGCCGGGGAGTCGCACTGGCTGGCGAGGCCGAGAATCGCCAGCACCAGGACCAGCACGGCGGTGGTCGGATGGGAGGGTTTCGGCGAAGGGCGGCGTGGCGCGCGGGGAGCGGCGTGCATGGCCATGGGAAATCTCCAGGACAGCGAAGGGAAGGGACGACAGCCGCCGCTCTGGCCCCGCAGTGGTTGCTGCGCGTGTCTGTCTCCTATTTTTCGCAACGGGGATGCCCGCCGTTACGTCCCTGCGCCGTGCCAGATGGTTCCGATGCCGCGAGCCCACTCAACCGCACCAGTTCAGCCCCGCAGCGGTCACAATGGCGCAGTGTCGATGGCATGGACCACGGTGGCGGCCCCCGCCCCATTGGGGCAGCTCACTCTCGCCGTGACGGAGGTGGGTGTCGCGTACCTGTCCTTCGGACCCGGTGGGATGGGCAGGCTGTCAGCCGCCGCGCGGCGCATCGGCACCCCGTTGGTCGTCGACCGCGCCTGGACCGACCTGGCTGCTCGGCAGCTCGGCGACTACCTGACCGGCTCGCGCCGCACCTTCGATGTGCCGGTCGACTGGAGCCTCACATCCGGGGTGCAGCGCAGTGTCCTGGCGACCCTGCACAGCACCGTCGGATATGGCGACACGGTCACCTACGGTGAGCTCGCCGCTCGCAGCGCAGCGTTCGACGCCATGGACTCCGCGCGGGCAGTTGGGTCGATCATGGGGTCGAACCCGATCCCCGTGATCGTGCCGTGTCACCGCGTGCTGGCCGCCGACGGGCTGGGCGGCTTCGGTGGAGGGCTGGAGGTCAAGCGCTGGTTACTCGCGCTGGAGGGCGTGCTGACGCCCAGCCTGGACTTCGAGACATCCTGAGAGTCACTGAGGTTTAGCCCTCAAGGAGGTAACCGGTGCCGCGGATGGTGCGGATCCGGTCGGGGGAGTCCAGCTTGCGACGCAGGTAACCGATGTAGACCTCCACCAGATTGGAGCTCGTCGGCCGGCTCCAGACCGCGGTGGCCAGCTCACCCTGCGATACCGGCCGACCATGCGCCTCGGCCAGCGCGACCAGCAGCCGGTACTCGGTGGGTGAGAGCCGGACCAGCTCGCCTGCGATGCTGACCAGCCGCAGCGCGGTATCGATGGTGATCACCCCCACCCGCAGCACGGTGCGGTTGCTGTGCTGCCGAACGTGTACCCGCAACCGAAGCCGGCTGACCAATTCCTCGACGGGGAACGGGGTGGTCAGGTAATCGTCCATGCAGCTGCGCAACAGTGACACGGTGTGTTCCCGCTGTTCCCGGGAGGTCAGCGCGATTACCGGCAGTTGCGGCGCGACCCTGCGCAGCTCACTGAGCACCGTTGCCGGATCGGGCCCGGCCAGCGCGATGTCGAGCACTATCGCGGCCAGGTTCGCGGAGCGGGCGGTGGCAAGTACTTCCGGGATGGTGTCGATGATCCGGGTCTTGAATCCTGATTCCCGTATCGAATGGAGCATCCGGCTCGTTGTGTGGTGCAGGGGCACCGCGAGGACCACCAGGTGCCGGAGGGCCGTCAGTCGCTGATCTGGCTGCATCACCGGCCAAAGTTACGCGTCGTGCGGCTCTGGACAATCTGCGAACGGCAGAATGTGCTGATTGATCTCAGGGCCGGACAGGTCTGCTGAGAGCGTTACCGTGCATCGGGAGTAATTCGATGCGCCATTGGCTCCCTTCGGAAGGCGTTCGTCGCGCCTCGCGGCCGGATCGGCGACAACGAGCTGGTAACGCTCTCAGGTTTGCCCGAGTCGGGGTTGTCTCCTCCCTACCGTGCGCTCCATGCAACGGCACTTGGCGCGCACGCTCTGGGCGATGGCATTCGTCGCTGTTCTTCTGGCGCCGTTGTTGCTCGGCCTGGGCACTGAGGACCACTCGTCGCTGATGTCCCGGCTGTCCGTCGGCGTGGGTCTGCTGGCCACCTCCGTTCTGGTCTGTGCGGTGGTGTTGCCGTCGCGGCTGCGTTCGCTGACGCGCACCTTCGGCATCGAGGGAGTGCTCGGCATGCACCGCTACGTCGGGCTGATGGCCGCGGTGCTCGTGCTCGCGCACATCGCGCTCGTGATCGCGACTGATCCGGCCAACGTCGCGTTACTCCACCTCGGCCAGGCACCGGGGCGCGCCCGGGCCGCCACCGGCGCCACCGTGGCGCTCGGTGCACTGATCATGCTGACGCTGCTGCGCAGGAAGCTGCGGCACCGCTACGAGGTGTGGCGTTGGGTGCATCTGGCCTTGGCGGGTTCGGTGCTCGTGCTTACCGCGTTGCACATCTGGTTGCTGGATCACCTGGTCCGGGACTCCGCGATGCGTGGCTGGCTCATCGGCCTCGCCCTGTGTGTGCTGGGCGTGCTGACCTACCGGTGGGTGTGGCGGCCGATGTTCGGCCCGCGCCGCGAATTCATCGTCCGGGAGGTCCGGCCGGAGACCGACACCGTCAGCACGTTGGTCCTCGAGCCTCGCCGAGATCGCCATCGACAGGGCTATCGGAGCCTCGAGTTCGCTGCGGGCCAGTTCGCCTGGCTACGTCTGGATCCCTCGATCAGAGCCGAAGAGCACCCGTTCACCATCGCCTCCAGCGCCCACCTGGGGGTCTGGACGGAGTTCACCATTCGGCACACCGGTGACTTCACTCACGAGCTGCGCCAGCTGCGGCCGGGTAGCCGGGTGTGGGTGGACGGTCCACACGGGGCCTTCACCGTCGACCTCGAGCACACCGCCGGCGTCGTGATGATCGCCGCGGGAGTCGGGATCACTCCCATGATGAGCATGCTCCGGACGTTGGCGCATCGACGCGATGAGCGCAGCCATCGGCTGGTGGTGGTGGCTCGAACCGCAGAGGACTTGCTGTTCCGCGCGGAGCTCGGCCGGCTCAGGGAACTGCTGAATCTCACCATTGTGGAACTGCTTCGCCAACCGCCGGAGGGTTGGACCGGCGCGACCGGCTCCGTCGATGAGGAGTTGCTCGCCGAGCTGCTGCCTGATCGTTTCTGGCGAAATCGACTCGACTACTTCATCTGCGGTCCGCCGGGGCTGGTCACCGATGCGCTAGTGGCGCTCGACTCGCTGAGCATTCCCCACCCGCGGATTCACACCGAACAGTTCGACCTTGTCTGATCTTCGACCCAAGAAAGGTTGATCCCGTGCGTTCCCCGATACCCCGCTTCCTCCGCTGGACGGTCGTCGGTGCTGTGATCGCCGCACTGACGGTGGCTGTGTTTCAGTACTGGAACACGACGCGATTCGGGTCCACAACCGCGCAACCAGAGTTCACTCAGACGGCCTGGGGTCCGCTCGGGCCGGCGGACCGGGATGTCTTGATCAAGGTCCGGCAGGCCGGGCTGTGGGAGGGCCCCACCGGCCAGCAGGCGCAGCAGCAGGGCAGCAGTGCGCGAGTGCGGGAAGTGGGCGGGCTCATCTCGGCCGAGCATGCCGATCTGGACAACCAGGTTCGTGAGGTCGCCGCGCGGCTCGGTGTGCCGTTGCCCAATCAGCCCAGCGAGCAGCAACAGGCCTGGATGGCCGAGATAGCGGGCCAGACGGATTCGGAATTCGACCGCACATTCGTCCAACGGCTCCGGGCCGCGCATGGCAAGGTGCTGCCGATCCTGGCGACGGTCCGCGCTGAGACCCGTAACGACCAGATCCGGGCGTTCACCACCACCGCTGCCGAGTTCGTCACCCGACACCACGAGTACCTGGAGAGCACCGGGCTGGTCGACTACGCCGCACTGTCCGAGCCCCAGGTACCTGCTGGTCCGGCGCTTCCGGCGGGTGGCTCTCCGGGAGCCGCAGCTGCTGTCCCCTCGGCTGTCGCCGCTGTCCCGCCGGTCTCCCATGAGCAGCAGCACATCAGCCCGGTGGCCCAGGCCACGACGGACGGTGGGGGAGGTTTCTATCTCGCGGCCTTCGTGTACATCGCCTCATTACTGGCGATCGTCGGGCTGCTCTGCGTGCTGGGAGTCGCCGGCCTGCGGTCGCGAAATCAGCGCCGAACACGGCAGGCGTCGCACGCACCTCGGAATATTCCGGCTCGACCACGCCATGCCGCCCAGCGCTGGTGAGCATTCCCACTATCAGCAATTCCTTATCGACCCACCTATATGAGAAGAATGAGGCTGAAGATGGCACGTGGAAAGCACAGGATCGCCACGCCGGCGCGGCTGATCGCTGCGGCTGCCGTGGTACTGACCGCCGGCGGGATCGTGATCGCCACCGGCACCGCCTCTGCGGACAACGCGAAGTCGACCAGCCGCGTCACAGGTCTAGGTGACCAAGTCACCTGTCGAGTCGGACAGGTGATGGTGTTGAGCGACATGCTGGCGAAGTTGCGGGGCGAACAGCTCACCGCGCCGCCTGCCGCCGAGGGTAATCAGCCTGGCAATCAACTCGGTCGGGGTGCGGAATCCAGCGGTCTTCTGAGTTGCGCCGACAATGAGGATGACGATAACAAAAACAATAACGGCGATGATAACGGTGGCGAAGCCAACAATGACACCGGCGGTGGCGACGATAAAAATGGCGACAACGACGATGGCAAAGGTAACGACGACGAAGGTGATGACGGTAAAAGCGACAACGGCGGAGGAAATAACGGTAAAGGCAACGATGGTGGAGGCAACGGCGACGGAGGTGGAAGCGGAGGGGACGACAATGGTGATAACGGCGGCTCGGCTGATGAGGATTTTCCTGGTCGGGACCAGGCTGGTGGCCCCTTCGCCGATGATTTCGTCGATATCCAGCAGGTGTCACCGAACGTCGCGGAGCCTGAGCCCGGAGACAATGCCTCCACCGGCAGTTTTACCAGTGTCTGCGGCACGAACGAAGAGGGTCACCTCAACTCGGACAACTTCATGGTCGCCCCGGGTAAGGTAAATGGCGCTCAGCACGTTCACGACTATGTCGGCAACCTGTCCACGGATGCGTTCTCCAATGATGAAAGCCTCGACGCTGCGGACACCACCTGCGCAAAGGGTGACAAGTCGACCTACTTCTGGCCCGTGATCCGGGATACCAATGGGCAGGGCGACGATGCGAATGCTGACGGTGGTGGCCTCGACGGCAACGTCGGTGAAATCCTCCAGCCGGCCTCGGTGGACTTGACTTTCCGCGGCAGCCCGGAAGGCGAAGTGACCGAAATGCCGAAGGGCCTTGCGATCATCATGGGGGATGCCAAGGCAGTGACTAATGGGAACGCCAACGCAAAAGCGGCGTGGACCTGCTCTGGCTTCGAAGACCGCACCACCGAGAAGTACCCGCTGTGCCCGCAGGGCAGCAACCTGATGCGTGTCCTGGATTTCCCCAGCTGCTGGGACGGACAGAATCTGGACTCCGCGAACCACCGGGACCACATCGTCTTCCCCCAGGAGGACGGATCCTGTGACGGAGGCACCGTTGCCGTTCCGCAGTTGCGGATGACGCTGACCTATGACCGGCCAGACGGCGACGCTTTCGCCATGGATACCTTTCCTGAACAGCAGCACGACCCGAGCACCGACCACGCCGACTTCATGAACATGATGCCCGAGGCTCTGATGGAAGAAGTGGTCGACTGCATCAATACGGGCCAAAACTGCTGAGCATGGCTGCGCTCGTGAGTGGCGTTGTGGGCTCTACCCCCACA
>JBOHHE010000225.1:0-5259 GCA_050700355.1 Pseudonocardiaceae bacterium
GGCCTTCGCCGATCAGGCCGACGCGGCCGCCGCCCGGGCCAACGAGGCCGCGAACCGGGCCGAGGCCGATGCGGCCGAAACCCACTCCCAGGCCATGCTCGCCGAGGCCCAGGCCGCCGAGGCCACCGCGGAGGAGGCCAAATCCGCCGAAGCCGCGCGTACCGCTGTTGGGCTCGCCGAACAAGCCGCGGCAGCCGCCGGAACCGCGCTGCGCGACGCCAACTACACCAGGGATGAGGCAGACGCGACGGCTCATGAGGCCATCGCGGCATCGGTGCAGGCCGGTCTCGCGATTCGGGCGGCCTACGCTGCCCAGACCACATCACGAGCCGTCGCCGAACCGACGAACGACGCGATCCGGATCGCCGAGCCGTTCACCGGGACCGACCTGGCCGCGGACTATGCGATCCAGGTAGCCGAGCAAGCCAGGTCGATCAGCGCGGAGCAGGCAACGGCAGCGCGGGACCGGGCAGTGGAGGCTTTGGTGGCCGCGAGGTCGGCGCAGGAGGCCGCGCAGCGGGCAGCTGCTGACGTCGCACCCGCGTTCCAGGCGGCCGCGGCTGTGGCCAGGTCCGCCTCGGATGCGGCCCGATCGGCCGCCGACGCCATGCAGTCCGCAGCCGAGGCAGCTGTCGACGGCGCTGCCGCACGGGCCTCGGCAGCGCGCGCCGCCCAGGCCGATGCGCAAGCCCGTGCGGACGCCAGGGCCGCGAGGTCGGCCGCCAACGCCGCACGCGGCGATGCGGTCATCGCCGGACTTTCCGCCGTCGCGGCCGAGCGCGAAGCTGCCACCGCACGCAACGCGGCGGCACAGGCGGCCCGCGATGCCGCCACCGCCCGTAGTGCCGCAGCGCAGGCGGAGAAGCATGCGGTAGCGGCGAACAACGCCGCCAAGGCGGCTGCGGCCCATGCCTGGGCCGCAACAAAAGCAGCGAAGAACGCCGAGGCGAACGCCAAGCAGGCACAAGCCACAGCGGCCCGAACCGAGGAGGCCGCGCGCAAGTACCGAGAGGAACGCCGCAAAGAGTACGACTCCATCACCGCTACCATGTACGCGGAGATGGTGAACAACTCGGACTCGACAACGGTGAACCTCCTGGAGAACTTAAACTCCTCCGAGTGCACAGAAGATACTATTCTGGGTTTCATCAGCCTTGGCCCTGCCTGCAAATTAAGCGCGTACGGGTTGTGGGCCTTGAAGGTTAGACCGGGCGGAGACTGGGACCACAAGGAGCAGATCCTGTCCGAGCACGGCATGCGCGAACGCGATGATGTCTTCTCTCCCATCCCCGGCGCCAAGGGCAAGATCAGCTACGAGGTCTGGTCCAACATCCACTTCGGCTACGTGGGGATCGATGCGGGCTTCGGGGCAGACGAACTGCACTTCGGCTCACGGGCGGCAGACCTTATCGGCCAGGACACGCTAGATCCCGGCGACGATGTGGCGGTGCAGATCGGTATCGACCTGCGCGCGAAGTACGGTCCCGGCCAACTTAAGCCCGAACACATTCACGAAGCGATCATGGAAAACTACGACCAGCTCAAGAAGTACGGAAAGATCCTCGAGTGAACCCATGCGGGTAGGCTGATCTGAGTTCCAGAATCCATCACGGGCCGCACAGCCAGCTGGTATGCCGACGCCGTCGCCTCGGCACAGGTGGTCCCGATGAACCGGACGGTGGAACACAGGGAGACCAGCCAGTACCGACAACCGCGCGTCTCGGCCGCCGCGCGTGGTGTCATACACTCGATCCCCGTGGATCCTGATCAGCGGCTCGCCTCGGAGCGATTTCCGCGCTCGTCCCAGTATCACCCAGAATGGGTTATCACCCATGCCAGCGGCGGGGCCAATGCGCTCTGGTTGACCGAGTGGCTCACCACTGTTCTGGACTTGCGACCCGGGATGCGGGTACTGGACCTCGGTTGCGGAAGGGCCGCGTCGTCGATCTTCCTGCGACGCGAATTCGGCGTGCAGGTGTGGGCGACCGACCTGTGGTTCAGCGCCTCGGAGAACATCCAGCGCATCCGGGACGCCGGTATCGAAGACGGTGTCTTCCCGCTCCACACAGACGCCCGAGCGTTGCCGTTCGCCGCGGAGTTCTTCGACGCCATCGTGTGCATCGACTCATTTCCGTACTTCGGTACCGACGATCTGTACCTGAACTACCTCGCAAATTTTGTGAAGCCGGGCGGACCGGTGGGCATCGCGGGAGCCGGCCTGGTCCAGGAAATCGAAGGCCCGGTTCCCGATCACCTTCGAGAGTTCTGGACGCAGGACCTCTGGTGCCTTCACTCGGCCGCCTGGTGGCGTCGGCACTGGGAACGGACCCACCTGGTGGATATCGACGCGGCCGACACCATGCCGGACGGCTGGCAGGTCTGGCTCGACTGGCAGCGAGCAGCGTGTCCGGACAACACTGCGGAAATCAAGACCATCGAGGCCGATCGAGGTCGTTATCTCGGCTATGTCCGCGTCGTAGGTCGTCGGCGGGCTGAGGTGAAGCTGGAGGATTACTGCTGGCCGAATACAATGCGATCCGCGCCCGTGCAGTACACCAGGAAGCCTTTGCTCCGCGCCCAGGAGTCGTGAGCGGAGCCATCCTGACTCTCAGCGCTCAGCTGGCATTGAGGGTCGGGCGCCGCGCAAACTGACGGTACTGCTCCTGGAAATCACGAACACACGTCAACGTCGGATACCGGCTGACGAGCACAGCATTAAGATCTCGAGCGTGCGTCAGAACGGAGCCGAGCGCGCTGGTACAGGTCAATGCCTGGCTGCCGAGGGCAATAGCCTCCTCTGGTGTGCCCAAATGGACCAGCGAGGTGGCCAGATTGAGACGGGCGATGGAGCCCTTACCGGGTGCGCCGTCACCGTTGGCTGACTCATGCGCGGCAAGCGCCATTTCGCTGTGTTTTTTGGCCATGTGGAAGTCGCCGAGCCACATGTATGCCTGTGCGGGATGCGCGGAGATCGCATACGACGCCATCGCGCCGGTGTCAAGGGTAAATCGGCTGGGCGTTTGCGTGGACATCTTGTCGTGCAGGTTACGGGCTTCGCTGAACAGGGTTTCGAACGTCTCACGATCACCCAGCTGGGCGTAGGCCCTAGCTGTCTTAGCGCGAAGCCGGATGGCCAACGGGTGGCCGGTAGGAATCTGGGCGATACCCTTCATTCCTGCCTGCGCCGCTCTATCTGGACGGTCGATATACGTCGTGATTGTCGTCATGACGTCGGCGGCCCACCCGCACAGTTCACCATATTCTGCCTGTTCCCCGTACGTATAGCAGTCCACAGCGTAGGCTTGCGCCGTCCGGGGGTTGCCGAGATCGTGCGCCAGGTAGGCCAACAACTCGGACAGACACCCGGCATAGACGTAAAGATCCCGGAGTTCTTTGAGGGTATGGCGGCTGCGGATGAGCTCATCTACACGTGCCCGATAGGCTCGGGCCACGACGAACTGTTCGGCGGGTGACTCGGTCGAATAGCCACAGCTGAGATCACTGATCACCAGCTCCAGATGCTCCAGCGCGCCGCGTCCGACCGAGGAGATTCCGGCCTGCCGGGTGAACTCCATCGCCTCGGCCGCGGAATCCGCCAGGACCCGGCTCAACACCTCGGGAGCGAGAGCCGCCGCCACGCTCAGTTTGAGCGCTGTCCGTCGACCGCTCGTGCCGCCGTTGGCTTGTGCCGGCTGCACAGCCTGACGTCGGGTCTTCTCAGCGACAGCGACCTCATTCGCGGCGTCCTGTTTGGCGGTGACCAGCGCCTGATACGCGTCGAGCAGCACGCCGTCTGCGGCGAGTAACTCATCGGCGCGCTCCCAGAACTCACGCGGCGCGGGGTGGCGGCCTGCTTCGATATGGGAAATGGCGGTGGGGTGATAGTTCAGCTCCTTGGCGAGCTTGCGCTGGGTCCACCCCGCATCCTGACGGCAGACTGACAGGAGTTGTCCTAAGGCGCGCCGCAATTCCAGCACGTGCGCGGGTTCGCGGGCCACGTCCAGCCCCTCTCTGCGGTGGCGACCGGCGCTCCGAGATTTGCGCACGGAGCGTAGCAGGACGAACACATATCGACTGAGGCCTCCGTTGAACAATGCGGCTCAGGGCTCCTTCAGCTGGTGATTCATGCGTTGATGTCCTCATTAGGCCCCAGGGTCGGGCGCAGCGCCAGGCTGCTTCCCCCCCAGCCCGGAAACTCCCCGGCCCTGGGTGCCGTACACGACGACACAGCGACGGGGTTGGAGTACATGAAGCGCGAAGGCAATCGGGCAGACCACGGCACCGACGACTCTCGTCACGGCAACGGTCCGGACCAGCGAGCGCAGTGGGGTACCGAGCGCAGTATCCGACCAGGGTCACCGGTACCACTCACGGTGCTGGTGGCCGAGATGGGTGATGGAGCGCTGTTGCTCCAGGGCTGGCGGATCGGGCCAGCTGCCTATCTCACCGCCGAGGATGCGGCGCCGATGCGCCAAGCGCTGGTCGCCGCATTCGGCGGCGACCCATCAGGAGTCGCACTTCCCGAGCACACCGCAGAGCCCGACTGAAACAGTGAGCACTGTGTGGGGGACGAGGTACCGGCTACTTCTGGAACAACTTGAGCAACTGGCGAATTGGCTCGGCGCTGACCAGCCACGCGAACCAAGAGCGGTGGAAATACAAACGGTACGGTTGCTCATGGGCATGGTGCTACTACTACAGCAACACCAGGTGAACAAACGGGGACAATGCCGATTCTGTAGATGGCCGCAGCGGGGCTGGCCGCTGTGGCGACGTCCGCGATGCACCGTGTACCGAGCGCTCACCTTCGCCATGGGACAACCACTGGACGTCGTGTGGTGGCAACTACGCGAGAGCGCGGGACCGGACGTGACCCTGGACGAGGTGCGGAGGTGGCTGAAAAAACGGGACCAAGCAGCTCGTGAGGTCAGCGGCGACGCCACGGTGGCGATGGAGAGAACGAGTGAGTGAGAACGTTATTCGTACGACCTGGCTATTGTCGGAGTGGGTTGTGCAGGGGGCGGTGTTGGGGGTCGATGATCTGGGGTGGGGTGAATTCGGGGAGGCCGTGTCGGTCGAGTCGGATGTGCCAGCCCTGGCGATGCACGATGACGTGGTGGTACTCACAGAGCAGGCACAGATTAGTCAATGTCGTCGCGCCGCCGTCGAGCCACGGGATGATGTGGTGGGCGTGGCAGTAACGGGGTGCGCGATGACAGGAGGGGAAGCTGCATCCCTTGTCCCGCTGGGCCAGCGCGA
>JBOHHE010000226.1:0-9143 GCA_050700355.1 Pseudonocardiaceae bacterium
CGGCCAGACCATGCCCGTCGGGTGGAACTGCAGGAACTCCATGTTGATCAGCGTCGCGCCGGCGCGCCGGGCCAGCGCGTGCCCGTCGCCGGTGTACTCCCACGAGTTGCTGGTGACCTTGAAGGACTTACCGATCCCGCCGGTGGCCAGGATCACCGCTGGCGTGTCGAATCGAATGAACCGGCCGGTCTCACGCCAGTAGCCGAACGCCCCGGACACCGCCTCCCCATCCCTGAGCAGGTCGGTCACCGTGCACTCGCCGAAGACCTTGAGCCTGGCCTCGTAGTCGCCATGCTGAGTGAAGTCCTCCTGCTGCAGCGACACGATCTTCTGCTGCAGCGTGCGGATCAGCTCCAGCCCGGTTCGATCACCGACGTGCGCCAGCCGGGGGTACTCGTGCCCGCCGAAGTTGCGCTGGCTGATCTTGCCGTCCTTGGTGCGGTCGAACAGCGCGCCGTAGGTCTCCAGCTCCCATACTCGTTGCGGCGCCTCCTTCGCGTGCAGCTCAGCCATCCGCCAGTTATTGAGGAACTTGCCTCCGCGCATAGTGTCGCAGAAATGTACCTGCCAGTTGTCTCGGGGGTTGGCATTGCCCATCGACGCCGCGATACCGCCCTCGGCCATCACGGTATGTGCCTTGCCGAACAGGGACTTACAAACGATGGCGGTACGTTTGCCCAGCTCGCGGGCCTCGATCGCGGCCCGCAGCCCGGCGCCGCCCGCGCCGATCACCACGACGTCGTAGTCGTGCCGCTCGATTTCGGTCATCGGATCCTCGTCAGTTGAAAATGCGCAGGTCGGAAAGCACGCCAGAGGAGACCAGCGCGATGTAGCCGTCGGTCAGCATCAGGGTTCCCAGCGTGACCCACGCGAGCTGCATGTGCCGCCCGTTGAGCCGCGAGACGCCGATCCACGCCCGGTACCGCAGCGGGTGCTTCGAGAAGTGCCTCAGTTTACCACCAAGGATATGCCGGCACGAGTGGCACGACAATGTGTAAGCCCACAGCAGCACGACATTGACAAGCAGGATGATGTTGCCGAGCCCGATACCGAAACCGTTCTCGCCATTGAAGGCGAGGACGGCGTCATAGGTGTTGAGCACCGAGATCAGGAGCGCTGCGTAGAAGAAGTACCGATGCAGGTTCTGCCCGAGGAGCGGGAACCGGGTCTCGCCGCTGTAAGTCTTGTGCGGCTCACCGACCGCACACGCGGGAGGCGAAAACCAGAAGGCTCGATAATAAGCCTTACGGTAGTAGTAACAGGTCAACCGGAACAAGAGCAGGAACGGTAGGCTGACAATAGCCAAGGGCAGGAAGAAGGGAAACTCCGGAAACGGGCGACCGAAGTGCGCCGATTCTGGAATACAGGACATGCTCAAACACGGGGAGTAGAACGGCGTGAGATAGTGGTACTCCGCCACCCAGTAGTAATCCTGCATGAATGCTCGGACCGTCGCATAGCCGACAAAGGTCATCAGACCGAGGAAAGTCAGCAGTGGCCCGAGCCACCAGCGGTCGGTGCGCAGGGTCCGTCCAGCGATGGCTGCCCGTCCGGGCTGGACCACCCGGGGCGGCGGTGCGGGCGAGGTAGTGGTCATGACGTCGATTCGGCTCGGTGACGTAGGTGGTCAGGGGTCCCATCGCTCAGCAGAACCAGCGTTACCGGGCGGGGCGAGTGGATGGTCGACCGTCGACACACGGTCGGGCGGTTCTCCTTGACGGTAGAGTGCGCGGGTGCCACAGGTCAAAGATATGGTGACGCTCGTTACGATAGCTCTAGACTATTGACGTGCAGCTGCAGCAGCTTGTCTACTTCCTCGCTGTCGCCCGAGCCCGCCACTTCACCCGTGCCGCAGAGCTCTCCCACGTCGCACAGCCGTCCTTGAGCAAACAGATCCACAACCTCGAGCGCGAGCTCGGCAGCGAACTGTTCCACCGGGCTCGGGGCAATGTGAGCCTCACTCCAGCCGGTGAGGCGCTCATCCCCTTCGCGAAACGAATCCTGGCCGACGTCGAGACGGCCCGTCTGCAGATAAACGAGCTGGCCGAACTCCGCCAGGGACGGCTGCGGCTGGGTGCCACACCGAGCCTGTGCACCGGCCTGCTGGCCGACGCGCTTGCCCGCTTCCACATCCGCTATCCCGGGCTACAGCTCGTCATCGACGAGAGCGGATCCCGTGATCTGGTGCGCCAGGTCGCCGAAGGAGCCATCGACCTGGCGGTGATCACCTCTCCCCTGCACCGAGGGGATCCGACCTTGGACACCGCGCCCATCCTTCGGGAGCAGCTGACAGTAGCGGTGCCGCGCACCATGGATCTCGCCCTCGACTCCTTCCAGATCGATGACCTCCGAGACCGGCCATTGGTGATGTTCCGGGAGGGCTACGACCTGAGATCGATGACCCTCATGGCTTGCCAGCGCGCCGGTTTCCAGCCTCACTTCGCCATTGAGGGGGGTGAGATGGATGCGGTACTCAGCTTTGTCGAAGCCGGGCTCGGGATCGCGGTAGTCCCCAGCATGGTCCTGGCGAGTCGCCCGAAGCTGCGTGGCGTGCCGTTCGTGCCTCCCATCCCCACTCGCACGATCGCCCTGGCCCACCGCAAGGACATGCACCCAACCCGGGCCGCCGAGGAGTTCCGCTCCACCCTGCTGGACCTGCTGGCTGATGCCTACGTCCACAACGATCTCCCAGCCGGCGTCGAGTTCATCTCGCCCGAGGACGGTCAGTCGGGGCTTGGCTCGACGTCTCCAGGCTCGATTCCGCCGCCCCAGCCGCAGGAACCGAGTTCGTCGCGCACCACGCGCAAGGCGAGCCCTTCGGAGTAGCCCTTGCGGGCCAGCATCCCCGCGAGCCGGCGCGCCAGGGTGCTGGAGTCCCGCACAGTGCTGGTGCGTAGCTTGCGCCGAACCAGCTCGCGGGCCCGCTGTTCCTCATCCTCGGGCTGCACCGCGGCAACCGCCTCGCGAGCGAGCCCGTCGGGCACCCCCCTGCGACGGAGCTCCGTGGTCAGTGCCCGCCTACCCAGGCCACGGTAAGTATGCCCGGAGTACACCGCTGTCTCGACGAAGACAGCGTCGTCCACCAGGCCCACCGCACCCAGGCGATCGAGCACTGACTCGCTGACCTGCTCGGGGATTCCTTTTCGACGCAACGCCTCAGCCAACTCGGCACGGCTGCGAGGCCGCGCGGTGAGTAACTTCAGACAGATCCCCCGCGCCCGCATCCCAGGATCTATGCCCGCACTCGGTTCGTGCGTTGCCATCGCGCTCTCCGGCGTCTCACCTATCGGGAGCATCAGAAGTCCGCCGGGGCAGGCACCGTCCCGTCATCGTCCAGCTTCGCACCGATGCCGAGCTTGTCCTTGATCCGCTTCTCGATCTCCGTGGCGATGTCGGGATTGTCCCCGAGGAACTTGCGGGCGTTCTCCTTCCCCTGACCGAGCTGGTCGCCCTCGTAGGTGTACCAGGCACCCGACTTACGGACCACGCCCTGGTCAACACCCATATCTATCAGCGAACCCTCCTTGCTGATCCCGTGACCGTAAAGAATATCGAATTCTGCTTGTTTAAAAGGTGGTGCGCAGTTGTGAACCACCACATCGTTCGCTACAAAGTTGTGTAGCTCGTCGACCTCGATATCGAACGTCCGACACTGTTGTGACGGCAGAATCGCGACAATACGCGAGTAGCATAGCTCCTCAGCGACAATCTCCTGAAGAAACGCGTCATCAAGGGCGTCCGCGAGACGCGCCAGCCTATCCCGACAGAGTCGGTTTGCCCCCAGTACCTGCCTCATCCCACCCTGTGGGTCACCCGCCCACTTCCCGATCAGCTGGGCTGCCTGTTGAGCAGTCACACCGCGATCGACTAGGTGGCTGAGCACTGGCTCGATCACCTCAGCGGACAGATAGATCCGCTGAGATCCCCGGTACCGACCATCTAGCGACGCAAGCTCCCTGACAAGCACAGTCCCTCGCGGGCCCCACATGGGAATGGCGTCGGCGAATGCACTGACATTGTCGACTCCCGAGATCCGTACCTCCCAGCTGGGCAATTTCCTACCGAGCCGACGGCTGCGGAGCATGCTGCTCCGTTGCGCATCCGGGTCCCGAAGGCTCACTGTGCTACCGATTCCCCACCGCAACAGTAACCAGTGTATCTGCTGAACAAGCTGAGCCGATGTGGTTGTGTATCCCACCCGGATCCCGCTGGCCTGCTCACGACTCACGTATCCATCGGTCTCAAACAGCCCGAAGAGCAGATTGGCGGCCAATTCGGCGGAGACTTCGGGCGCGAAGAAGAGCGACGGAATCTGCTTCTCCGATGCTAGCTTCCCCCAGATTTCAGCCTGTCGACACAGCTCAAGGACACCGTTCTTTTCGCCGGGACGGTGTGAGAAGGCGACCTGAAGACCGGTGGAGTGTGGCTTCGCGTTGCAGCCGAGCTGCGCAGCGATCCTGGCCGCATCGGCATGGAGTGCATCTACGACATTGATGCACGTCACGGAGGTCTTGCCACCGACGTAACCGCCACCGATCAGGTAACCGAGCAGACGCGCATGCTCCGGCGTAATCGGCTCGGATTCTCCGAACCCAAGGAACTCGCGGGGTCGCGCCACCCGATCTTCGGTCACAAGTTGACCTGCCGGGCGCCAGCCGCTCTCAGTCAGAATCTTATGATCGGGAGTCACCCACAGCTCCGTGCCGTCACGCAGCCGGAGACCCAACACCTCCTGTTCGCCCTGGTCATACCAAGAGACCACCGGTCGGCTGTGCAGCATGCCAGCCTTATCCGCGGCGACTACATGCACCGGAAGTTGGCCGTCAACGACATCCTCGACCAGGTGGGTCTGACCCGTTACCGGGTCGAAAACGTGGGTTCCGGCGGCTACACATTTGTTCTTCACTACCTTGACGCGAGTTCGGTTGCCGACTGCGTCGCCGCTGTCCTTGAGCGTCTCGATCCGGCGAATGTCCAGCCGCACCGAGGCATAAAACTTCAGCGCCTTACCACCCGTGGTGGTCTCCGGGGAGCCGAAGAAGACTCCGATCTTCTCCCGGAGCTGGTTGATAAAGATTGCGGTAGTGCCCGAGTTGCTCAGCGCCCCGGTGATCTTGCGCAGGGCCTGGCTCATCAGCCTGGCTTGCAGGCCGACGTGCGAGTCACCCATTTCGCCTTCGATTTCCGCCCTCGGAACGAGGGCCGCCACCGAGTCGATGACCACCACGTCCAAGGCGCCAGAGCGAATCAGCATGTCGGTGATCTCCAGCGCCTGCTCTCCGGTATCGGGCTGGGAGACCAGCAAGGCGTCGGTATCCACGCCGAGCGCCTTCGCATAGTCGGGATCCAGTGCGTGCTCGGCGTCGATGAACGCAGCGATCCCACCTGCTCGCTGGGCGTTGGCCACGGCGTGCAACGCGATCGTGGTTTTCCCGCTGCTCTCGGGTCCGTATACCTCGATCACCCGGCCTCGGGGCAGACCGCCGATGCCCAATGCCACGTCCAACGCTATGGAGCCGGTGGGAATTACCTCAATGGGCGCCCGGCCCTGGTCGCCGAGGCGCATCACCGAGCCTTTGCCGTGTTGTTTGTCGATCTGGGCCAAGGCGAGCTCGAGCGCCTTCTCCCGGTCCGGTGCTGGTGCCATCTGCAGGGTCCACCCTCGCTGATCGGGGTCTTCTGGGTCGACGCCGACGCTAGGTGATGGGACTGACACTTCGCGGCGGCGCATGCCGGATCTGTGGACAGAGGGTCCGGCTGTGGACAACAGCCTAGACGAACACGTGTTCGACGTTAGGGGGACACGCCGGTGCACAATCTGCCGCGCCCGCAGGGGGTGCACATGAGAAGCCGACACACCGGGCATGGGAGCCTGACACACGGTGCAGGAGAGACTGACACACCGGGCATGAAGGACGGACACGCGGAGGGTGGGGTCAGCGGCGGGATTCGGGGATGTCGAAGGTGGTGCACACCACGGCCCATACCTGCTTGGCGTCGGTCCCGGCGGCCAGGGCGCCGTTCACCGTGCGGCCACCGAGTTCGGCGAACACGTGGTCGTGGGCCAACGCGGCGGCCCGGGCCGGGCCGAACTCGTCGTCCATCCGCTGCCGGAAGTGGGTTATCCGCACCCCTTCAGGTTAGGGGTGCGCTCAGAGATATCGTGATGGGGTGCTCGCTCAGGCCGATCCCACCGGGCTGTCCTCCCCCGTGGGTCAGCTGGTGATCCTGCTCGGCCTGCTCGCCACGCTGGCGGTATTGCTGCGCTGGTGGTGGCAGCAACGAGGCCGCTGAGCGGGCCCCGCTCAAACCGGACGGGGTGTTCGCACCGTGGCGAACATGCTGACCGCCAGGAACGGCAGTACCAGCAGAGTGGCCCCGAGCGGGCGCCTCGCACCCTCGCTCCCCTCGCCGTGACCACGTACCCCACCCAGATGGTGCCACCCCCCTATGGCAGTGGATGCAGGGTGCCTGCCGAGCATGGGGTCCTAGGCTCGAAGCAGCTTCGAGGCCACCCCAACCGAGCAGAGGGGAGTCACCATCACCGTGACAGACGTATTCCAATCAAGCGACCACGAACAGATCGTGTTCTGCCGTGACGAGCCCAGCGGGCTCCGCGCCATTATCGCGATCCACTCGACGGCACTGGGGCCAGCACTGGGCGGCACCCGCTTCCACCCGTACGCCAGCGAGGCCGACGCGCTCGCTGACGTGCTGAACCTGTCCCGCGCCATGTCCTACAAGAACGCACTCGCCGGACTCGACCATGGTGGCGGCAAAGCCGTCATCCTCGGCGACCCGGCCCGGCACAAGACCGAGGCGCTGTTGCGCGCCTACGGGCGCTTCGTCCAGTCCCTGAGCGGGCGCTACGTCACCGCATGCGACGTCGGCACCTATGTCGAGGACATGGACGTCGTGTCCCGCGAGTGCGAGTTCACCACCGGACGGTCCACGGTTCACGGTGGCGCAGGGGACTCGTCGATTCTGACCGCGCTCGGGGTCTTCCAGGGTATGCGCGCGGCCGCCGAGCACGTCTGGGGTGAGCCCACCCTCGCCGGACGCCGGGTGGGCGTCGCCGGGGTGGGCAAGGTCGGCAGGCATCTCGTCGATCATCTGCTCACCGATGGGGCGCGGGTGATCGTGGCCGACATCGACGAGTCGGCTATCACGGGGATCTGCGCTGCGCATCCCGAGGTCATAGCGGTACCCGACACGGCAACGCTGATCCGGGAACCGATCGACGTATACGCTCCGTGCGCGCTGAGCGGGGCGCTGGACGACGCCACCGTCACCACCTTATCAGCCAAGATCGTCTGTGGTGGCGCGAACAACCAGTTGGAACACCCGGGCGTGGAGAAACTGCTCCAGGAGCAAGGCATTCTCTATGCACCCGACTACGTGGTGAACGCCGGCGGGGTCATCCAGGTCGCCGACGAGATCGGCGGCTTCAATTTCGAACGCGCCAGAGCCCGGGTCGCCGAAATCTTCCACACCACCCTGTCAATCTTCGAGCTGGCCGACCACGACGGCGTACCCCCCGCCGTAGCCGCCGATCGTCTCGCCGAACGCCGGATCGCCGAGGTGAGTCGGCTACGTAAGATCCTCATCGACGGCCGCGCCGCACTACGCCGATAACCACTGCCTTGCAGGGAGGGCGCCTTGATGGTGCAGGCTGCTGAGGCAGCTGCACGGGCTGCGGGCATCGATCCGACCGGGCTGAGGCTGGTTCCGACCCAGCCAGCCGCACCTAAACTACGACCACAAACGAGCCGAAAGCAAAAAACACAACGCCGCCCTCATCTACCTCGCACGACGCCGCTGCGACGTCCTCTACGCCATGCTCCGCAACAAGACCCACTACCAAGCACCCACCCCAAGCCGCTTGACAACCACATAGGGATACCCCCCAGGTCGAGCAGCTGTGGTTTCGGCTGGCCACTTTGCGAGACGGCACCGCACCCGTGGGCTGGGACGGATTTGACTCAGCCGACAGCCTGAGCGACACGTTTGGCGGTTCGGCGCAACTCGCGCACCCGTGACCGGAACGCCGCATCACCTTCAAGCGAAGCAGCGGCCTTGCTCAGCATTCGGATGTCGTCGGCGATCCGCTTGGACTGTAGGGGTACGGCTTCGCCGAGGGCCTGTTCGGCAAGGCCGAGGCCACGGTGCGGGTCATCGAACCGCAGCACAAGGCAAGCAGCGTGGATCAGGACGAAGCTGCGGGACCTGGCTGCCTCAGCTGGTTGCAGGTCATAGGAAACCCGCAGTCGACGTTCAGCTATGGCGGCGATGCGGGCGTCGCCAGCGTGCATAGCCGCGCCGAACAGGGCGCGTCCGCCATCGCCGGTCATCAGCGCATCGTTGTTGTGGTACCAGACCCAGGTCGGGTCGTCGGAGTCGGCAGTCCGCTGACCGAACAATTCATCGGCCTGCCCGACGGCGCGTTCGACTGCGGCAATGTCGGCTTGACGGCCGAACGCGACAGCCTCGACGTTGGCCAGGACAGCCCGTGCCACCGGAGACAGGATGCGGTCGTCGCCATGCGCGAGCCGCATGAGGTCCAGGCAGAGCTGGGGGCGGTCCAACTCGACGGCTTGGCGGGCGGCGCTGGTGAGAGCATGCACCCGCTGTTGCACGTCACCGGCCTCTGCGGCGAGCTGCAACGCGATGAGGAAAAACCGGCGGGCAGCGAAAGAGTCACCGCAATCAAACGACATAAAACCCGCCACGTCGGCCAACCGGGCGGTGCCCGACTGCCACGCCCGGCGAACCGGATCGGACATGGACGACTTAGCCAGCACCGCACAGCACCATTCCAACTGTCCGGCAGCAGCGTTGCGGGACATGGCGCCGCCGAACAGGCAGTCGGAACTGATGAAGAACTCCACGACCTGGTTGAGCTGGTCAACGTGGTGTTCATCGATTCTGGCGGGAACAGCGATGCGGCGCAGCACCCCGCGCAGCAGGCCCGGGAATTGCGCCGACAACGCACCGACTGTGGCGGCACCGGCGTAGTGGATCAGGCCATCGTCGAACATGACGTCCTCCGCCCAGGTCGGCTCACCCTCGACGATAGACGACGCGACGATCAGCGTCGCCTCGCTCGAACGGGAACAGTAAAACCCCAGGTCAACGCCTGAAGC
>JBOHHE010000227.1:0-39557 GCA_050700355.1 Pseudonocardiaceae bacterium
GCCCGGGGCCGACCAGCTCGGGGCTGGGACCGGCAATTGCCGACGTGCGGGCGCAGGTGGCCGACTTGATCGGTCCCGGTTTCGTCACCGCGACGGGAGCAGCGCGGCTGCCGGACCTGGTCCGCTACCTGCAAGCCGCCCGGCGCAGGCTGGACAAGCTGCCCAGGGAACCGGACCGCGACCGCACCTTGATGCACCAGGTGGCATTCGTCACCCAGACCTACCGGGAGCTGTGCGAACAAGTGGGCGAGCGGGCAGACGACAACCCCGAGCTGATCCGAATCCGGTGGATGATCGAGGAGTTGCGGGTCAGTTACTTCGCCCAGGAACTACGCACTCCCTACCCAGTATCGGACAAGCGGATCTACCGAGCGATGGACGAGATAGTCCCGTGAGTGATAGTCCCGTGAGTGGCGCAGCCGCACCCTCACGGGCGGCCCAGGCGCATGTGCAGCCGTAGGGTGGTTCCGGCGCCGATCCGGCCGGTCGGCAGTTCGACCAGGTCACATAGGTTGTTGACGAGGATCAGCCCGCGACCGTGTGGGTCTGAGGAGGCCGGCGGAATCCGGCCCACCAACCGGCTGGCGAGCTGTCCGCTGTCGCTGATCTCACACACCAGACACTCCGTGTCCGGATCCTGCCAGATTGACAGAATTCCGGGCTCGCCGGTGTGCAGCAGGGTATTGGTGGCAACCTCATTGACCGCCAGGCACAGATCACCCACCCGCTCCGAGCTGAGACCGGCCCGCAGCGCCAGGCCCTCGACGAACTGCCGGACCACCCGCAGGTCCACCGCAGAGCCGAAGACCAGCATGTCGCCCCACAACTCCGGTGGTTCGGGCAACACCCGACAGCTCCCATCAGCGATCACCCGGGGATCGCTGTAGTCGATGCTCGGTTCGGTCACGCCGCACTCAACCAGAACCGGATGAGTCCGGCGGGCGTCGGTCAATGCCACATCGTCCAGCCCTCGCCGGTCATAGGTGCACATGATGGTGGCAGCCTGGTCGGCCAGCGCAACGTTGGTCAGCGCCTCGTGTTGCAGGGCAGCGCGGTATTCCGCCGGAGTCCGGCCCGGCCAGATCGGCTCACCCACGATGCGCACCCGTTGCGTGGGGTACTCCTGGGTGAACGCATAGAGCAGAGCGGGGATGATGCGGCCGGGATTGCGGCCCGCGGTGGCCATGTCGACGAACCGGACCTGGTCTGCGTAGCTGCCCAACGCCGAGCGCAGCACGTCGAGATGGGAGTTCGGCACTGCCACCAGCACCGGCTCGTGTTGCTCCAGCCCCTCCCGGAGGAACCTCTCGACGCTGGTCACGTACTCCTCGGCGTCGTGGTAGAACAGTGCCTGGTGCACCAACCCGGTGCCCGGCGCCGCCGCGGCGGTACTCATGAGGTGTCCATGCGATCGCCAACCTCAATTCGAATCATCACTGTCATCGCCAGTCCCCTGATATCCGGGGTCGAAGACGGGCAGTGGTGATCGACTTCCGCCACTGCCTCAACGCCGAGGCGCACAGCGCACCAACCCCGATCCGGTAGACCGGATCGCCCCCCAACCGTGTCTTTCCACAGCAGAGCGTACAACCTGCGTTGCCGCAATGGCACGTGCACCCGCCTTCGGTGTGGCATGTTCACAGACGTTTAACCACATACGACTCAATTCCAAGATCATCTTTGGTGATCTTCACACTCCGGACAACCGCAGGCTCTCCAGCGCGTCGCAGAGCCGGTCGATCTCGTCATCGGTGTTGTAGTAGTGCACGGAGGCACGGACGACCTGGGTCGGCCCGCGGGGAGGTAGCTCGAACCGCGCTGACGTGGTCGCCGAGACGCTGGTGTTGATGCCCACCTGGCTCAGGTGGTCCCGGACCTGGGCGGCGGGCATGTCATCGACGGTGAAAGTGACAATGCCGCAGCGGCGACGGCCCTGGTCATGCACCTGCACACCGGATTGGTCGGCCAGGCGCAGCCGAAGTCGATCGGCAAGCGCGGTGACCCGCGCTTCGATGGCGTCGAGCCCGAAGGACAGCGCGTAGTCGACAGCGGCCCCGAGGCCGATCTTGCCTGCGACGTTGGTCTCCCAGGTCTCGAAGCGCCGCGCGTCCGGGCGGATGACGTAGTCGTCCGCCGCGGTCCAGGTGGCGGCGTGCAGGTCCAGAAACGGCGGCTCGAGTTGCTCGATCAGCGGCCGGGAGACGTAGAGGAAGCCGGTACCTCGGGGAGCCCGCAGAAACTTACGGCCCGTGGCCGAAAGCAGGTCGCACCCGATCTGGCTGACATCGATACGCAGCTGTCCCACGGACTGGCAGGCGTCGAGCAGAAACACCACCCCGGCATCCCGGGTGATCCGGCCCACCTGTGCGGCCGGATTGACCAGGCCACCGTAGGTCGGCACGTGAGTGATCGCCACCAGCTTGACCGGCCCACCGGGACCAGCCAGCCGCCGTCGCAGGTCGGCGATGTCCAGCTGGCCGGACTCGTCATCGTCGACCACCTCCACCACCGCTCCGGCCCGGCGGGCGACCTGCAGCACCGCGATGACGTTGCTGGCGTACTCCGCGCGGGCGATCAGAATGCGATCCCCAGGGGCGAATGGAAGGGAATAGAAGGCCATATCCCAGGCGCGGGTGGCGTTCTCGACCACGGCCACCTCATCCGGGGCGCACCCGACCAGCCGGGCGATGGAGGGATAGACGGCGGCCACGGCGTCGGCAGCCACGGCAGCGGCTTCGTAGCCACCCAGCTGGGCCTCGAGTCGCAGGTGCCCGATCACCGCCTCGGTGACCGGCGCGGGGGGCAGTGCGGACCCCGCATTATTGAAGTGCACCACCCGAACGCAACCGGGAGTATCCCTCCGGGCACGATCAACATCGAGGTTCACCTTAACGACGTTAACCGTAACCTCTGCGGCAGGCTTCCTGTCGCCTGCTTAGCGTAACATTGTGTATCTTTCGAGTGACACCAGGAGGGGGTAAGTGACCGCGATCGAGGATTCACCCAGTAAACACACCGAGGTCTCGGTGTGGATCCGCATCGCTCGCTCCCCCTGGCCTCGGGTGGTCCTGTTGACCACCCTGCTGGGAGTACTCGGCTGGCTCGCCATCAGCCACGGGACCATGGCACTGGACGCGGCCCGTGGCTGGACCGCTCGCATAGGAGCCACCGGTGCCGTCGCCTTTGTGCTGATCTTCGCGCTGGCGACGCTGGCGCTGTTCCCCGCGACGCCGCTGATGGCGGCGGCGGGGTTGCTCTATGGCCCCGTGCTGGGCGTGCTGCTGGTCTGGTGCGGCTCCGTGCTCGGGGCGATCGGGTCGTTCCTGCTCGGCCGAGCGCTCTCCCGCCAAGCTGTCGAGCAGCTGGCGGGTCGCCGGATCGATCGGCTCAATGAGCTGCTCACCACCCGCGCCATCGCCGCGATGCTGCTGCTGCGGCTGATCCCAGTATTCCCGTTCGCGCTGGTCAACTACGGTTCCGCGATCACCGCCATCACCCTGCGGCAGTATGTGATCGGCACCACCATCGGTGTCCTGCCCCCCACCGTTGCCTACGTATGGCTGGGCGACGGTATCGAAGATCCCACGTCCCCCGCCTTCATCACAGCGCTGACAATCCTGGTGACGCTGGGCGTGGGCGGCACCCTGGTCGCCCGCCGTCTCTCTCGCCGCACCTAAACTCACCGTGTGTCAACTCACCGTGTGTCATGGTTCTGATACACGGTGCAGCACTACAGACGTTGCAGCACTACAGGGAGAGCGGCCATCACTCACCAATCTCACGCCGCCAGTAGCGACGCCTTAAGGCGTCGTCGGTTCCTCACCTACCTGGTCGCAGCACCGACATTGACTCTCGCGGCCCGATGGGGCCTGGACGAGCTCAGCCCGGCGCAGGCGAGCGCGTTGCCACCGCTGCCGGGTCCAACACTCTCGGACTTCTACGACCTCGGTGACGCGCTGAAGGCAGCCGCCGACCCGACCTCGGACATGCTCCGCCTGGAGGTCAAGGAGAACGGCCGGATCGTGCTGGAGCTGCCGCGCGCCGAGGTCGGGCAGGGCATCACGACCGCGATGGCGATGCTGGTGGCCGAGGAGATGGGCGCGCGGCTTTCCGACGTCGATGTGGTGCTCTCCGACGCCCGCCCAGATCTGCTGTTCAACCAGCTCACCGGCGCCTCGGTCTCGACCCGTGAGCTGTTCAATCCGGTGCGGCTGACCGCCGCCGGAGCACGCTTGCGGTTGCTGCGGACCTACGCCGAGGAATTCGGCTACCGGACCGACAAACTGACGGTCCGCAACGGTGCGGTGATCGCCCCGGACGGCGAGTCGGCCTCGTTCGGTTCGCTGACCGCTGCTGCCGCGAAGCTGGGCGAGCCGGTGGTCGGGCCTTCCCCGAAGCCGTTCGAGAAGTACACCCTGGTCGGCCAGCCGACCACCCGGACGGATCAGCGTAACCACGTCACCGGTCAGACCAGGTTCTGCTGGGACCTGGACGTGCCGGGCGCGAAGCCGGCGATCGTGGCCCGCGCGCCGCAGGTCCAGGGCACCGTCGAGGACTTCGACGAAGTCGCCCTGCGCGGAATGTCCGGGGTTCTCGACGTGGCGCGGATCCCGACCGGTATCGCGATCGTGGCCGAGACGTTCGGGCAGGCGCTTGCCGCGCAAAAATCGATCAGGGCCAGGTACGGCCCGGGTCCTGCCGACGGGCTGTCCGACTCCGATATCCGCAGGCAGTTGCGGGCGGCGGCCCCACCGCTGACCGCACCGACCCTCCGTTCGGGGTCGACGTCGGCACAGCTCGGCAGCGAGTTCATAGACGGGGAGTTCGACTGGGCGTTCGTCAACCATGCTTCGCTGGAGCCCAACAGCGCAGTCGCCGACGTGCGGGCAGGCAGCGCCGAGATCTGGTCCGAGCTCAAGTCGCCGATCATCGCCCAGAGCGCGATCGCCGAGGCGATCGGCCTGCCCGTGAACAAGGTGACCGTGCACGTGGTGCGCGGCGGCGGCTCGTTCGGCAGGCGGCTGCACTTCGACGGCGCGCTGGAGGCCGCGCAGATCTCGAAGGCCGTGGGCCGCCCGATCAAGCTGATGTGGAGCCGGGCCGACGACATGCAGCACGGCCGGATGCGCCCACGGGCCTACACCCGGCATCGGTTCACCCACGCCGGTGGCCAGATCCTCAGCTACGAGGAACGGGTCTGCAATGTGGAAACCGACTTCCGGCACGGGCTCGGGGAGGCGTTGACCGCCGCAGGCGCGCACCTGCCCAACGGCAACGTCACCTTGGCGCAGTCGGTGTTCAGCCTGATGGTGACGATGCCGTACGACTTCGGCCCCACCACGCAGTTGCTCAACGAGGTGCCGCTGGCTATGAACACCGGCAGCTGGCGTGCGGTGTACACCGGTTACACGCACACCTCCCGGGAGATCCTCATCGAGGAGATGGCCGCCGAGCTCGGTGAGGATCCGGTGCAGTTCCGGCGCAAGCGGCTGAAGAACGACCGGGTCCGCGCGGTGCTGGACAAGGCAGCCGAGGCGGGCGGCTGGGGTGCGGCGATGAGACCCGGGCACGCCCAGGGCTTCGCGATCAACGAGGAGCACCGCTCCGCGGTAGCCGTGCTGGTTGAGCTGGACGCCACCGACCCCGAGAATCCCCGGGTGTACAAGGCCGTGATGGCTTTCGACGCGGGGCTGCCGATCAACCCTCGCGGACTGGAGGCGCAGATGCTCAGCGGGTTGAACGACGGCATCTCAACAGTGCTGTACGCAGGCAATCATCTTGACAACGGCGGATTCCGGGAGACCAGTTACACCGATTTCGGCTATGCCAAGCAGCGGCACTACCCGTCCGAGGTCGAGATGTACGTCATGGCTCGGACCACCGACGAGCCCGGCGGGGCTGGAGAGACCACTGTGTCCGCCGCCGGTGGCGCGGTCGCGAACGCATACGCCCGGGCCACCGGCACCAAGCCGCGCAGCTTCCCCCTCACCTTCGCAAGGAGCTGACCGTGCCTCGGTTCTCTTTCACCCTCAATGGAGAGCGGGTCAGCGTCGACGCCCCGGGTGACCTGGGATTGCTGTACGTCCTGCGGGATATGCTCGGCGTCACCGGACCGAAGTACGGCTGCGGGGTCGGGGTCTGCCGCGCCTGCACCAGCCACCTCAACGGGAACGAGATCCAGCCCTGCATGGTGCCGATCCGCGAGGTCGACGGCCAGGACGTGACCACGATCGAGGGCCTGGCCGACGGTGACGAGCTGCACCCGGTGCAGCAGGCCTGGCTGGACCAGGACGTCGCGCAGTGCGGGTACTGCCAGCCCGGTCAGATCATGACGGCGGTCGCTTTGTTACGGAACAACCCCAACCCGTCCGACAAGGACATCGATAAGATCGAGAACATCTGCCGCTGCGGCACCTACTTCCGCATCCGCGAAGCCATCAAGCAAGCCGCCAGGACGGCGGAACCGGGCTGACAATCAGGCAGAATTCTGGGTAGGATCCTAGACATCATTCTGGGAAGGCTGCAACCGACATGAACATCAACACCCACGACATGATCAGCGTCAGTGAGGCGAGCCGCAGAGGCGTCTCCCGGCTCATCCAGGACGCGACCAGTGGCCGCACCCAGATCGTGCTCCGTAACAACAAAGTCGTCGCCGCAGTGGTGGGCGTCGAGAACATTGAACGGATCCAGCGGCTCGAGGAACTGGAGAGCGACCTGCGGCTCCTCAGCGTAGCCCCGGCCCGCACGATCACGGACAGTGGCCGACGCTATGCCCTCGGTGAGGTGGCCGAGGAACTCGGCATCAACCTGGACGAGCTGGACGACGAAGACTGAGAGTGGAGCCTGGGGGATGGCGGAAGTACGGCTCACCGAGGACGCGCGGGACGACCTGCACGATCTCGACGGCGCCGCGCAGATCACCGTCATCAAAGGCCTCAAGAAACTCAGGGTGGAGCCGGAGAAACAAGGGGCACCGCTGGGCAACAAGGCCGGTGGTAACCTCACCACCTTCCGGAAGCTGATCGTCGGCGACCGCGATTACCGCATTGTCTACCGGCTAGAACCGGACGGCTCTGTGGTGGTGGTGTGGGTGATCGCTCGCCGTAGCGACGACGAGGTATACCAGCTGGCGGTGTCGCGGCTGCGGCTGCACCCAGCCGAGGCCGCGAAGGAGTTCGTGGGCGTCCTCGACGAGCTCTGGAGCACATGACGGACGACGGGACTCACGGCTTGCGCGCCACGGCGCCGTAGGCGGCGTCCATCGGCTCGTCCTTGCCGGTGTCCGGCAGCCACTGGGTGATCGATACCAGGCCGGGGTCCACTATCTCCAGTCCCTCGAAGCACCGGCCGATCTGCTCGACGCTGCGCGGGATGTAGGGCACGCCCCCGCTCTCCGTGTATCCCTCGCAGAGCTCGATGAAGGCGTCGTTCCAGATCCGCGCCGAATGCGGCACCTCAAACGTGATCCTGGAGGCCGGTTCGGCAGCTGGGTTGTCGTTGTCGGGCCGCTCAACGACCATATTCCGTCTCCTGCGTGAGGGATACCGGTGTGCAGGGCGCGGACCCGGGGAGAGCGTGGCGGGTACCGCAAGGTGGAACGAAGCGTACCCTGCATCGCCCCATGCGCCGCGTTGACCAGGCCGCTGAGGGGATCAGGGTCGTACTCTGGACGGTATGCATCGTCGGTTGTTCGACGCTGAGCACGAGGACTTTCGGGCCAGCGTGCGGGCCTTCCTGGAGAAGGAGGTCATCCCGCACCAGGAAGCCTGGGAGGCTGCGGGCATCGTGCCCCGGGAGCTGTTCACCATGGCAGGCGCGGCGGGCTTCCTCGGGATGGCGATCCCGGAGAAGTTCGGTGGCGGCGGGGTGGACGACTTCCGGTTCAATGCGGTGCTCGGCGAGGAAGTCATGCACGCGGGTGCCGCCGCGACCGGGCTCGGGTTGACCCTGCACAACGACATCTGCCTGCCCTACTTCCTGGACCTCGCGACCGAGGAGCAGCGGCACCGCTGGCTGCCGGGGATCGCCTCCGGAGAACTGATCACCGCGATCGCGATGACGGAACCGGGGATGGGCTCGGACCTGGCGGGCATGGCCACCACCGCGGTCAGGCGTGGGGACCATTATCTGGTCAACGGGTCTAAGACGTTCATCACCAACGGCATCAACGCCGACCTGGTGATCACCGCTGTGAAGACCGCCCCGAGAGCCCGCCACCAGGGGATGAGCCTACTCGTCCTGGAACGTAGCATGGAGGGCTTCGAGCGCGGGCGCAACCTGGCCAAGCTGGGTCAGCACGCCCAGGACACCGCGGAGTTGTTCTTCCGGAACGTCGAGATCCCGCTGGCCAACCTGCTCGGCACCCAGGGCGGCGGCTTCGGCCATCTGGTGGACCGGCTGCCCCAGGAACGGCTGTCGATCGCCATCTCCGGGGTGGCTGCGGCGCGAGCGGCCCTGGAGTTGACGCTGACCTACGTCCGGAGCCGCACGGCTTTCGGCCAGCCGATCGGCTCCTTCCAGCATTCTAAGTTCCGGCTGGCCGAGATCGCCACCGAAGTGGATATCGCGCAGTCATTCATCGACCGCTGTATCGAGGAGCGCAACGACGGTGAACTGACCGTCGCCGACGCGGCCAAAGCCAAATGGTGGTGCACTGAATTGCAGGGCCGGGTCGTGGACACCTGCCTGCAGCTGCACGGCGGTTATGGCTACATGCTCGAATATCCGATCGCGCGGGCCTACGCCGACGCACGCATCTACGGCGGCACCACCGAAATCATGAAAGAAGTCATCGGTCGCTCCCTCGGCCTGTGACCTCGTCATCAGTCCTCAGTCAGGAGGCTGGGCGAGTCATTACAGTGCGTAGCGTCCGCTCAGGTGCGTTCAGGAGTTTGCCGACGAACAGCGAGCCGAACGGTCCGGGGTTCAGCACGGCGGGAGCGTAGACGTCCCAGAGCTTGCCGAGGAACAACACGCCGAAGCGGACCAGGCCGGCGGCACGAGCGGTGACTGAGGGGCCGGTGGTGCGGAAGGTTCCCAGCTGACGCAAGAACGCGGGGAGGGTGATCCGGATGATCCCGGCGGCGAGGATCTCGGCGTGCCGGTCGTCTTCGGGGGCTACCTGTCCGCGTAGTACCCGCAGATAGAGGGTGGTGGTCTCCCGCCAGATCAGCAACGGGTTGGCACTCTGCACAGTCTTGATCCCCACCAACGTGATGGGCTTGCCCTCGCCGTCCTCGGCGTGGATGCGATAGCGCATCTCCTTGCGGGCCGGGTCACCCCGATCGACGAACAGGTTGAAGGTGCCGCCCTGCACCGGCAGTATCCCGCCGAACGCATCACAGGTCACGTAACCGCTCAGCGAAGCGACATGCTCCGGATCGGTGACGAAGTGATCGACATCGTCAGTCTTGATGGTGAGCTGAACCTCCAGCGGGGTGCGCACACCGTAACCGGCCTTGACGTCGGTCTCGCCGACTCCGACGTAGCCGGTCATCTCCTCGGTGAACTGCAATGACACCGGTGAGGGTGAACCCGCCAGCACCACCTTGCGGCGCAGCGCGATGCCCTGCTCCGCGCACCAGGCGCGGGCTGCGGCCACGCCCCGGTTGACCGTCTCGTGTATCCGGTCGGCACTGAACTCGACGATGTAGTGAATCGGCACTTCGGCGCGAAGAATCTTCAGCTCGATGTGCTTGCCGAACTCGCCATGCTTGCCCGCCGCCACCGCCGCGTTGTTCTCCTCGATGCGCGCCACGACCCGACGGAAGTTACCGTTCGCGGCCGCCTCGATGATCTGGAAATAGGTCGGGACGAAACCTGGATTCCAGACGCCACGCTCGCTCACCGTCCAGATCACCCAGATCTCGTCGGCGCCTCGCGCGAGGGCCACTTCGAGGTTGGCGTCGGTGACGTAGACGGCGTCGATGTAGGCGTCCCCTCGGATCTGCACCGGAGGGAACCACATCGGCAGCGACGAGCAGGCGACGAGCAGATCCTCGGACATCCGCGCCGGCGGGAGGACCTCAAGTCTGTGGCGGCTGAAGTTGTACACGTTGAAGGTGGCATTGGTGTCGGAGGCCCGGATCGCTTTCCAGTCCAACCCCCACCGGGTGAAGATGTTCCTGCGGTAACCGTCCAAGGTCAGCAGCGACTCCGCGCTGCCGAGGCGAAACAGCTCACGCCAATTGACCGAAATGCCCGCGGCGGGCGAGGTCGCGCGCCAGTTCTGGGCGATCTGGCTACCCGTCATGCCCTGACAGAGCATGGCCAGGTTGAACGTGCCGCCGCTGGCACCGTCAACGTGGTCGAATGTCAGGCCCGCCTCGTCCAGCCACACCTGCAGGACGCCGGCCTGAAACGCCACCTTGATCCCGCCGCCGGCCAGAATCAGCGATCGCTTGACGCCCTGAGATGAGTTCTTGACCATCTGATCCTCCAGCAGTATCGGGAAAGAAGGGCAGGTGAGGTGCCACGAAGACGCGCAGCAACGAGCCGACGAACAGCTGGCCGAACCGAACCAGCGCTTCGGCCTGGCGCAACGGGTTGGACGTCCCGGTCACTCGCGCGGTGGCGAGTTGCCGGACGTAGGACAGCGGCGGGAGGTGCAGAATTCCGGTGGCCAACACCTCCCCATCCGGGGTATGTCCGCGACGAAGGTAGGTGTAGAGCGTCGTGGTGGCACCCCAGACGTCGAAGCCACCGTGGTCGCGGACGTCCTTGTAGCCGTCCAGCAGGTAGGGCGCACCGTCAGCGCCAAAGAACGGCAGCAGGTAGAGCATCCGGCGAGAAGCCGGACTGTCACCCGGGACGAGTAGGTTCAGCACGCCGTTGCCCACCCGTGCACCACCCGATCCGGTGACACCGTCGACGCGCACGATGCCCTCCGCGGTCAGTTGATGCGCATCGTCGGCGATGAACTCGGTGAGAAAGGAGCTGGTGACGTCCAGGGTGAACGATGCGGTGGTGCCGGCCTGGCGCCCCGCCTCGGCGGCGCCCCGGAAATCGGTGACCGGCCAGTGCCCGCGACGCAAGTAGCCCCGCATCGTCTCGGTGAAGGTCAGACCCACCCCGGGTGTCTGGACAGCTGCGGTTCCATTCAGTGGGATCGTCACGGTGTCGAACGGTTCGGTCACCGGAACGGCGAGCTTGCGCTCCGGCGCGACCCAGCTCGTTTGGCCAGTCAGCTTCCTGATCGCCGCCTCGACATTGCGCTCCGCGACGGCGGCGATCGTGTGCGATGGATTAACCCCCGTCGCGCTCGGCAGACACCCTCCGTCGAAGACGTACAGATTCGGGTGGCCGAACACCTCACCATTGCTGTCGGTCACTCCCCCGGTACGATCATCGGCCATCACGCAGCCCCCCAGGTTGTGCACCGCGACCGGCACGCGGAGGCGTTCCCAGAGGGGGTTGTAGGCGGCGGTTCCGCCGAGCGCGCGTACCACGTCTTCGCACAGCTGCTGCTGCGTGTCGTACAACGCCAGGTTCTTCCGCACGTTCCACTTGATCCGGACGTCGTGAGTCAGCGGGAGCAGCTCTATCACTCCGTCCGCGCTGTCCCGGCCCATCTCGAGGAAGATCGCAATGTCATTCTCGGGGTCGTGGTCAGGGTCGGCGGCTTTGCTCCGCTTGCGCACCCCTCGCCCGATCGCGTCGAGCACCTGCCGCTGCACCCGTAACCGCGACCCGAGCAGGTCGTCGTCCCGGAACACCTGTAGCAGCGGGACGATCTGCTGTGGAATGCCGCCTTCCTGGAAGATGAACCAGCGCCGGTTCGCACCAGCGCCACGATCGAAGGCTATGGTGCTGGTGATCACCGGCCCGATGGACGCGTCGAACCGTTCCTTCGTGTCGAAGCCGAACGCCAAGAAGTCCCCATTGGCGGAGTAACGCTGGCCGAGCCGGTCGGACAGATTCGGCAGCGTGCGGTATTGGTCACGGCAGCGCAGCAGTAACTCTGTGGTATTCACCGCACCCGCGCCTAACACGACAGCGCGCGCCTGTACCCGCTCTTCAGCGCCTTCGGCGTGATTGAAGAAGGTGACCCGGTAGCCGTTGTCCCGCGGTTCGATGCGGGTGACCTCACACTGAGTGCCGACGTCGGCACCGTGCTGTTCGGCGACGGCAAGATAATTTAGATCAAGGGTGTTCTTGGCTTGGTAATTACAGCCGATGTCACATTCAGCACAATGCCGGCAACCGAACTGCTGCGCACCGAACTTGTTCGGCTTCGACACGTCCGGATTCCCGAAATTGACGGCCAGATTCGGAAAGAAGAACTGCTCGGAACGACCCAGTTGCTGGGCCACTTCCCGCATCTGATGGGTTCTCGGGGGCAGCCCCATCGGCTGCTCTGAGCTGATCGGTGTAATGTCCAGCATATAGGCGACCAGGTCGTAGTACGGATCGAGGATCGTCCTGCTGTACTCCTTCGGCCAGCCGTGATCGAACCCGTCCGCCGGCATCCGCAAATGCACATTGGCATAGATATGCGACCCGCCCCCGTAGGCCGCTGCCTGGACCACGGTGACCTCGTTGATGGGCCGGATGTCGAACAGACCCTGCTTGTGCTGCCATGTCCAGCCGTCAAGCGGATCGGTGAAGTTTCGCGGAAAGGTACCCAGCGGGTAACGCCTACCGCGCTCGAGGATTCCTATCCGCAAACCGGCCTGCGCGAACCGGCACGCCGCTATCGCCCCCCCAAATCCGCTACCCACGACGACGACGTCATATCGCTTCCGCATCGTCACCTACCCCGATTTCATCCCCCGAAGGACCGCATTCAGCGGGCTCAGCGGGTTCTGCGATATTCCATAATCCCGCTGAGCTCGCTGAATGCGGGCTCAGCGCCATGGTATCCGCATCAGGTGTTCGTGACGATGGGCCAAATGGGGAGCCCGAATGATCGGCTCCTGCGGGCCTGACTTGGGGGCGCGGCAACACGGGCGGCGGAGACGCTTGGCCACGCGGGCACAAGTGGCGGCGGAGGCGCCTGGCCGCACGCACACCCTCGCCCCAGGCGCCCGCCGGGCCGCACGCCGGCTAAGACAGGCGGGCACCGCGTCGACCGATACCGCGTCGACCGATACCGCGTCGACCGGCTACCCGGCTGAACATCTACCCCGCCGAGCGTTACCGGCCGAGCCACACTGGCCGCCGCTGAACCTGCACTCGCCGCGATGCCGGTAGCGATGAGTATCGATCAGGAGGGCGATTATCCCGATGGCTTGACGACAGTGTCCCCACATCGGGCTGTCGCATCCGAAGGGTGAGGAAGGGTGAGGGCTCAACCGGCCGTTCCAGCGTCTCTGTGCGTCACTTGGAGTGAAAATCACCGCGCGGCGGTACGTCTCGGCCCCGTCCAGCGATCATAAGAGCATCGGCGGAAGGGACGGAGGCGTACTGATGATGAACGCCCACAGCGAAGAAACAGTCGCCCATGACATGTTCGCGCTGCTTCACCAATCGGCAGCGCCTGTGGTGACCCGTTGGACTTTCAGCGCGGACGACCCGTTCGCGGTGACCCTTGTCATCCAGACCCGTGGAGATCAGTGCGTGGACTGGGTCTTGGCCCGTGACCTGCTGGTGAGCGGCCTCACCGGTCCCGCTGGGATCGGTGATGTGCGGGTGCGTCCCGCCCAGCTGGCCGAATGGGACGTCGCACTGATCGAACTCCGCTCGCCAGAAGGCCGGGCACTCCTGGAGGTCGACCGCGAGCTCCTGCAGCAGTTCGTCGATGCCACTGTTGAGGCCATCCCGCTGGGCCATGAGGGCGACTTTATCGATATGGACGCTGAGATCGAAAAGATCATGAGAAGCTGCGCCGGCTGATGGGACCGGCCCACGTCCAGGCATATTCGGGATCCTCGCAGGCCAAGGCTCCCTCGCCGAGTTCCAAGGGTCGGAAAGTATCCACCATGACAGCGAGTTCGTCGAAGTACTCAGCCCCGATGCTGCGCTCGGCTGCACCCGGCTGCGGGCCATGGCTATGCCCGCCCGGGTGCAGCGAGATAGAGCCTCGGCCGATACCCGAACCCTTGCGGGCCTCGTAGTCCCCTTCGCAGTAGAACATCACCTCGTCGGAGTCCACGTTAGAGTGATAATAAGGCACCGGGATCGACAGAGGGTGATAGTCAACCTTGCGGGGCACGAAGTTACACACCACGAAACCGCCCCCCTCGAACACCTGATGGACCGGCGGGGGCTGGTGCACCCGTCCCGTGATCGGCTCGAAGTCGGCGATGTTGAAGGTGAACGGATAGAGGCAACCGTCCCAGCCGACCACGTCGAAGGGATGCTGGAGGTACCGGTATCGGGTGCCGAGGATGTCGCCGCGCGAGGTGCGGTGCTTGACCAGCACCTCGACGTCCTGACCATCGGCCAGCAGCGGCTCCGGGGGACCGGACAGATCACGTTCGCAGTACGGTGAATGCTCCAGCAGTTGCCCGAATCGCGACAGATAACGCCGAGGTGGCGTGATGTGGCTGTTCGCCTCGATGATGTAGGCCCGCAGTGGCGCAGCTCCGATCGGTATCCACCGGTGCGTGGTAGCCCTGGGCAGGATCGTGTAATCACCTTGCCGGGCGGGCAATGCACCGAAGACCGTCTCCACCACCGCCCGGCCCGACTCGATGTAGACACATTCATCGCCGACGGCATTGCGGTACAGCGGTGAGACCTCTTCCGCCACGACATAACAGATCCGCACGTCGCCGTTACCCAGCAGGAGCCTACGCCCGGTGACGACATCGCGCGTCTGGTCGGGAAACAACGAGGGTAGCCTTAGGTGACGGGGTTTGAGGGGGTGATTGGGAACGGTATCACCACGCGGCAGTTCCCAGACCGCCGCATCCACGATCGCCGAGGGAGAGCAGCGATGGTACAGCAATGACGAATCCGAGGAGAAGCCCTCCTGCCCCATCAGCTCCTCGTAGTACAGGGCGCCTGCTGGGGTGCGGTGCTGGGTATGACGCTTGGAAGGGATGTCACCCACTCGTCGGTAGTACGGCATACTTCGCGTCCTCCGGCAGGCCCTTTATCGGGTCATTTATGGATTTTCGGTGGCCGGAGTTCCAGCGGCCGGCTTCTTGGCGACCAGGGTCAGGACGTCGTAACGAGCCACCGACTCGCCGTCACCGCGGGTGATATCGGCATCCCAGCGCACCTCGCCGTAGGCGGCGGTATCCCGGGGCGTGATCTGTTTGACGGTCAGCGCGACGCTCAGCTCGTCACCGAATTTGGTCGGCGCCAGGAACCGCAGGTTGTCCACTCCGAAGTTGGCCAGCACCGGACCGGGATCGGGATCGACGAACAGACCGGCAGCCAATGACACGACCAGGTACCCGTGCGCCACCCGCTCACCGAAGAACGGATTCGCCTCGGCGGCTGGTGCGTCCATATGTGCGTAGAACTTATCACCGGTGAACTCGGCGAAATGCTCGACATCGGATTGCGTGACGGTGCGCGGTCCGCCGACCACGGTGTCCCCGATGCGCAACTCCTCCAGATGCTTGCGGAACGGATGCACGTCGGTCCGGCGGCGCATCGCGCCGGGCATCCACCGGCCGGTGATCGCGGTGAGCAGGTCCGGATCGCCCTGCACGGCGGTGCGCTGCATGTGGTGCAGCACCCCGCGCAGCCCACCCATTTCCTCCCCGCCGCCTGCCCGGCCGGGCCCGCCATGCACCAGCTGCGGCATCGGGGAACCGTGGCCGGTGGATTCCCGCGCGCCAGCCCGGGTGAGCACCAGGAACCGGCCGTGCCACGGGGCGACGCCGAGCACCACCGCACGGGCGACCTCCGGGTCGCCGGTGACCACCGACCCGACCAGGCTGCCCTGCCCCCGGGCCGCCAGCTCGACGGCCTGAGCCACCGAGGTATAGGGCAGCACGGTGCTCACCGGGCCGAACGCCTCCACCTCGTGCGGCGCCACCTGGTCCGGGTCGTCGCAGTGCAGCAGGATCGGTGGGAGAAACGCGCCGCGCTCGGCGTCGGCGTCCACGGGCTCGACGTGCTCGGGGTCCCCGACGACCAGCCGGGCGGCGTCGAGCAGGGTTTTGAGCGAGCGCCGGACCTCCTCACGCTGCTCCAGGCTGGCCAGCGCGCCCATCACCACCTCCGGATTTGCCGGATTGCCCACCTTCACCCGCGACAGCCGCTCCGCAGTGGCCGCGAGCACATCGTTCACCAGGCGCTCGGGCACCAGAGCGCGCCGGATGGCGGTGCACTTCTGCCCCGCCTTGACAGTCATCTCGGTGACCAGCTGCCCGACGTAAAGTTCGAACTCCGGACTGCCCGCGGAAACGTCCGGGCCGAGAATCGAGCAGTTCAGCGAATCGGCCTCGGCGTTGAACCGGACCGGCCGAGCGGCGATCACCCGATGGGTACGCAGCCGCTGCGCGGTGGATGCTGAACCGGTGAACGACACCAGGTCCTGCTCGGTCAGGTGGTCGAACAGATCCCCGACACCGCCGCAGACCAGCTGCACCGAGCCCGCAGGCAGCAGGCCCGACCGGACCATGAGCTCGACCAGCAGCGCGGTGAGGTAGGCGGTCTGAGTGGCCGGTTTGATCACCGTGGGCACCCCGGCGAGAAACGCGGGCGCCAGCTTCTCCAGCGGACCCCATACCGGGAAGTTAAAGGCGTTGACCTGCACCGCGACCCCTTGTCGCGAAGTGGCGATGTGCTGGCCCAGGAAGGTGCCATCCTTGCCCAGCCGCACCGGCGGGCCTTCGACGTAGACGGTGTCGTTGGGCAGCTCTCGGCGCCCCATGCCGGCATAGGCGAACAGCACGCCGATGCCACCGTCGACGTCGAACTTGGAGTCGCGCCGGGTGGCGCCGGTCCGCGCGGACAGGGCGTAGAGCTGATCACGATGCTCTCGCAGATGCCCGGCCAGCGCCTTGAGCAGGGCGGCACGCTGGTGGAAGGTGAGCTCCCGCAGGCCGGGCCCGCCCACCATGCGGCCGTGATCGAGCACCCCGGCCATGTCGATCCCGGTCGAGGAGATCCGAACGATCTCCGCACCGGTCACCGCGTCGTGCAATGGCGTGCCCTCGTCGGACGGCGGCTGCCACCGTCCCTGCACATAACTGCTCAGAACCTTGCCACCCAGCACGCTCACATCACGCCTCCAGAACGATCGTTCGGTAGACTTTACGCTAGCATCGCCGCGTGCCGTTCGAAACCGACCAGCCACGGGTCCTCATCGAGTACGAAGGGGGCACGGTGGTGCTCACCCTTAACCGCCCGGAGCGCTACAACGCGCTGAACGGCGAGCTCAGGGTGGCGCTGCTGACCGCGCTGCGGGATGCGGCCGACGACAGTGCGGTGCGCGCTGTGGTGCTGACCGGAGCGGGCCGGGCGTTCTGCGTGGGCCAGGACCTGGACGAGCACGCCGAGACGTTGCGCACCGACCCCTCTAGCGCGCTGCGCGCCGTCACGCAGCATTACAACCCGATCACCCGCACGCTGGCCGGAATGCCCAAGCCGGTCATCGCCGCGATCAACGGCAGTTGCGCAGGGGCCGGGCTGGGCTTCGCCATGGCCTGCGATCTGCGGATCGCCGCCGCAGGCACGAAGTTCTCCACCGCCTTCACCGGCATCGGGCTGACCGCGGACTCCGGGCTTTCCGCCAGTCTGGCCCACGCGCTCGGTGCCTCCCGGGCCGGCGAGCTGCTGCTGCTTAATGAGACGTTCACCGCCGAGCAGGCCGCCGGGTGGGGGCTGGTCCGTTCGGTCGTCGCCGCCGACGCCGTCCGAGACGCTGCGCTCGCGCTGGCCGGGCAGCTCGCCCAGGGCCCCACCCTGGCCTACGCGGAGGTCAAACAGGCACTGCGGATTGGGGCCACCGCATCGCTGGACGACATCCTGGACCATGAGGCAGCGGCCCAGACGCGCCTGGGTGTCACCCGGGACCACGCCGCCGCGGTGACCGCGTTCCTGACCAAACAGCGACCCACCTTCGAGGGGCGGTGAGCGTCGCCGACGGTTCGCCGTCCCGGCGCTTCGGTGGCAGGCGGACCTACGATATGACCTCACTGCTCGACATCGCCGTCACCGAATTCAACCAACGGGGCTACGACGCGACCAGCATGGAGCACCTTTCCAGGGCCGCCGGAATCACCAAGTCCTCCTTCTACCACCACATCAGCGGCAAGGAAGCACTGCTGCGGGCCGCCCTGGAACGCGCGCTGGGCGGGTTGTTCGCGGTACTCGATGAGTCGGGTGCGTTGGCGGGCACGCCGCTGGAACGGCTGCGTTACGTCATCAGACGCCAGGTGGAAGTGCTCATCGCTGAACTGCCTTATGTGACGCTGCTGCTGCGGGTACGCGGCAACACCGAGACCGAACGTTGGGCGCTGGATCGTCGCCGGGCCTTCGACGCCGAGGTAGCCGCCATGGTCCGCGCCGCCGTGACGGCAGGCGAGGTGCGCGACGACGTCAACCCCGCGCACGCCGCCCGGCTGCTGTCGGGCCTGGCCAATTCAATCGTCGAGTGGTATCACCCCAGTCGGCCCGGCCACGCCGACCTACCCGACGAGCTGATCCGCATCGCCTTCGAAGGCCTGCTCCCCCGTTCCTGACACCTCCGCCCTCGGTGGGCCGGCCGGCCGCTGGGGTGGGGGATGCCTCAGCGGCCGACCGGCCTGTGGAACCGCCGATACCGAAGGGGGAGGGTTCGGCGCGGCGGTCGATCAGGGAAGTCGGTTAATCCTCTTCGTCTGGTTCTATTACCTTGATGATTCGCACATCAGCCAAGGGCATGGTTGTCCGGGCCGCTACCAGCCCAGCGGCATAGTCGGCGTCCATCTTCGTCCCCTGCGGAAGGTCCACTTTCAGTTCCTGAGGACTGTCGTGGGGACGCCTGTGGCTACGGTAAACGATGCGTCTGGTGACCAGCCTGCTACTACGCTTTTTCCTCTTGGAATCTTTCACATGCGCTCTCCTCCACGACCAGAAATGCGGCTGAACATGGCTGGAAGTCGGGGGAGATGACGGCAATTCTACTCTGGTTGGCATCGGTCAGCTCCGCCAGCCGGGTCCATCCGGAAGTGGTGATCGTCGCGTGCCGCAGTTCCCACGGGTCGGGAGGTGCGAGCGTGATCCGCTGGGTGGTCAGCAGGTCGTCCAGCGGGTGTTGCAGCCACTCGACGATCAGGCGCCCATCCTGGAACCACCGGTTTCCGGATTCGGCTTGCGCGATACCACCCCCGGGAACGCGCCGTAGCGCCAACCACTCCACCAGGGCGGGACTGGCTGACCAGAAACGCCCATGCTGTCGAGAATGCGGTTCGCCGACGACGGTGCACGCCCGCAGGGTGCCGCGGTGGGTTTCCTCGTCGGAGTGCATCGAATGATCCTTTCAACTCGGTACACCGCATGCAGTAATGCCGTTCTGGAGTGGTGAGGCTCGCCGCGAGCACTACGGCACCGCAGAGCGCCGTATAGCGGCCTTCGCGGCGCCCGCTGACCGCGGCGTCCTCGCTCACCAGATGCGCGCTGCCCGTAGCATTGGTCATCAGCAGGAACAACACACGACGGGGTGGTGCCCCGATCAACGCAGCGCTGGTCATCGGGAACCTGCGCCCGATGAGAGACCACCGCGCGGATACCCGTCATCGACTTTCACAGCCTCTATCCCCTCTCCGGTTCTGAACAACGGTGACTATCTCAGCCGTGCGCTGTCGACTCTGGCACTCAGCTCGGCGCGAAGAGCGCCTGGAGAGGAGTACGTTGTGTAAACCGGTGGCATTACGTGCCCGGGCGGATACCGTGTGCTCACCAAATGCGCGGAGACCCGGAGGGATGTCGTGAGTGAGCCACCCCTGATACCCCCAGAAACGACGAACGCCACGCTGATCGGCTATCTGACCCGGCTGGGCTGGACCTCCGAACAACTCGCCTCCCACCTCAACGCCCTGGCCCGCGCACTGCAGCTGCCCGTCCCCCAGATGCACCCCAAGACGCCCCGGCGCTGGCTCACCGCCCGCCCACCCAGCACCCGACCCTGCGCACCCCGCCAACCCTGGCCCGGACTGATCTGCCAGCTGCTCTCACGCCACCTCCACGAACCCGTGACCCTGGCATCCTTGGGATGGCAGATGAGCGCGGGCGCGCTCTACGCACCAGCCGACGACGGTCTGCACCACCCCTGGGCCCCACCCGGGGCGATCGCGTCGCTGCGCGAAGTCTTGGAGGCGATAGGCATGGACCGACGCCACTTCGTGGTCCTCACCGGCACCGGGTTGACGGCGTTCGCTCACGACTGGCTCCTCGACCCGGAACGAGTCGCCGCCGCCATGCGAGGCAGGCGAGCCGACCACGCGGTGGCCGATGATCTCGAACGAGTCGCGGAAGCACGGCGACGGCTGGACGACGCCCTCGGTGGCGGTGCCGTGTTCCGCGCGGTCCGCGAAGATCTACGCCTCGTCACCGAGATACTGGACAACTCAAGTTACACCGAAGATGTCGGCCAGCGGCTCTACGCGGTGGCAGCGGAGTTCGCCCGACTCGCCGGACTGCTGGCCTATGACAGCAACCAGGAAGCCCTGGCACAGCGTTACTTCATGGCCGGGCTGCGCGCCGCGCACAGCAGCGGTAACCGAGCCGTCGGTGCCAACATCCTCGGATTCATGAGCAAACAGGCAAGAGACCGCGATCCGCGCGACGCCGTTCGACTGGCCGAATCAGCGCTGGTCGGTGCCAAGGACCTCACCCCGGCAACGGCGTCCTGGCTCCAGGCTCGTATCGCCAGCTCGGCTGCCTACGCCGGGGACGCGACCGCATCGGATCGAGCACAGGGCCGCATGTTCGAGCTCATGGCCACCGTCGAGCCCGCCGCCGAGCCGCCGTGGATCTACTGGTGGTCCGATGCCGAGGCGTACTACCACGCAGGCCAGTCCGCACTGGCCCTCAACAAACCGCGCCAAGCTGAGACACATTTCCGTAGCGCTCTCTCCCGACTTAGCCCTTCATTTCCTCGGGACCGTGCGAGCTGGCTCACCAGACTGGCCCTGGCCCGAGTTCAGCTCAGTGAGCTGGACGGCGCATGCCGAGCTGCCGCTGAAGCAGGCGCGTTGCTACGACGGCTCGACTCCCAGCACCTGTGGACACGGCTGGGCGAGTTTCGAAAAGCCGCCCAACCCTACGCCAACACCCCCCAGGTCAAGGACTTCGACGCTAAATTCAGCGACCTGCTCCGCTTCGCCTCAACCTGATCGAAGGGAAATAGCACCAAATTACCAAATTGGTGTGCCGCGACAGTTTCCGGCGCTAAACTACAAGCTCGACATCAGTCTGACCCATCGGATGGTAGGAAACATTCAACGGCTTACCGAAGGGATTTCGCATGAGGCTGCTACCTGTTCACTCCGCTGAGCCGGATCCGCTCTTTCCCGGCAGCATGACTCTTCCGTTATGCGAGGTTGGCGGGGTTCAGTACTCACTAGACCACCAGCCGGGGAGCCTTCGACCATTCGTGGCTACCTTGGCAGTCGCAGCGCCCCCGGCAGCCAAGCACCACACTGCCAGCACCAGGAACAGCACCTCAACGAAAACCGGACCTAATCGCGACGGCAGCGAGGAAACTGACACGATCACAGATACCACAACCGACACATGAGGGCGTGTCGCCGCACCGGGACGATACTCGTTCTCACCGCACACGAAGATCTCACCGCCGACGCCGTAGTCGATGAACTGAACAAATGCGAAGCACGCGTCGTACGGATGGATATGGGCGACTTTCCGATACAGTCTAAACTTGCCGCGACTATCTCCGCGAATGGGTTACAGGGGCGGCTGTGGGCAGAGAATGTCGAGATAGACCTAGACGCTGTGCAGGCAATCTACTACCGTCGGCCAACACGGTTCAAATTTCCCGATACGCTCTCCGACGCCGACACAGTGCTTGCGGCCACCGAGGCCCGTCTCGGTTTCGGTGGCGTTCTGGGGGCGCTCGATACGTTGTGGGTAAATCATCCAGCTCGTGTGGCCACCGCCGAGTACAAACCAATTCAGCTCCAGGTCGCTACTCGATGTGGACTCAGCATTCCTCGGACACTGATCACCAATGACAAAGCGACGGCGATCGAGTTCGCTGATGCGACGGGTGGACCAGTGGTGTGCAAGATGCTGTCGTCGCTCGTGCTCAGCGAACAAGGCGTTCCCCACATGACCTACACCACCCAAATTGACCCTCACGCTATGGATACTGCCACGTTCGCCGCTACCGCTCATCTCATTCAGGAATGGGTGCCCAAGAAGTACGATGCCCGGGTCACCATGGTTGACCGGAAAGCGTTCGCGGTAGCCATCCACTCGGATTCCGAGCGTGGCCACCTCGACTGGCGCTCAGATTACGAATCTCTGGAGTATCACAAGATTGAACCACCCCACAGAGTCGTGACCGCCGCCGCACGACTTTTGCAGTATCTCGGTCTAGCATTCGGGGCATTTGATTTCGTCATCACTCCCGAAGGTGAATGGGTCATGCTGGAATGCAATCCTGCCGGACAATGGTTGTGGCTTCAGGACGAGGTGGACGTAGAAATCGCAGCGGGAATTGCCGCTCTACTGATCTCCGGTAGGCTGCTATGACAATATGGAAAGCTAAGGCCATCACTTTGGCTGATGAGCTTGAGTCCCAGGGTCATCTGACTGATCCGAAGTGGCGGGCAGCAATTGAATCGGTACCGCGCCATGTATTTGTCCCGCGGTTCTACGATGATGACCGGATCCTGGTCGACAGCGCTGATGCCGAGCAGCATGATCGGTGGCTCGATACGGTCTACTCAGATAGTTCTTTAGTCACTAAGCGCACCCGACTTCCCGACACCGACATCGATTGGCCCACCAGCTCATCCAGTATGCCCAGCCTCATGGTCAGCATGCTGGAGGCATTGTCGGTAGCCGACGGACATCGCGTGCTGGAGATCGGCACCGGCACCGGCTACAACGCCGCCCTGTTGAGCCACCGGCTGGGCGCCGCCAACGTCACAACCATCGACCTTGACCCCAGTCTGGTCGCCGAGGCCCGCGAGCGACTCGCCAGTATCGGCTACCGGCCACATCTGGTCGCTGGGGACGGAGCAGCGGGAGTGGAGAAACAAGCGCCCTTCGACAGCATCATCGCCACATGCGCCGTCACCACCATCCCACCCGCCTGGATAACCCAGCTCGCTTCTGGTGGAGCGATCCTGACGGACGTCCGAGGCGAGGTGTGCGGCGCCCTGATACTGCTGCGCAAGACCTCCCCAGACACCGTGACAGGACAGGTCCTGGCACGTCCAGGTTCCTTCATGTGGCTGCGAGCCCGGGTCGACAATCCGCTCCGCGACGGCGGTCGCTATACCACCGTCTTCAACCTCGATGGTGCGGAATCCCGCCGGACCGACGTCGACCCCACGCTCCTCAATGACCCGGATTTCCGTTTTGTGGTACAACGCTATCTGCCGACACTTCAGTCGGTTTACTGGACAAGCCGTGACGACACCGCAGTGCTGGAACTTCGTGGTAGCGATGCGGCCTGGGCCGAAGTCACCGCGAGCGAAACCAAGACAGGCTGGTACCCCCTCACGCAGGGCGGCCCGCACCCGATCTGGAACGACGTGGAACGCGCCGCCACAACCTGGAACGCGCTGGGGCGACCAGCTCGGCACCGATTCGGCTTAACAGCCACTATTGACGGAGCACACCGCTACTGGCTCGACAACCCGGACGGCAAGCAGCTCGACCCCTGACCAACTCACGTTGGGAAGAAGCGCACCTATGACCGTTCTCACAGAGGACTGGACGCTCAGAGCGCGGCAGCTCGCTGAGCAGCTCGTCGCCGCAAGGAAGCTGAAATCGGCAGCGTGGCGGGACGCGGTGTGCTCGGTACCGCGCCACGAGTTCGTTCCGGAGGTGTTCCGCCAAGACCGGCTCGATCAGTACGACCCGAGCTGGCGGCAACTGGATACCACAACCGAACAGGGCCGGGCGGAATGGCTGGATCAGGTGTATTCCAACACGGCACTGATCACTGCCTTGGACCGCACCACTCAATCCCCCGGCTTGCTGTCCACCTCCAGCATGCCTGCCTTGATGACCCGGATGTTGGAAACCCTCGACGTCCAGGACGGGCACCGGGTGCTGGAGATCGGCACCGGAACGGGTTACAACGCGGGCCTGCTGTCCCACCGACTCGGAGACGGCAACGTGTTCTCCGTCGACATCGAACCCGAGCTGATCGAGCTGGCCCGACAGCGGCTGGCCCGGCTCGGTTACCACCCGACCCGGCTCGTCACCGACGGTGCGGCGGGCCTGCCCGAGCACGCGCCGTTCGACCGAATCATCGCTACCTGCTCGGTGCCCACCGTGCCCTGGGCGTGGGTGATATAGACCCGACCCGGTGGCGTGATCCTCACCGACGTGAAGACTTCACTTCTGGCGAGGAGCCTGGTCCCGCCTCACCCGCTATCCCAACCGCGCCGAGGGGCACTTCGATCCTACCTACGCGGCCTTTATGAGCCTGCGCCACCACCCCGCCAACCAGCACTCCACCCGTCCCGGTCCCCGCAGACGACGCGACAGCGCGCCCGAGCGGCGAACCACCACACTCGACCCCCGCACCCCGTGGACGTCACTGGTCGTGTGGTTTCTGGCCAGTTTCGCCCTTGGCGCCGAGCTCACACTGGGTTACACCAACTTCAAGGACGGCCAGCCCACCGCCACCTCGATCACGATAGGCGACGGCTCCTGGGCTGAAGTGAGTCTCGCCGACGACTATGGCATGCACCAGGTCGCCGAGGGCGGCCCGCGCTCGGTGTGGCGCATCCTCGAAAACACCCACACCCTATGGACCGATCTCGGCCAACCCGGCTGGAACCGCTTCGGTCTCACCGTCGCCGAAGACCACCAGCACGTCTGGCTGGACACACCCAACAGTGATCACACCTGGCCACTGACATTGATCCCCACCGCGCTTTGGCCTCCAGCTCACGATTGACGGTCTTTGGTGGCGCCAGCGAGTTGGATGAACCGGTTGCGCTTGACCGGCTACCTTGCCTGCCACCACCTTTTCGGCCTTGGCGACCTGCTCATCAATCCCGCGCAGCATTCGCCGCGCCCGATCCGCTTTGTACTGGTAGTAAATGACCTGATCACGCCGGTTGTCGGTGTGCCCCGCGGGCCAAGGCTGGATAAAGATCTGCCCGTCGGCGATCGCGGTGCCGGGATGCTCGCGGCGCAACTCGGCGACGACGTAGGGGATGCGCATGCCGACCTCTTCGAGAACCCGCAGCGAGTCCAGTTTGCTGGTCGGTTCGATGATCCGCGCCAGCACCAGGCACCGGAACACCTCGTCGCCCTCGGCGGCGGCATCGAAATCGAGCACCTCATACGCGCGCGACAGCCCATCCCAGAGGTGCCCTATCCGCGAGGAGGTGATCGGCAGCGGCCCACCCACCTTGCCGGTCCGATCGGCGCCGTCCAGGCCGAGGCCGAGCTCGCCCTGACCGACGGCGCCGCTGCCGCGCTGCCGCTTTCAACAGCTCCACCTGCGCATCGTCGTGCGCCGAGCCGATGTGCTCGATGTCCCGCGATCCGCGCCGCGACGAGTGCACGATCTGCACCGCCCTCGCGCCTGAAGCGGTCTTCACCGTGCGCACGTACGCCACTCCGCCACCCTAGGACCCGCATTAGTGCGCCAATCCGCACCACACACAGCACAAAACACCAGGTCAGCACATCGCGCTCAGCTCAGGCCTCCAACGGTGATAAAAGTCGGGTTAGAAATGATTTTTCCTGTCCGAGAAGGTGCGGTCATCGAACCCCATCCGGATGAAACAGCGCCTCGCAGCGCACCACAGAAAGATTTGATAAGCACGCCAATTGTGGACTCGGTGTGGCGCCAGGGGTTATTCAAAGCGTGCTTCGGAAGTTTTCCCATGGAGCTTTGAGGAATCTGACTCATGACTGTATCCGTCAACATCGGCGGGAGCAACCAGGGAGTCAAAATGCACTATTAGCCAGCCTGTCACCAGATGAGCATTCAGGTCGAAGATAGGGTCAATAAGCACTCCGTGACCGTCGAGCATTACCCCGGCAACAAAAGCATCGAATTGGTCATCGTTACGCAGAATACTCGTAGAGAGTAAGGGTACGCCGATGCCAGCGGCCTCCCAGTTCTCGATCTTACTTGACAGTGTCAACGGATCAGTTACTAAAAACAAAGTGTCGCGCACGATGAATGGTGTATTATTCTCAGTGTCGACGAGCACTACGAGTGGTGCATAGAAGTTTTCAGCATGACTGTGGGTCGCAATGGTCGCACGATCAAGCTCACGTACTTCGACTGATCTGATCATGAGAGGCCGAGCGTCAGGTTCACTTCGTATTAACTGCGAATATGTGGTAAAGACGCCTGATTGGCCTGAGTAGCATAGCGGGTCGTTCTTAATAGAGCAGCGATGGCCTTCACCCTCGACAAAGAGTTTCATTTCTTCGGCCTGGGACTTTGTGAACCGCTGGACTCGGCCTCGTTCAGTGGCGTAACTAATACTACCATCCTCAAGTGTGAATGCGATTCCCCATACTCCGATAGAAAGGTGGTCGCGTCGAGGTTTCCAGCCAATTTGCTTGATTCTCCCGGCTTCGATTGAGCTCGCGTTGCTGAACAAGCCTTGCCCGTTCGGGCGAGTGCTTAGCCACGTGCGATAGTCGAAGTCTATCAGCATGGGGAAAGTCTCGAAGAGTCCACCTTCAATGTGACCTATCACGCGGTATGTAGGCCGGAGGCAACGCATGTGGCTAAGACCGAGCTGGTGGGTCTGACCATCTTCATCAATCTCGACGACGGGTGCGATGTTTTCCGATACCGGCCGTCCACAACGAAGGCATTCAAGAAGTGCTGGGTTCATGTGCATGCGCTGCCGGCACAAGTCGATATGAGCTTGCACCCAGGGTGAGGATGTCAGATCTTCGTCTGAGTTGATTGGGATGATGACAACCTCGCGATCTTCCAGCACGCTGAGGTCGGCGTTAAGCAATCGCTCCATGCCACCCATGGTTGCAGAACGAAGTACTACTTCAAACCGATGGCCTCCGAGCAGTTCAATCTGACCGTCGAAGAAGCAGACTCGACGAGCACCATCTTCGTCGAAGCGAATAAGTTCCATAATTAACATCTGGTCATCATGGCGTACAAGCACAACTTCGCGGCTTGCCGGCAATTCTTCCTCGAGTATAAGTGCGAGTAGTTCGTCATCGGTGGGGATAGGTTGTTTTACGTCCGAACGCTCGAAGTATTTTTTCATCCGGAGGTCGAGGGCGCGCCTGTCGATGGACAGACGATCCTTGGCAAGCGTAAGGCTCAATGTAATGAGACTGTTCCATACCAACGTCGGTGCGATCGTTGTTCGGCTGGCTAAGACGGTTAATACTGCGCGTTCAAGGCTGCCACCATCCTCAAGGTCGAGAGCAGTAACGTGCATGCGACGGAACACTGTGGCCTTCTCTGCGTCAGTCATAATCCGACCAGTGTGCCGGCAGAAATGACTGTCCAGTAAGCCATAGGTGGTTTCAAGGACATCCTGCTCAACCTGTGTCAACGGGTTCGCGCTGTGCCCGAGTTCGTTTAGACGCGCTGCTTCGGTTAGTTTTCTCAGATCGCGGATGATACGGCTCGACGCAATCGGAGTGGTCGCGAGAAGATAAATGTCCTGTGTATTTGGATCGCGAACGAACTGGTCTACGAATTGCCCTATTACCGAGTAAAACGAAGACGTCGAGCCGGAGGATAGACTGAGCGACCGCTTCGCTTGAACTAGAACACGCGGGCCACCATTGGTGACAATGACCAAATCATCAACTCCGTCGTTAGTCTCAAAGCGCAACTCGGTGACCAAGTGGGTACCCAGGCCGAATAGGCTTAGGTCTGCTAGTTCCGTCAGCATTGCGACCATTGCCAGCCCGCCGACCCGATGCTGGAAGTCGGTTCCTGAGTTTATTGCTGCTCCGCCACCACTCATGCGGGGATGGTAGCCCGCGCTCGACGCTCGTGCGCATAGGCCTGCTTCGTTCGGCGCGGATACGGCCCTCGGCTTGCCGTGACACCTGTTGCGGGAGCACGGAGCGCCGCCCGAGAAGGTCCCGCATGTGTTGGTTCATGCTCATGGTGGGTCTATCCCAGGTACTGGTATGCCCAACAATTTTCCGTCCTCGCGCACCCAGGCACCCGTGGCCGGATTGTAATAGTACTTGGATGGGCCGGCTCCTCGACCCTGGAATTGAAGGTGGATCTGCACACCCCCACCGCTCTCCCTGATCAGCATGAGGATAGCTCAAAGAAGGGGCTCTTATGTCGTTCTTGTGAGCAGTTGATTACTCTCAGCCATCGAAGAGACCCGGTGGCGAGAGAGTTGCACCGCAGACCCGGCTGCGTCACCATAGACGAACGAACATTCGGTTCAGGACGGCGGAGGGGCGGTCGGGCAGGTGGACGGGCAGGTGGAGCAGACGACCGAACTAGCTGGCTCGATGCGCGGCGAGCCGCCCGAAGAGCTGGACCGCGAGCTATCCGAAGACCTGGAGCGTCCGCTGTCCGCAGCTTTCGAAGCCACGATCGCGGCTGACTCGCGGATCGAGCCGAGGGACTGGATGCCGGAACGGTACCGGGCGACGCTGATCCGCCAGATCGCCCAGCATGCGCATTCGGAGATCATCGGGATGCAGCCGGAGGGGGCCTGGATCCGGCGCGCGCCGACGCTGCGTCGCAAGGCGATCCTGCTGGCCAAGGTGCAGGACGAAGCCGGGCACGGGCTGTACCTCTACGCGGCGGCCGAGACGCTGGGGGTGGACCGCGCCGAACTCACCGAGAAGCTGATCACCGGGAAGCAGAAGTACTCGTCGATCTTCAACTACCCGACGCTGAGTTTCGCCGACGTGGGGGTGATCGGCTGGCTGGTCGACGGGGCGGCGATCTGCAACCAGATACCGCTGTGTCGGTGCTCCTACGGGCCCTATGCGCGGGCGATGATCCGGATCTGCAAGGAGGAGTCCTTCCACCAGCGCCAGGGCTACGAGCTGCTGCTGGCGATGATGAGCGGCACCACGAGGCAACAGGCCATGGTGCAGGACGCGGTGAACCGTTGGTGGTGGCCGTCGCTGATGATGTTCGGCCCGCCGGACACCGAATCTCCCAACACCGCACGGTCGATGGCCTGGCGGATCAAGCGGCATACCAACGACGAGCTGCGGCAGCGCTTTGTGAACATGACCGCACCCCAAGCCGCCGCGCTCGGCGTGACACTGCCCGATCCGGAGCTGCGCTGGAACGCCGAGCGGCAAGCCCACGACTACGGCACCCCGGATTGGACCGAGCTCACCCAGATCATCTCCGGCGCCGACCTCCACAACACCCAACGCCTGGCGCACCGCCGAGCCGCCCACCACAACGGCACGTGGGTCCGCCAAGCGGCCACCGCCTACGCCGCCAAGCACCCCGGAACAGCACCATGACCCGACAGAGCGCGTGGCCGTTGTTCGAGGTGTTTGTGCGAGGAAAGCGGGGGTTGAATCATGCGCATGTGGGGTCATTGCATGCGGCGGATGCGGAGATGGCTTTACATAATGCGCGCGATCTCTACACCCGCCGCAATGAGGGGGTGAGCATCTGGGTGGTGCCCGCGACCGCCATCACCGCGTCGAGCCCACAGGAGAAGGACCCGTTCTTCGCGCCGAGCGGGGACAAGATCTACCGGCATCCGACGTTCTACCCGATTCCCGACCATGTGCCGCACCTATGAACGAAGACAATTCAGTGGAGATCACCGCCCCGGTCCCGGACGGAGTCGAACCGGCGGAACTGGCCGCTTACTGCCTGATGCTCGGCGACGACGCACTGATCTATGCCCAGCGGCTGTGCGAGTGGGTCAGCAATGCTCCCGAGTTGGAGGAGGAACTGGCGCTGGCCAATATCGCGCTGGACTTGCTCGGACAGGCGAGAATGTTACTCTCGCGCGCCGGACACGTCGAAGGTAAAGGCAGGGACGAGGACGCGCTGGCTTACCAGCGTACAGAACAGCAGTTCCGCAATGTGACACTGGCCGAACTGGGTGACGAGCTCGATTTCGGTCGGGCGATCGCCGCGTTGCTGGTGTTCTCCAGCTGGCGGCTGGCGCTGCTGACGAAATTGCTCGATTCGCGGGATCCGGCTATCGCCGCGGTGGCCGCCAAAGGCGTTCTGGAACTCAGCTACCACCGCGACTACGCGGCCCGCTGGATGGTGCGCCTCGGAGACGGCACCGAGCTCTCCCACCAGCGCGCGCAGGCCGGGGTAAACGCCGTCTGGCCGTATGTCGAGGAGCTGTTCGCCATCCACGACATCGAGCGCAAGCTGGCCGAGGCAGGCGTCGCGGCCGATCCGGCACAGACCCGAGGCGACGTCGACGCCGTACTCGCGGAGGTGCTGCCCCGGGCGACGCTGCACCGCCCACAGGGGCCGCCGGCCCGAACCACCAGCGGTCGGGACGGGCGGCACACCGCGGAATTCGGGCGTCTGCTCGCCGAGATGCAGAGCGTGGCCCGGCTCGAACCGGAGGCGACGTGGTGAGCGTCGAGACGATAACGGCGATCGTGGCAGAGGTGCCCGACCCGGAGCTGCCGATGCTGACACTGGCCGATCTGGGGATATTGAGATCGGTCGAGGTCGTCGAGCAGCGGGTCCGGATCACCATCACACCCACCTACTCGGGCTGTCCCGCGCTGGCTGTGATGCGCGCGGACCTGTGTGCTCGGCTGCACGAGGCCGGATGTCACGACGTCGAGGTGCGCATCGCGCTGTCCCCTGCCTGGTCCACCGACTGGATCACCCAGCGGGGCCTGCGCAAGCTCGCCGAACATGGCATCGCCCCGCCGAGTCGGCGCCGTACGGCGCCCGTTGCGCTGTCCCTCGACCCACCTACGGCCGCGACATCGCCGATGCCTTCGGTGTGGATGTCCCCGGCGGTGGTGCCCTGCCCGCGCTGCGGCGCCACCACGACCACCGAGCTGTCCCGCTTTGGCGCCACAGCGTGCACGGCGCTGTGGCGCTGTGGCGCCTGCCTGGAGCCGTTTCCCCACGTCAAGGCGATCTGACCAGTGACAACCAGCGGCTTCCACAAGCTGCGGGTCGCGGCGGTGCAGCGGTTATGCGCGGACGCAGTGGCCGTCACCTTCGACGTACCCGCCGAGCTCGCCGGCACCTTCCGGTTCCGCGCCGGGCAGTACCTGACATTGCGCCGGGGCGCGGAACGGCGCTGCTACTCGATCTGCTCCCCGGAGGGCGTGGCACCCCGGATCGGCGTCCGGCGGGTGGCGTCGGGATCGTTCTCCGAGTGGCTGGTCGACCGGCTGACGGTGGGCGAACAGATCGAGGTCGGTGCGCCCGCAGGCCGGTTCACCTGCGAACTCAGCACGAGCGCCCGTCACGTGATGGTCGCGGCCGGGTCCGGCATCACCCCGGTGCTGTCCCTGATGACCACAGTGCTCACCGCGAATCTGGGCAGCACCGTCACATTGTTCTACGGCAACCGCCGCACCGAAACAGTGATGTTCATCGAGGAGCTCGCCGACCTCAAGAACGCCCATGGCTCCCGCCTCCAGCTGGTGCACGTGCTCTCCCGCGAACCGCTGGAGACCGAGATCCTGCACGGTCGGCTCGACGCCGCCAGACTGCGCACGCTGCTCACCGCGCTCGTGCCGGTCGACGAGGTGGATCACTGGTGGCTGTGCGGACCGTTGGGCATGACAACCGATGCCCGCTCGGTCCTCACCGACCTCGGCGTACCGGCCGGGCGAGTGCACCGCGAGCTGTTCTACGTCGACGACCCGCCGCCCACACCGGTCCGGGCCGAGCAACGGATCGACGACGGCGTCACCGCCACGGTGCACCTCGAGGGGCGCACCAGCACCATGCGTCTGCCCCGCGACATCCCGGTGCTCGATGCCGCCCAGCGAGTCCGCGCGGACCTGCCGTTCGCGTGCAAGGGCGGGGTCTGCGGCAGCTGCCGCGCCAAGCTCACAGCCGGTGACGTGCGAATGCGTCGCAACTTCGCCCTCGAACCGGAGGAGGTCGCCGCGGGCTACGTCCTGACCTGCCAGTCGCTGCCCGTCTCCACCGAACTCACCCTCGACTACGACTCCTGATACTGCGGCAGCCCGGTTGTTCGCTCAGATTCCACGGAAGCGGTCCGTCGCCTCGATCAACTCATGGAGGTTGCCGGGCTCAAGGGCGGAGTGACCGGCGTCGGGCACGATGCGCAGATCCGCTTCCGGGAAGGCTCGATGAAGTGTCCAGGCGCTGGCCATGGGACAGACGACATCGTATCGCCCCTGGACGATCACGGTGGGAATGTGCCGGATGCACCCGACGTTCGCGACGAGTTCCCCGTCCCGCTCGAAAAAGGCGCGGTTGACGAAGTAGTGACACTCGATCCGGGCAAACGCGAGAGCGAACTCGTCCTCCGAAGTCCGGGCGATGAGCTCCGGATTCATGTACAAGCAACTCGTCTTGCCCTCCCAGCCGCTCCACGCCTTGGCCGCCCGCCGCTGGAGGACCGGATCTTCGCTGGTGAGCCGAGCATAGTAGGCATGCAGCAGATCTCCGTGCTCCTCAGCGGGAATGGGAGCCAGGAACTCCTCCCACGCGTCGGGAAAGATGGCGTCCGCACCGCGCTGGTAAAACCAGTCGATCTCCTGCTTACGGACCAGGAAGATCCCTCGAAGCACAAGCTCGGTAACGCGGTCCGGGTGTTTTTCAGCGTACGCGAGCGCAAGTGTGCTGCCCCATGACCCGCCGAATACCTGCCACCGTCGGATATCCAGCTCCTCTCGGATCCGTTCCAGGTCGGCGACGAGGTGCCAGGTGGTGTTGTCGGTCAGGCACGCGTGCGGCCTGCTTTTGCCACAGCCACGCTGGTCGAAGAGCACAATGCGGTACGCCGAGGGATCGAAGAAACGGCGTTGCTTGGGGTCGGTACAACCGCCCGGACCTCCGTGGACAAAGACGACCGGCTTGCCCCGCGGGTTACCCGACTCCTCCCAGTAGATCTCGTGGAGATCGGAGACGCGAAGGAAGCCGGTGCGGTAGGGCTCGACCTCGGGATAGAGCGTGCGGCGCTGGGAACTTTCGGCGGTCATGGCACCTCGTGGGTTGACGAAAGCATTCAGAAATAACCTTCACGATGAAGCTGTCAGGTCGGTGTCAAGATAGCGCAAGATCACCGCGCGACTGAAAGATCGATCCGTACTCGTCCCGCCAGCATGTCCGCGCTCACACGGCAGAAATTCAGTTTCCAGCTGCACGGCGGCGATTCTCGGTGTCCTCTTCGAGCTGGCGGGCCGCCTTATGCTGGCCCAACTCCCACAGGTTGAGAGCGAGATTGCTGGCCGAGTCCAGGGTGTCGGGGTGCTCGTCACCCAGCACCCGACGCGGCGGGATCGTCGAAGGCGAGCCGGTCGAACACAACCTGCCAGCTGGCGGCCAGGGACACTGAATAGCCCATAGGCGCATCGTCAGCCAGCAGTTCGGCGGCCCTGGTATCCAGCAATCGCAGGTACTCCTCGGCGGATAGGCCGGTCTCGGCCAGGTAGGCGGCCGCCTGAGCCAGCGCTAACGGCAGGTTGTCCAGCGTGGCAGCGACCCAGGCTGCGTCAGGAGCCGACAGCGCAGGAACACGCTGGACAAGGAGGTGAATGGATTCCTCGGGCTCGAACAGATCGACGGGCACCGTGGCGGCCAGCTCGTCCCAGTGCGGGTTGCGGGAAGTGATAAGCATCTGCCCGGAACCACCCGGCAGAAATGGTGCCAGGAAGCGCGGATCTTCGGCGTTGTCATAGATCAACAGCCACCGCTTGCGCTCCCGCAGCGCGCCAAGTAGCCGTGACACGGCCGCCGTGACGGGATCGCTCTCGGCGGCGAGATCCAACGCTCGGGCCAGATCAGCCGCACGAGGTCGAAGCATGCCACCTGCCGCCACGAAGGAGTGACGGACGATCAGCCGTTGAGGCTCCCCGCCTTGGCCGCTGCGGTGAAGGCGCTCCAGTGGGCGGGTGTGACCGCGAGGACGGGGCTGGCTTCACCGAGCTTGCTGTCCCGTATCCACCGGTGGCCGGCTAGGAAGGCGAGCTCGACGCATTGCGCTTGGGCCGCGCTGTAGCTACTGGTGAACCAGCGGGCACCCACGTATTCGGACCTGTCGTATCGCATCGGAGAGCATCCTTCCCGGCGTGGTCAGGTGAGCTGCGCCGCCGCGTCCCGGATGGTATCCAGGGACTCCACCGGCCCCAGCGCGGCGGCCTGTAACCGGCCCCATAACCCACCGTAGGCGGCCACCGCATCCAACGCATCGAGATAGCGCGCATCGTCGTAGGACTCGACGTAGACGAACTCCAACGGCGCGGCGATGCCCGGTGAGGGAATGCGGAGCAGAGTGAAGCGGTAGACGATGCGGCCGGCGAAGGTGCGGGCGTCGAATGGCAGTACCTGGATCTGCACATTGTGCAGCCGGGCCATGTCCGCGAGGGCGTCCAGCTGTTCGGCCATCACCTCGCGACTGCCGACCTGGCGTCGCAAGCAGGACTCGGAGAGCACGAACGAGACCTCAGGTGGGTCGTCCCTGGTGAGGATCGCCTGGCGCTCCTTGCGAGCCTGGACTTCGTTCTCCAGGTTGTCAGCCGGCCCCAGTGGCTGGGCATCGGCGTACAGCGCCCGGATGTAGTTATCGGTCTGCAACAGCCCAGGGATCAGCTCGATCTCGACAGAGCGCAGGGTGGCGGCGTGCCGTTCCAGGTCGACGAACAGCCGGAACCATTCGGGGTAGACCGCGCGGTAGCCGTCCCAGCGGCCACGTTTGCGCTGGCCGCGGGCGAGGTCGAGCAGGATCTCAATGTGCTCGGGAGTGTCGCCGTACAACTCGGCGAGCATCTTGGCATCGCTGGCGGTGATGTCGTTCTGCGCCAGCTCGATACGGCTGATCTTGCTGACCCGGCAGCCGAGGTGCCTCGCCGCCTGGGCCGGAGTGGCGCCTGCTTCGATGCGCATCCGCTTGAGCTCGTTGGAGAGCACCAGACGGCGGACGGTCGGGGTGGTTCCCATTGGAGGCAGCCTCCGGAATAGGCGGATGACGATCACCGAACGTGTTCACTAACATCACTCATCTGAGTGACTTCTGTTTTAGGATTCCTACTCCTAGTCTTCTCGCCATGCCGTCGACCGGGAATTCTATCTGGGGGGAGCACAGCACCGTAGCCCGTTCGGCGTATCAGCAGCCCGGTGGGCAGGGCACAGTCGGGCCCCCTGCCCATCGGGTGTGCCTGCACCCCCAGCGCGGTGCAGTCGATCACCCCGGAGAGACCCACGAAGTCCTCTGCGTGGGTGGCCCCGTTCTCGACTGCACTGCTCCGGCCGACCCGGACGACCGCGCCCCGCATCCCCCCGTTGCGGGAACCGTCCGGGTCGGCCCCCTTCGTAATAGGGTGCGACCTCTAACTCGTGAGCGTGTCGGATGTCGACGACGACACAAGTGGTCTCCAGCAGGAGCCGTAGCCCACCACGTGATCTATCTGATCACCGGCCAAATGCCCGGCCCACTACCAGTCTGAGCCCAATTAATCGAACGGATACCGCCACTTGCTGCCTCCTCACCGATGCCGCCAGGGCACGCAGTTCAGACGGTTACGACGGTCGGGCGAGCGTCGAGGTGTTCGGCGATTCGGCGTAGATCTGCGGCGTCGCTGGTGAGCACGGCATGCGGTCCCGCCGTGGCGCCAAGAACGACACCCAGGTGCGCATCGGCCACCGACACTCCAAGGGCTGAGCGGACAGCTGCCGCGTCATTGGCGGCAGACGCGTCGAGCGCGACGTCGTCGACGCGCAGGCGGTTGACCACGGCGGCACCGGGATCCTCGCGGTTCCAACCAGCCTCAACCCGGACGCAGGTGGGTACGATCAGCCGCACCGAACCAGCCCGACGCAGGTTCCGCGCCGCAACAACCTCAACCACCGCGAGCACCCGCCTGTGCTTCTGGACGGGCAGGCCCGGCGACGACCGTACCCGCGGCGGTTTCCTGGTCATCCCGGTACGCGACGGATCGGTGCGGCTGCACTACGAGGCCGGTAGCGAACTGACCGCCGACCTCGTCGGGTACGTCACCGACACCACCGCGCCTCGGACGGGGGCCGGCCTGGTCGTGCCCCTGCCGCCCGATTCCGCGGAGCCGGTGCGCGTCCCGGCAGACGAACCGGCCGACCTCACCGTGATCCCGCCCGCCGGCGTGGCCGAGGTACCAGCCGAACGGGTGGCGGCCGCGCTGCTCGGGATCACCGCGATCGGCGACGCGATCGGCGGGATCTTCGTGCACCCACCCGACGCGGCCGAGCCGCCGAACCCGACCTGACCGCCGCGAAGGGCGGGCCGCGCTCCACCCTCACCCTGGTACCGACGGTGAACGGGACGATCCGGCTGCGCAGCGAATCGGGCGCCTCGATCACCCTCGCCCCCCAGGCCGTCATCCTCACCGGATAACGGCCGGACACCCCTGTCCGCGAAGCTCCCAAAATGCATGCTGTGCAGGTATACTGCCAGCATGCCGTCGATCCAGGTACGGAATGTTTCGTCCGGCACCCACGCGGTGCTGCGCAGGCGAGCGGCCGAGCGCGGGCTGTCCCTGCAGGAGTACTTGGTGGCCTTGCTCGATGACATCGCCGCGAAACCCACGGTGGCGGAGGTACTACGACGTGCGGGTGGTCGCGCCGGCGGCCGGATCGGGCTTCAGGAAGCGGCTGACGAACTACGCGCCGACCGCGACTCACGGTGATCGTGATCGATGCGTCGGTTCTGGTCAACGCACTGGCCGATGACACCGCGGACGGTGACCGGGCCCGGGCGCGACTGCTCGCCGACCCCGACCTGCACGCGCCGTCGCTGATCGACGTGGAGGTGCTCTCGGTCCTTCGCCGGCATCTGAACGCGGGTACCCTGGACGACCGGCGAGCCGACCTCGCCATCAACGACCTGATCGCGCTACCACTCATCCGCTACCCGCACGTGGCGATAGCCCGCCTCATCTGGGCGCACCGCAATAACCTCACCGCGTATGACGCCACCTACGTCGCGCTCGCCGAACTACTCGACTGCCCACTGGTCACCACAGACCGGAAGCTGGCCAACGCCCCGGGCCTGACGTGCCCAGTCGAGCACCTCCGCTGACTGGCCGCTCGTTCTACCGTAACAGCACGGCCAGCTGGAATCGGTGATCCCGCCGGGTGCCGGATCGCCTCGGCGTCACGGCGCGCCCCGTCCTGCCACTAACGCCCGAGCCAGATCGAACGACAGCGCCGCCGATCTCTCGTGGCTGTCGAGCGCGACCACGTCCAGCGGCATCCGGGTAGCCAGCTCATAAGCCTTCCCACCCTCATCGAGCTCAATACCTACCCCCAACCACCACACCGCGACGTTGGTAGGACCGAAATGCATGCGCATCCCGTTGCGCTCCCCGAGCCGCGCGACGATCCCCTCAACCTCGGACAGATGCGCCAGGCTACGAGCCCACCCAGGTTAAGCAACCGACGCCCCGGGCGTCCGTTTGCCCGGTTCGCCGAGCTCCCACCGGTGACCGGAGCCACCAGGAGCAGGCCGTGGCAAAATATCCGTTTCGCCCACCACCGGTGATCGAGCGTAGTAGCCGAAATCGGTCGTAATCCGCTTCACCTGGAACAGACATGCCCTGCTGCCGGACCAGCCAGACCCGTGATCCGCACCAGGACAGAGCTGCCGAGCGACTCACTGAGCGCAAAGGCACTATCAATGAGGCGGGTCTGGCAATGACGGGGGTCTGGGGTAGAAACGAACCTTGACCTGCCGCAGTCGCGCGGCTCGACACTGATCGGCTCAGGAAGGATATGGGCGTGGCCAAGTCGATACCGGCGCTCGTCGAGCCGTCGGTGCTGCGCTGGGCACGCGAGACCGTCGGCCTCATCCCCGTGGCCGCCGCGAGGAAGATCGGCGTCGCAGACGACCGGGTAGCGCAGTGGGAGGCGGGCGAGGCGTTGCCCACGATCCAGCAGCTCCGCAAGGCCGCTGAGGTATACAAGCGTCCGCTGGCGGTGTTCTTCCTCTCCGAGCCGCCCGAAGACTTCGATACGTTGCGAGACTTCCGACGACACGTCGGCGCGGAGTCCGGTAACTGGACCCCAGAACTGCACGGCGAGTACCGCCGCGCGGTCAACCAGCGGGAAGCGGCGCTGGAGCTGGCGGAGATCGAGGAGACTCCCCCGCCGACCACGTGGCACCTCGAACCGCTGCCGGACGACGACGAGCAGCTCGCCGCCGCCGCGCGAGCACTGCTACTCGGGCAGACCCCACTGCCGCTGCCGAGGAACACCGGCACGAAATACGAGCACTTGAACGCCTGGACCGCTGCCCTGGAGGAGGCGGGAGTACTGGTGATGGCGACCTCGGGGGGCCGGGTCGCAACTACGGAGATGCGCGCGTTCTCCCTGTACCACGAGGATCTGCCGGTAATCATGATCAACGGCGGCGATGCCACTCGTGGCCGCCTGTTCTCCCTGCTGCACGAGTACGTCCACCTGCTGCTGCACACCAGCGGGCTGTGCGACACGATCATCGATACCAGGGCGACGGACCCCAACAGCGCCCTGGAGACCCGCTGTAACGCAGTCGCGGCAGCGATCCTCATGCCGCAAGACCTCGTGCTGACCAGCCCGGAGGTGGACGGCCGCCGCGCGCTGCGCGACTCGTGGGACTACACCGCGCTCCGCGACGCCGCGGCCCCGTTCGGCGTGAGCGCGGAAGCGTTCGCGCGGCGGCTGCTGACGCTCGGGCGAATCGACCGCGCGTTCTACCGGGCACATCGTGCCCGTTTCCTCGCCGCTTACCAGGACGAAGAGGACCAGGCATCGGCCGGCGGCGGCAACTGGTATCGCATCAGAGCTCGTGATCTGGGCAAGGGGTTCGTCCGGCGGATCGCCGATGCCCACCGTCGGAGAGTCATCGACAGCTTCACCGCGGCGTCGTTCCTCAACGTGAAGGTGGATCAGATCGACCGCCTCGCCGAGATGGCCGCACTGTCGGAGTCCGCGTGACCGATCTGCTGTACTCGTTCGACACGAGCGTTCTGATTAACGGCCGCCGCGATCTGCTGCCTCCCGAGCTGTTTCCCACGCTCTGGACCAGCATCGAGAACATGATCACAGCCGGGGCCGTTCGCTCGGTCGACGTGGTACGCGACGAGCTTGGCCGAAAGGATGATGCGACGAAGGCATGGGCGGCGAACCAGTGCGACTTGTTCCTGCCGCTCGACGAGGACATTCAGGTGGCGACGAAAGACGTGCTGGCCCGTCATCCCAAGCTGGTGGGCAAAGGCGGGCAGCGCAATCTCGCCGACTCGTTCGTGATCGGGCTCGCCCGAGCCCGCGGCGGGATCGTGGTCACCCAGGAAAGGCGAACCAACAACCTGGAGAAGCCCAAGATTCCGGACGTGTGCGCCGCGATGGGGGTGCGCTGCGTGGA
>JBOHHE010000228.1:0-20922 GCA_050700355.1 Pseudonocardiaceae bacterium
CCACCGCGAACACCGATGCGCGTCGAGTCAGACCGGCTAACAACCGGTGTCGCGACAGGCGCTCTCGCAGGTGCTCCCACAGTTGTCGCTGGTTATCTGCATCATGTCGTCGATGACCGGACCGGACTCGACGATGCTGACATCGAGATCGAACTCCGCGTCCCCTGCCGGATCGCCTGCTAAGGCCGCCATCTGATCCATCTGAACAGTCACGTTTCCTCCTTCATAGTGTTGTTCTCCGAGAGCTATGGCTTTTCGGTCTGGTATCGCCGCTGTCAAGGCCAGGAGATAACGACTCGCGTGTGTCTTTTGTTGATAACCCGCCCGACAGGAAGTTCGGCATCCGAGGCCGCAGCGGGATACACCTCGATACGCGCACCCGGACCCCCACAATGGTCTCGATCCCACGCCTGAATCAAGTCCACGTAGTCCTCCGCGAGGCGAACAGCATCGGGGCCGTGCGCGTAGACGCCGAACTCGAACCTGGTGCGCTCCGCATCGACCGGGCGCGCTGCGGCCCGGTAGGCGAAACTCCCGCCCGCCACCATCGTCTTGGCGCCAACCCGCATGGATTTGCTGACCAGGTCGCTGTCGATCGCCTCTTTCGTCGCCGTGAGCAGACCGAAATCGTCCACGACAGTGGCAACCCACAAGTCCAGGTCGTCGAAAGGCTCGGTCCGGCCACCCTCCACACCCGACCAGCGCTCGACCCTCGGGCCCAGCAATGCCTCCCGCAAGCGGTCAGCGTCCACCGCATGCTCCCCGTCGATCCGCAGGCTGACTTTGTCCCTGTCGAGCGCGACCACCCGCTCACCGTGAGCACCGATACCCTGCATCGGAACGAAACCACACAGCCGATAGTCGCGGCTGACCAGGTGGTCGCCGTCCCGTTCGAAGGTCACTGACCGGGTCAGGCCGCGCATCCGCAACGGCACGACGATCCGGCCATCGCCAGCGAGCTGGTCAGACCACGCTGGCGGCATATCCCACGCACCGGCGGTAACGATCACCCGATCGTAGGGAGCGTGGTCCGGAACGCCGTCCTCAGCGTCGGCCAACACCACCTCAACCTGGCTATATCCCGCTGCCGCCAGACAGTCCCGGGCCCGGTCAACCACGTCGGGGTCGATGTCGACGGTGGTAACCTGCCCGGTCTCGCCGACCAACTCGGCGATCAACGCCGCATTGAAGCCCCCCGACCCGATCTCGAGAACCCGCATACCAGATCGGAGCTGAGCCTGTTCCAGCATCATGGCCTGGATCTGTGGCGCGGATACCGCGCTGATGGTGGCGCCGCGCTCGTCCCGCTTGATGCGCACGGTGTCCTGGGCGTAGCACGCTTCCAGCGTCGCCCCGGGGGCGAACAGGTGCCGCGGCACCGTGCGGAACCCCGCCTCGACCTGCTTCGACACGATCGTGCCTGCGGTCACCAGCTCGTCGGCGAGCCTGCCCCGCAGTTGAGCGGCACGGGCTGAGTCAGCGATCACTTCCGTCACGTGATGTTCCCTTTCTTGTCCGGCACGTTGTCGATATTCCGGTCAGGCCCAGACGGCGGCTTCGGCTCGGCGTGCACCGCGGACCCGGTGTGCTGGCCCGTCTGCCTGCCCCAGCCGATCGTGACCGGGGTTACCTGACTGGTGGACAGGAATCGGGCGGCCCAGCAGCAGGGCGGCGCGGTTGCGGAGCGGCTCGGCCAGGTCCAGGTGGTTGCCCCGGGTGGTGCTGTGCAGGAGTTCGGTGATGGCGACCAGTTCGGCGAACCGGCCGGTGGAGGTATCAAGCAGCGGCGTGAGCTCGCTGCGGACCCGTGCGGCGAGGCGCGGGAGCAGCAGGCTGTAACTGTGTAGTACGGCGGCGTCGTAGCCGCTGGGGGCCAGACCCCAGCCCTCCCAGTCGAGGATGTGCAGGGTCGGTGCGCACAGGTTGGCGTAGTGGAAGTCACCGTGCGCCGTGGACCAGGACGGCACCGCGGTGTCGATGGGTGTGCCGAGGAAGTGGGGCATGGCACGGTCGAGGTACTGCGGGCGGGTCGTGAAGCGGTGGGTGGGGACCGTGGCGATGTCGTCGAGCGCGGTTCGCAGCGCTGTCCACCAGGTTGAGGGCAGGTCGGGCTCGGTCAACAGGGCCGGGGACGTCGCGGCAGGGTGGGCGCCGACCCGGTCGTACAGCTCCGCTCGGTACTCCCATGGATCGTGGCTCCAGTCGTGGCTGGCGCGCAGCCGGGGGCGCGGCACCGACGCCGGGATCGCTTTCTCGGCGTCGAGGGAGCCGTCCCAGAAGGTGCGAACGATGTGGCCGCTCGGAGCGCAGGCGACGCGGAGCCAGGCTGGACCATCGAGGGCGATGACGGGCCGACTCAGGGTTCTGCCGTGCCAGCCCCACACCTCGTGGACGTCCCGGCCGGGCAGGAGACTCAGAGCGGTCCGGGCTTGGCGGTGGGCCGTGCGCATCCGCTCAACGACCTCGAGGTCGTCCGGTTTCGCCCACATCAGCGCTCCACGCCCCCCTCGTGCACCACCGTGCATCGCTCGCCGGTGTCGGTCTGCCGGCCCTCCACGGTCATCCGGTCACGCCCGTTGGTCCGATGCTCGTCACGATCAGCTCCTCGCCCCATGGAGATCACCTCGACCCGTCGTCACCGAGCGTGGCGCGGCGACGACAGTCGGGTGTCTCGCCGAAGAGACGTCTGCCGGAGAACCGTTCGCGCCGGTCGAGTGCGGTAGTGGACGGCGGTCTACGGCTGTCTCTCAGGAGAGACTTCCTCCCCACGCGCTACTCGGGCAGGGGCAGACCGGCCCGGTGTGCCATGCTCCGCAGCTCTTGGCCCGCCGGGGAGCCCGGCCGCGCGCTCCGGAGCAGCATGGCCAGGGTGTCGCGGACGAAGGGGTCACGCAGCACACGATGGGGGTGGATCGTCTCAGCACGACGCAGCGCCCGTACCGCGTCGTCGTGGCGTCCCCGCAGGTGGGCCAGTCCCCGGCCGTAGTCGCGCCAATACGCCGATTGCCGCGACTGATAGGGATGCACCTCCGGGTTCAGGTTCTCCGCGAGCGCAGTGACCAGCTCGTGATCCCCGATCTCCAGCACTGCCTCCATGCGCCACAGGCCCACATTGGTGGGACCGAACCCCATACCGTAGGCAATGCCTTCGCCGGTGCGCGCCGCCAGTTCGGAGGCGTGGTCCAGCGCCGCTTGCCCATCGGCCGCCCGTTTATCCGCCGCGGCCACCAATGAGCCGCACATCGCGAGCATGCCCGCCAGCTGCATCGACTCCGAGCTGTTCGTGGGCACGTGCACTGCGTCCAGCTCGGCTTGTGCCAGGTCGAACGCCCCGGTGGAGAGCATCACTCTCGTGGCACCACGTACGGCCAGGCCCAGCGCGATCGGGGTGTCCCGTTCCTCGGCGAGTCGGTACGCCAGCGTGATGTCGTTCTCCCGGCGCAGGTCGAGCGGGGCGCCCACTTCCCGTAGCCAGTGGCTGACACCCTGCGCGTGCAGCAGCACCGCCAGGTCGAGCAACTCGGCGACGTCACGGCCGGCGGCCAGCGTGGTATGCACGTCACGGATCAACGCGGGCAGCGCAGAAGCCAGGTCGGCCTGACGACACTGATGCAGCTCGGCTTGTACCGCGTGCACTCGGGCCCACAACGCCTCAACCGGGATCACCTGTCCGCCGGGGCGGTGACGACTGACCGCCATCAGCGCGTGCCGGACCGCCTCTATGGTGCTGTCGGTATGTCCGTTGGCGGGTGCGGGGACGGGGAGTCTGGTCAGCTCCGACACCGAGACCTGGAGCGCGTCGGCGAGGGCATGGATCTGGTTGAGGGTCGGGGACAACAGACCCCGCTCGATCCGGTTCAGGGTGTCCTTGCTCATCCCCGCCAGCCCGGCGATCACTCGCAGCGACCCGCCACGTCCGTCGCGCACGCGCCACAGCGCGAATCCGATCGCGCCGGCTTCCTCAGCGTCCATCCATGCACCACGCCTTCACCGAGTCGGGATCCTCACCGATGCCCCGGGGAGCTATCCCGGGGCTTTGCATTCGGTGAGGGTGCGCGTGTCAGGCTACGTGCCAGCCCAACCACTCGGGCGCACCCCCTGGATGCCGTCACCGAGCCGACTCAGGAAGATCACCAGGAGCGACCCCACCGGGTCCACGACCGACAGCAGACGGCCCGACCCGAATAAGGAGATCGGGATGAGACGACTCAGCAGCCAGTGTCGGGGCAGGCGGTTTCGCAGGTGCTGCCACAGTTGTCATCGGTGAGTCGCATCAGTTCGTCGATGACCGGACCGGACTCGACAATGCTCACGTCGAGGTCGAACTCCGAGTCCGTCGCCGGAGTGCCCGGCGCTGCCGTCATCTGATTCATCTGAATGTCCACAGTTTCCTCCTTGGATCATCATGCTGTTTTCGAGAGTTCCCGATGTTGGTCAGGGTGTACGCGGCGCGGGCCAGGAGATGACGACTCGCGTGTGCTTCTTGTCGATAACCCGTCCCGGAGAAAGGTCCATGTCCGGGGTTGCCGCGGGATAGACCTCGATGAGTGCTGCTGGGCCACTGCGGTGGTCGCGGTCCCAGGTGCGGATCAGTTCCACGTACTGCTCGGCGAGGGCCTGCGCCTGCGGGCCATGGGCGTACACACCCAGCTCGAACCGGGTGCGATCCGGGTCGGCCGGTCGCGCCGGTGCCCGGTAGGCGAACGTTCCACCCATCAGGATCGCTTTTGCTCCTACGCGCGCCGCCGCCGGGAGACGTCCGCTGTCGATGGCGGCCTTGCTCGCGGTGAGCAGACCGAAGCCGTCCACGACCGTGGCCAGCCACAGGTCCAGGTCATCGATCGGCTCGACTCCGCCGAGCTCAACGCCCGACCACCGCTGCACCCTCGGCGCGAACAACGCGTCCCGCAGCAGATCGGCGTCCACCGGCAACGTCTCATCGACCCCCAGGGTGACGTCCTCCCCGTCGAGTGAGATCAGGCACTCGGTGTGGGAGCCGATGCCCTGCATCGACACGAAGCCACACAGGTGATAACCCCGGCTGACCAGCCGACCCCCATCGCGCTCGAAGGCCACCGAGCGGGTCAGGCCACGCATCCGCAACGGCACAACCATCCGCCCACCCTCAGCAAGCTGATCGGTCCAGGCGGGTGGGGTGAGGTGGGGCGCTGGCGAGGTACCTGGTCGGGCCCTTTTCCAGCGCCCTCCTCCCGAACCGGACTTGATCGTTTCCGATCATCCGGCTCTCCGGTGACATTGTCATGTGGTTGTGGCTGGCTTGCCTGCATGGATTATTTCGTGACATACGGCGCACGTAACTAGCGTTTTGCGGCGCATTTTCGCCATGAGGTTGGTCCATGCGGGCTGTGGCTGGCCAGGCGTAGCGAGGTCGGCGAGCTTGCGGACCTGATGTATCTCGACCGCGGTGCTTGCTTGCCCACATATCTCGCATTTTCCCTTGAGGAGCCGTTTGGTTAGCTCCTTGTGGGGACGGCTGGCCGGGTGAGGTTGGCGGTCTTGGAGGACTGAACGGGATTTGCTCGCGGTCTTTCCAACGAGGCCACTGTCCGTGTTTATCTGATATCGATTTCCTGGTGAAGTAGACGTATTAACTCGGTCTCGCTGATCTCCACCGATGCCATGAGATCCTCTAGAAGGTCGACGGGCATGGTTCCGCGGTGAATTCCAGAGGCATCGATAACTTCGGCCAGCGCGAGCATGTTGATTTCGGTCAAGCTCACATGGCATGAGGTATAGGACAGCGCTTCTCGTGCGGCGTAGGCGTCGCCTGACCTCACGGCCTCTCGAACAACTTCGGCGACGATCTCGGGCTCTTCAACTTCATCCGAACCGCTAGCAAAGTCGAGAACACACAGTCCTAGACGAGTTCGGAACACCGCCTGCCCAGGTGTCGGATGAACGTGGAGATAGCGGTTCACCATCGCGGTGACGGACGAGCCGGTCGGTCGACCACTGACACTGAGACAGAACGTTCGTAGGCAGGCGGTGATAGCTTGTTCCCAGGGTTCGGGTGTGGAGCTGTCGTCGAGCATGTTCAGGGCGCGATCGTAATCTCCAGCAGCACAGTATACGAGGATGGCGACTTGTCGGCCGTCGAGCATGCGTTTTCCGATACCTTTGTGCTGCTCGAGGTGGCTGAGTGCTTCGCTCCATCGGCCGGCCCTGGTTAGTGCACGGGTGCCGTCAGCAAGCAGCACGGCCCAGAGGAATCTGCGAAGTTCCTGACGTCCATCAACCTCGTCGACGAGGTGGCTGAAATCGATGTGCCTGCCGTCGATCATCGTTGCTGCTTGCGCTCCGATTGCGTGGTAGGCGTTCTGGAAGATCTTGTACGCGCGGTCGCTGTGGCCGCTGCGGGTAAGTAGCCGTCCGAGGTTGACGAGGGGTTGAAGGGCAAATTTCGCTGTTTCCGCTGTCAGAGGTGTGGCGGCGTGGAAGATGTCGAACTGCCGCCAGCACAACTGCCGTGCGAGATCAGCGAGGCCACAATCGCTCAGGATGAGCGCCGCCCTGTTGTGCGCTTCGGCGGCCGACGAGAGCCCGGTATCGTTCGCGCCCTGGCGTGCCGAGCGGGCAAGGTCGCGGATCTCGGCAACGCGACGCGGGAGCGCCCTGCAGGGCGGCCGTGCGCGAGGCACGAGTGGAAACCACTCAGCTACCTTGCCGCGCAGCAGCTCGTTACCGGTTCTGTCCATTGTGCCCCTTTCGGTGGTCGTGTGCGCTCTGCTGGTGTTCGCGCTGGCGAGCTACTGATCAAGAACGACGGCTTTGGCGACGTTGGCGAGCAGGCTTTGCGTCGTGCGGGAGAGCCCGATCCGATTCCACGCGAAGATCACATGGTGGGCGAGAACGGCGCGCAGACCCCGACGGAGAGTGCCGCCGCGAGCAAGCTCACCCAGTTCCCTGCCCGCTTTGTCAAAGACGGCGGCCCAATCTGTGAGAAGGGCCAGCGGCCCGCTGTCCTGCGCCAGGCTGAAAGTGTCCACGGTCATCAGCCGTCGCAGACCGGATTCCATGGCGTGCAGTCGGTCGGACAAAACATCGGGGGGCAGGCAGCGATGCTCGGCGACCCGAGCCCAGATGTCTCCTTGCTCGTACCAATCCTGTCCGGCACCGCGCATGAGGACGCTGCACAACAGGATCGACAGCTCGCGACGCTGGTCGCTGGTATCTGCCGATACCATGGCGCGATCGCTGCCGAGATACGCAAGAATATGGCGGCTATCCTGGTGGAACAGGCGATGCGCGGTGTCCATCGCGGCTGATCCGCCGAAGGCGTACGCCTCGGGTTCATAGCTGGTCTCTACCCACCGCGCGATCCGGCCAGTCTCGTGCAGGCTATCGAGTCCCCGATGAATGAACGTCGTCGCGTCCTGCGAAGTGAGGTCGTCGGTGGGCAGGAAACGCAGGCGCCAGCACGGGGCTTTCCGAATGAAGAACCAGGACGCGACCAGCCCGGAGGTCTCCGCATCGATCAACAAGGGGCATAGGTACGCGACCGCGGTGTGTTCGGCGGCGTCCCAGACGTCGAAGTGGATGACCACCTGCCGCCATGACGAACTCGGATCGTTGCCGTGGTTCACGCTCGGAGTCCTTCTTCTGGTGTCCGGTCAGGTGAGGAGCAGGCATCCGTCCCAGTCGGTGAGCGGGGCGGTGTCGGTTCCGGCGGTGTGCAGCCCAAGAGCCACCCCCACGCGGCCGTCGAGGAATTCGATGTCCTCGGGTGCGCAGTGGAACTGGGTGAGCAGCCTCGCGGCCAGCTTCGGTAGTTCGGCCGCGACGTCGGGTGTGTCGGCGTCGGCGGCCATCCGCCACGCGGACTGGAACACCCCGGCCATTCCGTGACACAGACCGCTGTCGGTGATGCGGTCGAGTTGCGTGGGGTCGTGCAGGCAGCCGAGCATCGCGGTCTCGGCTGTGCGTTGCCGGGCGGTGTCGCCAGTGGCCAGACCCGCGAGTTGGTGGGCGCGGGCCAGGCCGGGGGTGCCGTAGCACCATGACGGTCGTTGTCGGCTGGATTGTTCGAGCTGTCCTTTGTGCACTTGTTCGAGGGTGATGAACCCTGGCCACCACGGGCCAGCGGGGTGCTCCTGTTGCCAGGTGTCCAGCCAGGCGCAAATCCGGCCGATAGCGTCGGTGTGCCCGTCCACGACGACACCGTGCCGCACGGCGAGGGACAGCAACGCCAGCGGGGCGGCGATGCCGTGCGACATCCCGAAGTTTCCGTGCCCGCCAGGGAAGTCCGGCGATGGGCCGCCGTTGGGGGAGACGTCGGTCCACCAGCCGGGCAGGCCGTCGGCGCGGCCCGCCAGCGGCTCGGTCAGCCGGACGAGGTACGACAGGACGGCCCGGGTGATATCGCGGTCTGGATGGCGGCGCAGGTGGTAAGCGCCGAGGCCGGCCAGCCCGCGGATGAGGTCGAACTCGGCCAGCGCGGGGCGGTCCCCGCGGTCGATGCGTGCGTGCGCCTCATCGAGGTGTCGGCGGGTCACGGCGACGGTGCTCGTGTCGAGGTCGGCGAGCGCGCGGGCGAGTTTCCCCGGCCGGTCGGCCGCCGCGTGGGTGACGAACGCCAGAGTCGGGGCTCCGAAGAATAGGCCGGCGTTGGGGCCGGCGCTGAGGTCGTCGTGCGCGGCGGTGGTCAGCCAGGCGTGCGCGGTGCTCCAGTCACCGTGGCCGGAGCGGGCGCGTTCGATGTGCAGCAGGGCGATGCCCGCCGCGCCCCCGGCCAGCGATTGTGGCCGGGACCGGCCACCGCCGTCACCGTTGTGTGCGATGCGGATGGTGTGTGGGTCGGCCAGGCCGTCGGCCATGGCTGACGCGACGGCGAGCGCCTGCGGGTGAGGACGGCTCACAGGACTCCCTGGGGTCGGGTAGTCCAGCTCAGGGCAGCGGCGCGGGCCAGGTGGACGCAGGCCCGCTCGGTGTCCGGGGACAGCCCTGCCATGCGCACGACGTGCAGGTGCGCCAGATCGGGCAGCACCACCTCCGGCGCGGTCTCCCCCGAACCGACCAGCGTGTCGCGGTAGTCGGTCAGCGCCGTGCGTCGCCTGGCCCATGCGGTCGTGATGTCCTCGCCTCCGGGCATCGCGCGCAACGCGACCCAGCCATGGTGTGGGTCGGCCAGGTGGATCGCTTGGTCGTGAACCTCCCGAGCCGGGGCCTGGGGCGAGGTTGTGCTGACCTGCTCGATCAGCCAGCGCATGCCCTCGCCGATATTTCCGGTGAAGGACGTGACCAGATCGACGAGACTCGCGGCGATAATCGAGTGCTGGTGCGCCGCGCCGCTGTGACCGGAGTGGGTCAACTGGGCGATCGCCGCAGCCGAATCGGCGGCGAACACCGACTCCGCCGCGGCCATCGCCGCGCCATCGCCGAAACGTCCGGTCTCCGGATAGTAGGTGTCCAGCTGTGCCTGCCCGATCAGGCCGAGCCGGCGCAGGCCAGCCACCCAAGACCCAACCTGCTGCATGGTCTCGCCGAAGGCGTCCGCACCGGGTAGCCGGATCCGCAGCCGAAGATGAGGCTCGGGATCCTGGTACCGGAGGAACCACCACTCCGGTGGGCTGTTCCAAGTGGAGAGCAGGTCAGGGAGGTGGGTGGTGAGGATGGCGGTCTGCCGGTCCGGGTGCCCGTAGAGCTTCACGTACAGCCTGTCGCTGCTACCGGGCAGGTGCCCGTGCTCGGGTCCGATCGTGCGGCCGGGCCAGCTCCGCCGCGGACCGCGAGGTCGCTCCGGTTGGCTGATGGCCGCAAGCGGGACGACGATCTCGTGGGCGCGTCCGTCGCACCATCCGAACGCGCTGTTCTCTGGTGCCTCGCGCAGGGTGGCGTGTCCGCTGCGGTCCAGGTCGGAGCGCAGCAGGTGCAGGTGCGCGGGTTCGTCCAGATCCAGCCGGAGACGGCGATCGTCCTGCCCGAGGTACACCGCATCCGGGACACGGAACCGGCGCCGCCAGGCGGCCAGGCTCGCCACCCATTCCGGCCATAGGGCCGTGGAGCCGGGCAGGTCGGTCGCGGCCAGAATCCAGCGGGCCGGGGACAGAATCGTGCGCCCGTATCGGACCCTGGGCAAAAACGGCAACCGGGCTGCGGCACCCCAGGAGAACGGAGCGCACGCGGCGGAGCGCGCCGTGCTGATCTCGCAGAGGAACCGCAGCAGCGGATGGGCCGCGTGGGTGAACTCCACAGCACTGAACACCACCGGTTCCACCGGGCGCCCCCGGGACAGCGACACCAGGTACAGCCGCTGAGCATCACCGCTCACCGCGAGATCATCCAGTGGGATCACCCCGGCGCCGGGCGTGTGGTGTTCGCCCACAGACACCACGTGCGGCAGCACCACAGGGCTGCGGGCGACATTCTCCGCCCGCACGGACAGCGGCGGACACGACACCTGCACCGGCAACGCGTCCTGGCTCACCGTGGGCAGCCCCGCGTACACGCCGACCATCCGCTCACGATCCCCAGGGTCGAACAGGTCCAAGAACCGCCCGGTCGTGGCTCCAGCCGCGCGGGACACACCCGCGACGGCCAGGGTGAACTCGCCCCGCTCGACGGCCTGCTGTGTCGGTGCCTGCACCCGGAAGCGCAGCTCGGTGTGCGGCGCCACCCCCGCTGCCGCGACATCCCCCACCGCCAGGTCCGCGATCGCATCCTCGTCGAGAACGATCTCGACGCTGTGGTCCATCGCGGCGTTCTGCGCCAGCGCCAACAGCCTCACGTCTCGCTCGGACAGACCCGGCATCGGTGGCGGCTTCAGGCGCGTATCCCGATACCCGGCGGGAAACCCCAGCCCCGCGTCGGCGTGCAGAATCTCCCGCAGGGGGACCAGCGCGCCGATCCCATACCGTTCCAGGAAGAACCTGCCGTGATAGTCCTGCCAGGCTGGGGCGCCGACCGGATACGGGCCCAACCGGGCCAGCGCCGCCGTAGCGGCCTCCGCTTCGCGCGCCACCGCGTGCGGCAGGACCAGTGTGCAGTCGGCCCGGAGGTCCACCGTGACCGGCCGCTCAGTGGTGAAGATCGCAGTCATCCTCGCCGCCGTGGCGGATCTACGCTCACGCCTCTCGGTAGCTGAGGACGCAGTGTTGTGCCGGGACAGGTCGAGGTGAATATCGCGCAGGTCGTGGACCAGTGCTGCCACCTGCGGTACCGCGTTGGCGCCCACCGCGGCCAGCTCCTCGACGACATGACCCAGGGGATCGGTGGCCGTCATGGGCGGGCGCAGGCTGGTGACCAGGATCCGCCGCGCCACCAACTTGGCCAGCATGCCCTCGATCACCGACTCCGGTGTCCCGGGGAACTCGGCCGTCAGCTTGCCGGCCAGGTCCCCGACGCGGATCGGCGAGCCCGCGACCTGGATGACGGTCTCGACGGCCCTGGTGTGCCGGACCGACACCTCCGCAGGCTCCGTTCGGCCCGACCCGACGGGCTGCTGCTGGCAGCCCACCACCAGCCTCCCGTCGCGGATGAACGCCAGATCGTTCAGCACGACCGGCAGCCGCCACCGCAGCTCTGAGCACGTCTCCAGGCGCATGATCACGCCAACCAGCCACTCGGTATCAACCCGCGCCACGGCGTGATGATCCTCGCTGTAGCACAGCTGGAGTTCGGGACCAAACCGGACCGGCGCCACCCCGGCGAACAGACCAAACGGCGTCGCCCGGCTCGTCATCCGCAGCACGTACCGCATCACCGACACCACCACGCGCCGCACCTGCCGCGCCCGCTGCTCATGCCCGGCACACACCGCACCGACCCGGCGAGCCAGCACCGGACTGGCCACCTCAATAGCGACCGCGATCGCCTCGCACGTCCAGACCTGCTGCAGCCAGCAGCGCCACTGCGCCACGTGCTCACTCGTCGTGTCGGTGAGGTCCGGCCACGGCGGAACATCCACCCCGGACGGCAGGGTGACTACCCGCACGACGGCCGCATCCACGACCCTGTACAAACCGCACCACCCCCAGCACCGGGAAGGTCGGCCCGATGCCCAGGACTGCCGGAGCAGCCCCCTGGCACCGAGCCGACGGGTTGTCGGGATCAGACGAGCTAGCAGCTGTTGCAGGCGCTTTCGCAGGTACTTCCGCAGTTATCGTCGGTGAGTCGCATCAGCTCGGCGATCACCGGACCGGATTCGACGATGCTGACATCGAGGTCGAACTCCGAGTCCGCAGTCGGCGTGACCGGCACCGCCGCCATCTGATCCGTCTGAACTGTCACAGATTCCTCCTTCGCGATTGTGCTACTTCCGAGAGCTCGTGCACTCGGTCAAAGGCGCCCGCTGTCAGGGCCAGGAAAGGACGACTCGCGTGTGCTTCTTGTCGAGGACAAGAGCCCCCTCGGGAAGCTGATCATCCGGCGTATCTACCGGATACGCCTCGATACGCGCAGTGAGGCTGCTGCCGTCCCAGGACTGGATGTGCCGGACGACCTGGTGAGCGAGTTCCTCGGCATCGGGTCCGTGTCCGTACACCCCGAACTCGCGTGTCTTCCGGTCCGGGGTGACTGGGCTCAGGCCGAGGTAGGCAAAACTTCCCCCCTCAACTGCGGTCGGTATACCCAAAGCCCAGGCATGGGCGATGACGCCCCGAACGACGGCCTCCTTCCGCGCCATCAGGACACCGAAGGTCGGCACAACCATGGCCAGCCACAGGTGAAGGCCATCGAACCGCCCGTCTGCACCGGACGTGACTCCGGACCATGCCTGCACCCTCGGCTGGGACAGGGCCGCACGCAGACGATCGGCGTCAATCGGTTGGTTCCCGTCGACCCGGAGGCTGACCTCGTCCCCGTCGAGTGAGACCAGGCGCTCGGTGGGGGTGCCGATGCCCTGCATCGGCATGAAACTGCACAGTTCGTAGCCTTGGCTCACCAAGCGATCCCCGTCGCGCTCGAACACCACCGAGCGGGTCAGGCCACGCATCCGTAGCGGGACGACAATCCGCCCGCCCTCGGCAAGCTGATCGGTCCAGGCGGGCGGGATATCCCACGCGCTGGTAGTAGCGATCACCCGGTCGTACGGCGCGTGCTCTGGCACACCGCCGTCAGCGTCGGCCAGCACCACGTTGACCTTCTCGTATCCCGCTGCCCTCAGGCAGCGCTGGGCACGATCGACCACGTCGGGGTCGATGTCGACCGTGGTGACCTGTCCGGTCTTGCCGACCAGTTCGGCGATCAACGCCGCGTTGTAACCGCCCGATCCAATTTCCAGAACCCGCATACCAGGTCCGAGCTGGGCCTGCTCCAACATCATCGCTTGAATATCGGGCGCGGACACCATGCTGATGGCCACACCACGCTCGTCCCGCTTGGTTTGCAGAATGGTCTTGACCGCGTAGGCCCGCTCCAGCGGCTCCCCCAGCGCGAACACGTGCCGCGGCACCCGAGCGACGGCCTCGGCGACCCCGACGCTACGGATCACCCCCAGCTGGCGGAGTTCAGCGACCATCGTCGCGCGCAGCGACTCAGCCTGCCCGCTCTTCTCGGCAGTACTGAGGTTTTTGTCTCGGAGTGTGCTCACGTGGTGACTCTTCCGGGGTGATCTCGCGGGGGTGGGTACAGGTCGCCGGCGCGGCCCAGGGCATCCGGGTCGAGCAGGTGGGCTTGGGAGTGAGCCCGCATGGTCCTGCGGCGCGGCGCTGCGCCGCTGCAGGACATGACCGTATCTACTTGACAGTTTTTCACATCGATCCGACACACGTAGTGAAACGTCCAACTCGACGGCGGTCGCAGTGGATACGGCACGGCACCGGGTCGACGTGTGAAACGGGGATCTCACTGGGGTCTCACTCGGCGGTGACGACTTCCCATCCGCCCGGCGTCGGTCCACGATGGACCGCATTCAGCGATCGGGCGGCTACGGGGAGGCAACGAGTATGGGTGGCGAGAGTGGGACGGCAGGGGGTGGTAACACCGAGTTGCGGGCACTGCTGGCCGAGGCGGAGATGAGCAACGCCGGGCTGGCCCGTGCGGTGGTCAACGCCGCTGCCCGGGAAGGACTGCATCTGGGCACCAACACCACCACGGTGCGCCGGATTTTGGAGGGCTCCCAGCCGCGCTGGCCGGTGCCGCGCCTGGTCGCCGCCGTGCTGTCCCGGCGGTTGCAGCACGAGGTGAAGATCACCGAGTGCGGGTTCATCGACCGCGAACCCACCGGGGAAGATCCCTATGACGGGTTGATCTGCTGCGGCACACTGGAGGGCACAGTCCGCACGGTCGTCGAGTTATCGGGACGTGACATGCGTCGGCGCAAGCTGCTACTCGGTTCGGTGTTCAGCGTGGCCGCGTTCGCTGAGCCCATGGTGGTTGCCCTCCTCGGTCCCCCGACGCAGGGCACCGCCCGCGCGGCGGGTCAGCGGGTGGGCATGGCCGACGTGCAGGTGCTCACCGAGCAGATCAACCACCTCAACAAGCTGGGGCAGGAGTTCGGCTCGGGAAGGGTGCGCGCGCAAGTGGTGGTGCTGCTAAATCGGGAGGCCAATCAGTTGCTGCACAGCAGCTACTCGGAGAAGACCGGCAAGGCCCTGCTCTCCGGGGTCGCTCAGGCCACCCGGCTGGCCGGCTTCATGGCGGCCGACGGGGGTCGCGACGCACTAGCGCAGCGCTACTACACCCAGGCACTGGACCTGGCCATGCGGGCCGGAGACCGGCTCTACGCGGCCTTTGCGCTGGCCACCATGAGCCGGATGACGGTCCGGATCGGTGAGAACATCCCGGCCGAGCACGACACGCTACGGTACGGACGTCAAGCGGTGGCGCTGGCCCGAGCAGGACTGACCATTACTCAGGGCATTGCCAACTCTGCGCTGGCCGCCGAGTTGCACGCGCTGGAGGTACGGGGCTTGGCCCTGCTCGGCGAGGCCAACGCGGTACGCCGGGCGTCGCTCGCGGCCCAGCGGGTCTACGAGTCGGTACGCCCCGGTGATGAGCTTGCATGGCAGGACTTCTACACCGAAGACGCGCTCATCGCCGATCTCGGTCTTGGTCTCAGCAACGTGGGCGAGACCAAGGAGGCCCTCACGCTGGGCACCACAGCGTTGCAGGGCTTCGAGCCCTGGCGGATCCGCGGCCGGTCACTGGTCCAGACCCACGTCGCGCTCACTCACCTGCGCAACCGTGATCTAGAGCAAGCCGCCGTATACGGTCGAGATGCGCTGCGCTCCGCCACCGACGTCAACTCGACCATGATCACGCAGCGGTTGCACACTCTGCACCGGCAAATCCAGCCCCTATGCGCCAGCTCGCCTCACCTGCGTGAGCTGCATGAGCGAATCACCACCTTCTTCGCCCGCAGCGCCCGACAAAACTAACGCCCCCTGCCGGTTCAAGAGGAGGGCTGGCGGGTTGTCGGGATCAGAGGATCTAGCAGCCGGTGCCGACGCAGGGGCTTTCGCAGGTTTGGCCACAGCCGTCGTCGGTGACTCGCATTAGCTCGTTGATGACCGGACCAGATTCGACGATGCTGACGTCGAGATCGAACTCCGAGTCCGAGTCCGCCGCCGGAGTGCCCGGCATTACCGCTATTTCATCCTTATGGATGGCCACAAGTTCCTCCTTGGTGATGGTGCTGTTGTCGAGAGCTCTCGCTTTCAGTCACGATATCCACCGTCCGGGCCAGGAAATGACGACTCGCGTGTGCTTCTTGTCGATGACCCGCCCCAGGGGAAGTTCCGCGTCCGGGGTTCTCGCGGGATACACCTCGATACGTCCCCCCGGGCCAGCACGGTGGTCGCGGTCCCATGTCCGGATCAGCTCCACGTATTCCTTGGCGAGGGCATCAGCTTCCGGGCCGTGGGCATACACACCCAACTCGAACCTGGTGCGAGCCAGGTCGACCGGTCGCGCCGAGGCCCGGTAGGCGAACGTCCTGTCCGCCATGATTGTCTTTGCCCCCACGCGCGCTGATTTGGCGACAAGTCCGCTGTCGATTGCGTCCTTCGTCGCTGTGAGAAGACCGAAGTCGTCCACGACGGTGGCAAGCCACAGGTCCAGGTTGTCGATCGGCTCGAATCCGCCGAGCTCGACGCCCGACCATCGCTCCACCCTCGGCTGAAACAACGCCTCCCGCAACCGATCGACGTCCACTGGCTGCTTTCCATCGATCCGCAGGCCGACCTCGTCCCCGTCGAGCGAGACGAGGAGCTCGGTGTGGGCACCGGCGCCCTGCATCGGCACGAAGCCGCACAGGTGATAGCCCCGGCTCACCAGGTGATCCATGTTGCGCTCGAAGGCCACCGAGCGGGTCAGTGCCCGCATCCGGAGCGGCACAACGATCCGGCCGTCGTCGGCGAGCTGGTCGAGCCAGGCAGGGGGCAGGTCCCAGGCCCCGGCGGTGACGATCACCCGATCGTAGGGCGCATAGTCCGGCACACCGCCCTCGGCGTCCGCTACTACCATGTTGACCTTGTTGTACCCGGCTGCCGCCAGGCAGTCCTGGGCCCGGTCGACTATGTCGGGGTCGATGTCGACCGTGGTGACCTGCCCGCTCTCGCCGACCAGTTCGGCGATCAGCGCCGCGTTGTAACCCCCCGATCCGATCTCTAGAACCCGCATCCCGGGTCCGAGCTGGGCCTGTTCCAGCATCGTGGCCTGGATATGCGCTGAGGAGACCAAACTGACTGCGGCGCCGTGCTCATCCCTCTTAATGACCAGAGCACTGTCGGCGGCATACACGGCCTCCAACGGCTCCCCCGGCGCGAACAGGTGCCGCGGCACGGCGCGGAAGGCGTCGGCGACCCGGTCACTGCGGATGGCCCTCATCTCACCCAACTCAGCGACCATCGCCTCGCGCAGCGCGTCAGCCTGCGCGGCCTCGACGGCAGTAATGACATTCATGTCTCGGGGTGTACTCACGTGGTGACTCTTTCAGGGGTGATCTCGGGTAGTGGTACTAGCTGTCTGGGTGGCCGAGCGCATCCGTGTCGGGCAGGGACCCTGAGAGAAGCCCCGCATGGGCCAGGGGCGCTGCTTGCAGAACGTGACCTTATCTCCTTTGGCAACTTTTCACGGAAATCCGACACGAGTAGTTAACGCGCAGAGTTACCGGCGTTAGCAATGGCTGCGGCTCAGCACCGGGTCGAGGTGCGGGACGAGGGTCTCACTGGGGTTTCACTCGGCGGTGACGGCTTCCCGAGTCGCCGGACAACGGTCCACGATGACCACAAGCAGCGATCGGACGGACACGGGGTGGCAACGGACCATGAGTGACGAGAGACAGAGCCCGTGAACCAGCGTGTGACCTGCGTCGACGCAGCAGTCGCGCCATCAGTCCATAACGACGATGCGAGGCGTTATCGCCGACGGTGACGCGGTGCAGTGCGGTCTCGCAATCGAAGCACGTCCGCCCCGGCGGACCGTCAGCGGCGCGGCCAGCACCAGCCGCCCGCAGAGCGCCACAGACTTCCCGGGGCCTGCCGCCAGTCCGACCGACGCCGCCGGTGCGCTGACCAGATGGTCACGTTCGTCGACGGTGCTGGTCACCATCGCAGGCCGAATACTGCCGTCCGGAAAGCCTGCGGGCATGGTCGGAGCGTCGTTCGCTCGGAACGCGAGAATCTTCCGGCGGGACTCGATTTCGCTGTGCACTTCCACCGTGTTCCTCTCTGTGTGTGCAGGCACGTCGGCAGTGACAAGCAGGCGTCTGGCTAGGCGAGACCGATCCCGACTACCATCCGGAGTTGCTTCACGACGGCAAGCGGACTTGTTGGACGCTTCCGCTAGGACATATCCGATGACGACCTTGGGGACCTGCCCTCTCCAGAGTCTCGGCCGTCACCCTGCGACCGGCCCGTTTCATGCCGTGAGCTTAGAGAGTCGTCGTTCCTGAACCAACGATGTTGCAGAAAGTTGCAGTTTCTTATGCCCCTCCCTGCTCGCCGATTGCCGACCTACCGGGCCTGATCCACTCACCACAGAAGGAGTCTGCATGCCGGGTTTTTACACTTTGAAGGTCTGAGCGCCAGCCCTTGACAGGCGCAACCGCCGGGGCGAGGCTAGATTGCCTGCAACAATCAGCACCTTGATCTGGCAGGAGGACAGCGATGCGCCTGACATTCCTCGGTAAGGACTCCCAGCCGAAGCAGTCCCCGACCTTGTTCGCCACTGACCGGGACTCATACGTGGTGCAGGGGTGGATCGTCACCGCCCCGGAGATCCTGGCCATGATCGTGGTACGCGACGACGAGACGATCGTTGAAGTACCGGCGGCGCTTATGTCCCACCTCCTCAAGGACGGGCTCAGCGGCGATGTGGTGAACCTTGCCCCGCCTATCGTGCACATTACTGAGAACGGCAACTACATCATCAAGGGATCGCGCGTGACAGACCGCGAGGCACTCGGGCAGATGGACATTCCTGATCATGAAACCTGTGTCGAAGTATCGCGGTCCGCGATCGCAGCGCTCGTCGGAGGCTAGGTGGACAACATTACGTATGAAGAGTTTGATGCGTTCTTCACATCATTTCAGCGGGAAGCGCTCCATTTGGAGATGCGAGACTCCTACGGCACGTCTGACGAGATACCGCACCTTCGCAAGTGGGAGGCCGGTGAGCCGGACGACCTCGACTGGCTCCAACCATGGTTTGACCTGGTGACCACCGGAACGCAGGCTGGCAAAGTGTTCCGGCGGGCACGCATCGTGTCGGAGCCAATCTCCGACTACCAGAAGTGGGTGCTGAAGGACACCCATCTGTACGTTGAAGCCGGTGAGGACATCCGTTGGGTTCCGCGAAGCCGGGTATCCACGGTGGCGCTACCGGGCAATGATTTCTGGTTGTTCGACGACGAGGTTGTGGTCTTCCTGATCTTTGCTGCCAGCGGGCTTGTGGTGGACCGCTACAGAACAACAGATCACAGCGCGATCGAGTTGTGCCGGACATCCTTCGAGCAAGTGTGGAAGCTATCTATCCCCAACAGTGAATACCCGTCCGGCTAGCCCGGCCAAGCACGCCCGTGAGGCTCTTGGCGTCCGTCTTCGTGAGATCCGCAAGGAGGCGAATCTCACAGGACGAGAATTGGCCGTCGACATCGGGTGCCATTACACAAAGATCAGCCGCATTGAAAACGGCGGTCAGGTGCCCTCCGCGGAGAACATCAAGGCCTGGTGCCGTACCTGCCGCGCCGAAGACCAGATCCCGGACCTGATCGCCACCGCCCGTACCATCGAGTCGATGTATGTGGAGTGGCGGCGCCAGACGCGTTCCGGCATGAGGCGTCTCATGTTGTCGTCGGCGCCGCTCTACGAACGTACCAAGCTGTTCCGGATCTATGAGCACAACATCATCCCCGGGCTCTTCCAGACAGCCGAGTACTCGGCGACGATGCTATCGTACTTTATCGATTTCCTGGGTGCCCCAAACGACCTTGACGCTGCCGTCGAGGCCAGCATGGAGCGGCAACGCATCGTCTACTCTGGCAATCGCCGCTTCGTGGTGGTGCTCGAAGAGCAAGCGATCCGAACACGAGTGGGAAATCTCGATACCATGTCCGGTCAGCTCGATCGCATACTCGGCATGATGTCACTGCCACGAATCAGCCTCGGCATCATTACCGGGACAGCACCACGCAAAGTATTCGCGTCCGTTGGTTTCTGGATCTACGATGACGTGATGGTCGGCGTCGAAACACCCACGGCTAGTCTGGAGGTAACCCAGCCTCGCGAAGTCCAGCTATACGCCACGATGTTCGAGCAGCTCCAGCGATCAGCGGTATACGGGGCCGAAGCCAGAGCATTGGTGACCCGCGCAATGGCCGACCTGACTAACGGCTGGGACGACGCCAACTGACACGGCTTCTGCTTCCCGCCTTCTCTGGACTTCGTCGAAAGCGAACTCCGAAGCTCGTACCTTCGACCAACGGCGCTCGCTGTCAGGACCAGGAAATGACGACTCTCGTGTGCTTCTTGTCGAGGACAAGAGCCTCCCAGGGAAGTTGATCATCCAGCGTACCCGCCGGATACGCCTCAATACGTGCAGTGAAACTGGCGCTGAACCAACGATGTTGCAGAAGTTGCAGGTTCTGATGCTCATCAATGGTCGCCGACTGCCAGCGTGCCGGGCCTGAGCCATTCCTCGCAGACGAGGTCAACGCGCTGGTTCTTGCACATGGAACCGCTGAGCGGCGGCTCTTGACAGAAGCGACGGCCCGGGTGAGGCTAGGTGGCCTGCAACAATCAGCACTATGCTCTGACAGGATGGGGAGCGATGATCCTGACATTTCTCGGTAAGGAATCCCGCCCGGACGAATCACCAACTCTGTTCGCCACCGATCGGGACTCATACGTGGTGCAGGGGTGGATCGTCACCGACGTGGAGATCCTGGCCATGATCATGTTATGTGACGACGAAACGATCGTTGAAGTACCGGCCGCGCTCATGGCCCACCTTGCCAAGGACGGGCTCAGCGGCGATGTGGTGAATCTTGTCCCGCCCATCATGCACGTCGCAGTGAACGGCAACTACATCGTCAGGGGGCGGCGTGTGACGGACGCCGAGGCACTCGGGCAAATGCATATCCCCGATCATGAGACCTGTGTTGAGGTCTCGCGATCCGCAATCGCGGCGCTGGTCGGAGGTTAGATGGACAGCATTACCTATGAAGAGTTTTCTGCGCTCTACAGCTCGTTCCAGCGGGAAGCGATCCATTTGGAGATACGAGACTCCTATGGTACCGCTAAGGAGATACCGCATCTTCGCAAGTGGGAGGCGGGCGAGCCGGACGACACCGATTGGCTCCAACCGTGGTTTGACCTGGTCGGTGCCGGAACGCGGGTCGGCAAAGTGTTCCGGCGGGCGTGTATTGTGTCGGAGCCGATCTCCGAGTATCAGAAGTGGGCACTGAAGGATACCCCACTTTTCGTTCAAGCCGGCGAAGACATCCGCTGGGTTCCGCGACGCCGC
>JBOHHE010000229.1:0-11744 GCA_050700355.1 Pseudonocardiaceae bacterium
GCAGTTCGCAGCCATCCGAACTGCTCTCCTGCCGGGGTCAGGGCACAGAGAATGGTGAGCTTGATGTTGTGCCAGGACCCATCGGCAGAGGCGTCACTCGATCGACTGGTTGCGCTGCCGGGGCGAAGGTTCGGCAGTATTAGCCTCAGATGAGGGCGGCGGCCAAGATCAAGCAGTAGCACGGCCAGACATATCACCACATGGCATGCAAGGATGGTGGGGGAGGTGATCCGGATGAGGGAGCCGCGCGAGCAGAGCATCGGGGCGGGGGGCCACGTCCCGATCCTCATTACCGCTGCGGAGCCTTCCTACGCTGAGCAATACGCCGCGCGGCGCCGCAAGTACGCGATCTTGATGTCTGCTCGGATCCCCTGCCTTGTCCTGGCTGGGGTGTTCTATCAGACCTGGTGGCTTGCGCTGGGCTTTCTGGTGCTCTCGGTTCCGTTGCCCTGGATGGCGGTCCTCATCGCCAATGACCGCGCCCCCCGCAAGGCCGAGCGGGTCAACCGGTTTCAGCGTGATCTACGGGGACGTGAACTGGAGAGCCGCGACCATACAGTGATCGAGGGATGATCGAGGGCACCGAGGGTGGAGCTGCACGGCGCGTTCCAAGGTGCGGCATCATGGCAGACGTGAGCACGCTAACTCTGCCTGAGGTCGACACCCGTCCCGAGGGAACCGACACCACCGGCAACGACACGCCCAAGATGTTTCACTACGTGCGCAAGAACAAGATCGCGGAGAGCGCGGTGATGGGCACGCACGTCGTGGCGCTGTGCGGTGAGGTGTTTCCGGTGACCAAGGCGGCTAAGCCGGGTTCACCAGTGTGCCCGGAATGCAAGGAGATCTTCGAGTCGTTACCCAAGGGCGGCGCCTGAACACTTAGCTGGAGTCAGTCGTCCAGACCTGGCGAGTGCCGTCGTCGGCGGGGCGGGTGGATTCCCAGATTCGTCGCCACGTGGGCAGGTCCCGACCGTTGCCGGGTTGGCCTGCGATGGTGACGGGCAGCACGCCACGTGGGCTGGTGGGCAGGGCGAGTGTGCCATCGGCCGCTGCCCGCAGGGCGCCGTACCAGCCGAGCTCCTCCTCAGCCCACAAAGTGGCTACGGCGCGCGCCAGCCGGATGCGGAACTCGGGCACTCCCTCATTCGGTTGGGGCCGCAGTGGCCGTCCGATCCGGATGGTGACCCGTGGCCGCCCGGGCCGGGGCCAGCCCCGGCCTCTCGGCATGGCGGTGAACGTGCCGCGCAGCGCGATCGGTACCGCAGGCACCCCTTTCATGGCGCACAGTTGGGCGGCACCCAGCTTGAACGCGGTAAGCCAGCCGTCCACCGTGCGGCTGCCCTCCGGGTAGAGCAGCAGACTCCAGCCGCCCTCGACGAGGTCGGCGGCCAGGCTCCGGCCTCTGCGGGAGCCACGCCGTTCCACCGGGAAGGCGTTGAACAGCAGAGTGGTGACCGCGGCCCGGGTCCGGGAGTCGAAGAAGTAGTCAGCAGCCGCTCCGACCGCGAGCTTCTCGGTGATCCGTTCGGGAAGGGAGCCCAGGATCAACGGAGTGTCCAGGTGGCTGGAGTGGTTGGCTATGAAGATCGCCGGCCCCCGGACACCGTCCAGATATTCCCGCCCGTACACCATGGGGCGGGTCTGGCTCCAGACCACCGGCTTGAGCACACCCCGCTGCAGGGCGCTGCGCAACATCCCGATCGGCGCGGAGCGGGCCCACGCGGTCGGGAAGCCGTCTCCGTTGTCGGCGAGTTCCCACCGCTGCGCTGAGCGCGGTACGCGGGCTCGGCCTCGCCAGTCCCGGCCACGCCGCAGCAACCGTATGTCATCACGCAGGCTACTCATCGCACGTCCGCCAGTACCATCGGCGGGGCGTGCAGATAGCTGATCTTCGGGTCGGCGCCCACCGTGTCCCGGGCCAGTTCCAGCGCATCGTCCAGGCTGGATGCGGAGCGGAACCCGAGTCGCGCGGTGGTCGACCGGTCACCCCCGACGAAGATCACCTCGTCCAGGTGCTGCATGGCGTGAGCGCCCCAGTACCACATGTAGAAGGGGTGCACCCCGTGGTAGGCGTAGCTGGTCCGGTACAGGTGCGTGTACCAGGGGTCGGTGGCGAACTGTTTCTCGTACTTGGTCTCCAGCATCACCGGATCGGTCGTCTCGGTCAGCAGTTCGTAGAAGTCGATGTAGCTGGGGTGGTGCACCGGATGGAACTCGTGTGGCACCGGATGGTAGAAGATCGCCACCCCACCTTGGCGCACGATCGGCTTGTTCCGGTAGAGGTTGAAGAAGTAGCCGAGCCCGAGTGACATCACCAGGATCGGATTCATAATCGAATTTACGTTGTAGGGGCAGATGTAGGGCAACCCGAAGATCGCGACGTCGGCCTGTCCGTCCACCTCGGTCAGCTGCTGACGGTGCAGCGCCGCCAGGGTGTGCGGGTGCACCTGGCTCGGCGCGCCCGCGTGCACGCCGGTGACGCCGTAGGGCGCCTGGGTGGACTGCCAGATCCGATGCCGCAGCTTCGCGCTCGCCAGATCGTTGCTGCGCTTGACCGCCAGGTAAGCAGCCTGGTCGGTGAGGTTCCACTCCCACTCCCGGCGGGTGAGGAAGCGCAGTGAGGAAGGGAAGGTGTCATTGTTCAACGACGTCTCGATGGTGAACACCGGCACGTGCCCGCCGATCAGGTCGGCCATCCGGTTGTAGGAGTGGTGCATCGCCGAGTTCGGGGGATCGTTGAACGACCGCGAATGCCGCAGGGTGTGCACGTTGTGGTGGTGGCGCAGGCTGGCGTAGCTCGCCAGGCCCACCGGAACCGACTTCGAACCACCGCTCATCGCGCTGAGCGTGATGTTGACGTAGACGATCAGGTCGCTCTCCGCGGCCCTTCGGTTGATCTCTACGTCCTCGCCGTGCGGGGTGGCGCCCAGATGGGTGAGGTTGTCGGGATCCTCGGCGTCGTGGTTACGCAGGTGATCGGGATGAAACGCCCGGAACACCCGCTCACCGACGACGTGCTTGAGCTCGGCCGGAGTCATCCGCCGGTGCAGCGAATTGGCCGCGATGAGCTCCACATCGTCCACTCCGGTTCCTGCGGCCAGCTCCAGCACCTGTTCGATGATCCGCTGCCGGACGTCCGGGGCGCGCATCGGCGGCAACGGCAGCGACAGGTCGTCGAACACGATGGTCAGCCGCATCCCGCGATGCAGCAGCTGCGGTAGCGGGTCGGTGCCGTGCGGGTGCGTCAAGGCATGCCGGATGGCGCCGTCGAGGTCGACAATGCCCGGCAACGAGTCCGGCGGGTAGATCACCCGGCTGCCCAGTGGCAGGCGCTCCAGCCGGAATCCCTCGCCCTCGTGCACCAGTAACGGGGGAGTCCGCTCATCGACGTCGAGCACGAAACCTGGTCTGCCCACACTCTCTCCTGCTCTTACCACGGTGCTTCTTAACCTCGGCCTGGGGCGAAGACGACCTTGACAGTGCCCGACCGGCCGGCCGTGGCGGCGTGCTCGAGCGCCTCGCGCCAGCGTTCCAGCGGATACTTCGTGTCAACGTAACCGTCCAGTGGGGCCGCTGCCGCCAACGCGATGGCCTCGGGGAAATCGCCTCGGCACTGCTCGTCGCCTACCGCCGAGGCGTAGGCCCCGACCAGGTGTAATTCCCGATACCACAGCGGGGTGAGGTCCACTCCGCCCGACGGCATTCCGGAGACGACAACGGTGCCGCCCGCCTGCACCGACCGCAATGCGGTGTCCAGGCCCGAGGACCCCCCGGTACATTCGAAGACCAAGTCCACCCCACCGAGCAGATAATCCGCACCGAGCTCGGGTTCGACCAGCAAGGCGCCGGTGCTGCGGCGCAACGCCCGTGCGGTGCGGTCGGTCCCGATGATCATAGTGGCGCCCAGTTCGCGGGCCCGGTCGGCTTGGTGGCTGTGCTTGGCGATCACCTGCACTTCACCTGCTCCGGTGAGCTTGCGCAGCGCGAGCAGGGTGAGCAGACCTACCGTGCCCGCACCGACCACGAGCACCGAAGCCCCGGCGGGTATCGGTACCCGGCGCACTGCATGGACCGCGCAGGCCAGCGGCTCGATCAGCACTGCGATCTCGTCGGGCAGCGTGTCGGGCACCGGGTGCAGCTGGCTGGCGTGCGCCACCATTCGACGGCTCCAGCCGCCTCCGGTGTCGGCGCAAAACCCGGTCTGCAGCCCGGCGGCGAGCCTGCCGGTGATGACGTGGTCGCAGCGGCTGGTGTGCCCGGCCAGGCAGGAAGGGCAGGAGGGCACACCGCGCACGGCGCAGCTGAGCACCGGATCGAGCACCACCCGGCTGCCCCGGGGCAGACCGGGTAGTTCGTCGAGGGTACGCCCGAGGACCTCGTGGCCGGGGACGAAGGGCATCGAGGTCAGCGGCCCGAGATAAGGCGAAGAGCGGCCGGTGAGCAATCCGAGGTCGGAGCCGCAGATACCGGAGAGCACCGGCTCGATCCGGCACCAGGATTCTCCGACCGGGTGGGGATCGGTCTGGTCGACCAACCGCAACGGCGCGACGTTACCTGCCAGCGCACCCGCCAACCGGGTGCCGGCGCGGGTCGCACTGACCGCGCGAGCCGCGAAGTAGCGCCCGGCGCAGCGGTGGTATTGCAGCGCGAGGCTCACCGCCTGCTCCCACTGGCGTCGGCCCGGGTCGTCTCCAGCAGCACGTCGAGCAGTCCACCGGTGTGCGCACCCCAGCGGTGCACCACCCACCGATGCCGCCGGGCGTGCCGGTACAGCGCGGCGTCGGGATTGACCACCTGCGGATGTCCGACGGCCTCGAGGAGCGGGCGGTCGGAGTAGCTGTCGGCATAGGCGTAGGAGCGGTCCAGTGCCACGCCGCTGCGCTGGGCGTATTGCCGGAGCCAGGCCGCGCGTGCCTCGTCGACCAGTGGTGGCGTCTCGAGGAAGCCGGTGAGCACGCCATCTCTCTGATGCATCCGGCTGGCCACCACCTCGTCGAAAAGCACAGCGAGCGGTGCTACGTGGAGATCGACCGCGCCGGTGATCAGTACGGTCTGGTGTCCGGCGGCACGGTGCCTGCGGATCTGCCTGGTGGCCTCGGGCATCACCCGGTGCAGCAGTGCGTCGGCGAGTACCTCGGTGATCAGCGCTCGCAGTTCATCGACGCGCACACCTTCGTAACGACGCAGGAAAGCACGCAGCAGCTCACCGCGATCGCGGCGCTCAGCGTAGAGATAGCGCGGAGCGCAGCGGGCCAGATCGGTGAGTTCGCGCAGCCAACCCGAGCGGGGCAGGGTGGCCAACCGGGCCCACAGATAGGACTCGACGACGTTGGAGGCCACGATGGTGCCCTCCAGATCGAACACTGCCGCCACGTCGCCGCGTGCGGACAGCGCGAGCGGTGCGCGACCGACGATCGAGCGTCCCCGGCGCTGTCCTGCTCGGCGGACCGTGGCGGTGATGGCCGGGCAGTGCACGTCCACCAGATAGGCCCGCCAGTCGATGACAGAGGGGTCACAACCGTGCTCAGCGGCCCGCTGGGCGGGCAGCTCGGCGTGCAGTTCCCGCAGCCTGCGATCGTCGTAGATCACCTCGGCGCGGGTGTAGATACCGTAGAGATCGGCGTACTCCCGCAGCTGGGTCAGGTCCTGCTGGTGGCGGGTCAGGCTGGTTAGCCATTCCTGGGAGCGTTTCGACGGCGGCAGCGCCACCAGCACCTTCTCGGTCAGCGCGGCGAGCTGCTCCCCGGCGCGCAGCGTCAGCTCCACCTGCTGGCTCCCGGGGAATCTCCAGACCGGTGGCTGAACGTGGCCTCGATCGCCGTCGGGCATCGGGTGGGCTTGGAAATACTCCCGGCACAGGGCGTACATGGTCCGAAACGTCAGGGGATTACTGGCTCCGGAGCTGACGTGCAGGTAGGCGGTGCCGCCGGCGGGTGGCCGGGCGGCGACGGCGAGGACCGCGTTCACCACCAAGTCCACCGGGATGACGTCGAGCACGCTGTCGGGCAACCCGGGAAACTCGCGCAGCACCCCTCGGCCATAAGCGATGATCAATGGATCGGCCATCTTGAAGCCGTCGATCCATCCTGGGTACGGATGGCGAAGGGCGCTTTCCACGATCGCCGGGCGGACCACCGAGAGCGTCTGGCCTGCTCGCGCCCACAGCTGTTCGGCGACTCGCTCGCCCAGCGCTTTGGTCAGGGTGTACACGTCCGGCCAGCCCAGGCTCTGCGCCCGGGTGCGGCCGTAGTCCACTAATCGGCGGTCGACCCATTCCTTACGCAGCCGCTCGGCGTCCGCCGCGATGGACTGGGGACCGGCCTTGGCATGCTCCTGGCCCGCCTCGGCCAGTGCTTTACGCAACACTTCGGGACGCCGGGAGTCCCGCTCCACGTCGGATCGGGCGGCCAGCGCCATCTCCAGCTCCAGGCGCCAGTCCACTGCATGATCCAACTCTGCCTCGGCGACGACGCCCTTGCGGATGCCCGCGACATAGGCGGTCGAGATATGCACCACGTGCGGTGAGCCGCCGGCTGCGGACAGCGCTTCATAGAGATTGGCCACACCGGAGACATTGGTGCGGAAGGCCTCGTCGACCGGGGGGTCGAAGGACACCGTGGAGGCACCGTGGATCACGACGTCGAGGTCGGCGGGCAGGGTGATCGAGTCCAGGTCGCCCTCGACGGCGACGACCCGTTCGCCCACGATCCGGGCCAGCTCGGCCTCGCCGAGCCGGTCACGCAAAGGGCGGAACACGTTCTTACGGAGCAGCCCGGCGAGCCGGTCGGCCGCCGAGCGTCCCCCGCGGGCCCGGATCAGTACCGAGACCCGGGTGGTCGGATAGCTCGACAGCAATCGTTCCAGGATCGCCTGGCCGAGAAAACCGGTCGCACCGGTCAGGAGCACATGCGAACCGGCGAGCTCCTCGTCGGTCGTCATGCGCTGCTCCCCGGGCTGGTACCGGCCCTACTACCGGTGGCCGTCGGACTAACCATCACACGGCACCTGCCCATCGGGATAGGCGCGGTGGTAGGCCGACAGAGCAGCTTCGCGGACGCGGCGCACCGGCCAGCCGAGGGTAGACGCCACGCTCTCGGCGTCGGCGAGTTCCGGCTTGGCGGTCCGCTCTCCGCCCGGTCCGGCGGCGACCTTGACGGTGACCTCCTGTTCGGCCCCGGGTGGGCCCACCGGGACTTCCACGGTCGTTCGGGGCAGGGTGGTGCGCTGCCAGGGTGCCCACCGCACTCCCAGTGTGGTGCTGTGCCGGAATACCGCGTCCACCACCGCTGGACGGATCTGATCGGCGCACAGCGCGGTGAGCACGTGGCCGGGTCTGCCGTGCCTGCCCACCGTCGCCGTGGTCCAGCAGTCCCATGCCCCGGCGGCCCGCACCGCGACCAGCAGCTGCGGCCACAGCTCAGGGTTGAGATCGTCGACGGTGGCTTCCACCACGGTGACCGGCTCGGCCTGCCCCGGGGCGGACGCCTGCTCGGGCAGGTGCCTGCCGATTACCAATCGCGTGATGTTGGGCTGGCCTGGGGTGTCCCGGTTACCGGCGCCACAACCTACTGCGGCGACGCTCATCGGTGGCATCGGACCGGGCTTGGCCAACGTTGCGACGAGGGCCGCTCCGGTGGGAGTGGTGCGTTCCCCGGCGAGGTTCCCGCCGGTCAGTGCCAGGCCGTGGTCGGCGACGAGCCGCAACACGGCAGGGGCCGGAACCGGAATCGTGCCGTGCGCGCTGCGCGCCGTTCCGCTGCCCGCCGCCAGCGCCGAGCAGGTCAGCACCGCATTGTCGGCGAGCAACCCGAGACCCTCGGCGGCCACGGCAGTGCCGACCACGTCGGCCAGCGCGTCCGCGGCCCCTACCTCGTGGAAATGCACCCGGTCGATGGAGCTGCCATGCACGGCGGCCTCAGTGCGGGCGAGCAGCCGGAAGGTCCGGGCAGCCATCCCGGCGGCGGCCGGACGCAGGTGTGCGACCTCGATCGCGGTCAATACTTCGGCCAGGCCGCGGGGAGGTTGTTCAACTGCCGGGATACCGATCACGGCACGGCTGGCGCGCAGCCCGCAACGCCGGGTCTGTTCGACATTCAGGGTCAGGCCGGGGATCCCTAACGACGTGATCGCGGCACGTACCTCGGCGAGATCGGCACCCGCATCGAGCAGCGCACCCAGCAACATGTCACCCGCCACCCCCGCGGTGCAGTCCAGATATCCGGCCCTGCGGTCAGTCACCGTGCACCCGCGCGACGATCTTGGCGGCATGGGTGGCGGCACCGAACCCGTTGTCGATGTTGACCACCGACAATCCAGGTGCGCAGGAGGCCAGCATGGCGGCCACCGCAACGTGCCCGCCTGCGCTCACCCCATAGCCCACGCTGGTCGGTACACCGACCACGGGCGCCCGGATCAGCCCGGCCACGACCCCGGGCAGGCCGCCCTCCATTCCGGCGATGGCGATGACGCAGTCGGCCGAGGCCAGTTCGTCGAGGTGGGCCAGCAACCGGTGCAGCCCGGCCACCCCGACGTCGGCGATCAATCGATGCCCGACGCCGAGCGCCTCCAGGGTGGTGATGGTCTCCCGGGCGATGGGCAGGTCCGAGGTACCGCCGGTGAGCACCGCGACGAAACCGCGGGCAGGGGGCGGCGCCCCGACGAGCACGGTCCGCCCGACGGGGTCGGCCACCACCGGCTCGGCGGGAAATCGAGCGGACGCGTGGCGCAGCACGCCGTCGGGGCAGCGGGTGGCCAGCGCGGGAAACCCGGGATCAGCGCGCCGCTGCTCGGTCAGCAGCCGCAGTGTCTGCTCCTCGGTCTTTCCTTCCGCGAAGATGACCTCGGGGATGCCGGTACGGTGCCTGCGGTCCAGATCCAGCCGCGCAACGTCGTCGATCTCGGCGATCCGGCCACCCAGCGGTCCGCCTGATGCCGCCTGGTCACCTGAGGTCGACCGGTTACCTGAGGTCGACCGGTTACCTGAGGTCGACCGGGGGTCCGAGGTAGGGAGATCCGGAGTGGGGGTGGGCACGGCGGCGACTATCTCACGCGGCCCCTCGGCGTTCGGGATCGCGACGAGGGTCTGCGAGGATCGTCGGTGATGAGCCCCGCGGATTCGGTTACGCCCACGCCCTTCGCTGCAGCTGCTCTGCTTGACCTGCTGCGCGGGTGGGGCAGTGCGGTGGTGGCCTTCTCCGGCGGGGTGGATTCGGCCGTGGTGCTGGCCGCGGCGGTTCGCGCGCTCGGAACTGGTGCCGTGCTGGCGGCGATCGCGGACTCGCCCAGTCTGGCGCGTGCGGAACTGTCCGGCGCACGGCTGCTGACCGGCCGGCTCGGCGTGGAGCTGGCCGTACTGCGCACCGACGAGCTCGCCGATCCGGGTTATCGGGCCAACACCGGAGATCGCTGCTATTTCTGCAAGCAGACAGTGCTCGGTGCGGTGCGGGAGCTGGCCAGGCAGCGGGGGCTGGCCCAGGTAGCCACGGGTACGCACCTTGACGACCGGCGTGCCGCTCACCGCCCGGGGCTGCGTGCGGCGGCGGAGCTCGGCGTTCGCGAGCCGCTCGTGGAGGTGGGTGCTACTAAGGAGGTGGTTCGCCTGCTGGCGGCGTATTGGGACCTGCCGGTGCGGGACAAGCCGAGCACGCCGTGTCTGGCCTCCCGGATCGCGGTCGGATTGCCGGTCTCGGTGGAGCGGCTCGCGTTGGTGGAGCGCGCCGAGCTGGCCGTCCGCGGTTACCTCGCCGAGCATGAGGTGCCGGTGCATGATCTGCGGGTCCGGCTGCTGGGCAGGGCGGGTTTCCGAGTGGAGCTCGATCAGATCGCGCTTGACCGGGTGGGCGTGCAGGCGTCGGCGGGCTTGCTCGCCCGGGTCGCCGAGGCCGGCGCCGGCGGATCCGGCGAGCTGACGCTCTACCACTGCGGGTCGCTCAGCGGTTGAGCGTGGGGGAGTGCAGTGGGGGCCACAGCCGACGGCCTGGACCGGACTTGGGCGTCTCGGCATCGGGTCCCACTCCGAAAGCTCCGACGGCGCGACTGACCAGGCGCAGGCCGGCGAGGCCGGGTAACCGGTCGATCTTGTCGTCGATCTGCCGGATCATCTTGGCGCCGTCCGGGCCACCCATCAGGTAATTCAGCAGGAATTCGGTCTCCGCTCTCGGCGTGATCGTCGACCCGACCGGGGCCCACCAGTTCTTGAGCATGAATCGGGTGAGTACCCGGGCCATGCGCGAGCGGTCCAGCCGGCACCGCGCCTGGCTGGTGTAAAACGCCACGTGGCGGGTCTCCTGCCACTGGACACGTCCGACGAGCTTGGCCAGTTCGGGATGTTTCTCCTTGGCCATCAGCCGACCGTAGGCGGCGTGCGCGGACCACTCGTTGATCGCGCCGAAGGTCATGTGCACGGCGATGAAATCCTCGCCCATCAGGTTGCCCGCCAACGCGTGGAAGATCGGCGAGAATCGGTCGCTCCGCCCCTGGGCGCGCCGGACCATGCCGATCCGTTCGGGACCCGCCGCCCGGCCGTGTGCGGTCAGCACCTTGTCCAGTGCCACCCCGTGCCAGAATTCCTCGAAGGCCCACATGGTGAGAAATGTCGTGATCTCCGGATCCTGATGCGACGGAGTGACCAGCAAGTCCCGCAGATAGCAGATGGTATGGCTCTCGACGTCGGACATGTATTGCAGCGCCCGGAGCGCCTCATCGGACAGCGGCTGGCGTTCGAAGGCGGTGTAATCAACGTCGTCGTCGACCACGCGATGGGCGTCGACGCTGTAGGTGGCGATGTCGAACGACACTCTAAACACCCCTTCTCCGGCTCTTCACGAGGCACATAGTGTTCCCGTGCTCGGTCTTTCGCCTAGGGAGACCGGGCGGTTCAACCGTACGGTGGTCCGGATGATGTCTGAGGATTGGGCCGGGTCAACCGCCCGAGGCTGACCGGATCTCGGCCGTTCTTGGCAGGCCACATCTCTTCGATGGCGTGGTTGAACTCGGCACCGAGCACGAGTGCCATCGCGATGAAGAAGGAGAACAGCAGGAAGGCGATCGGGGCGGCCAGCGCTCCGTAGGTGAGGCCGGTGCCCGCCGCCCAGGCGATGTAGAACCGCAACCCAGCGCTGGAAGCCAGGAACACCGCCATCGCGAGCAGGGCGCCGGGCAGTCCGCGGCGCCACGGCAGCTTGTTGGGTAGTACGACCTTGTAGAACGTTGCCACGCCGAGTACCAGCAGGATGCTCAGACCCGGGTAGTAGAAGGTACCGACGAGGTGGGCCACGGTGGGCCGCACCGCGTCGGGTAGCAGTTCGGTGACCAGATCAGGTCCCAACGCCACCAGCGGCAGGACGAGTACCGATCCGATCAGCGCGACCACGTAGACCAGCAGCGCGAAGATGCGTTGCCAGACCGCGTTGCGCACGGTGTGCTGTCGGTAAGCGATGGTGATCGAGTCGATCAGGGAGGCCAGCGCGGTGGAGCCGGCCCACAGGGAGATCACGAACCCGACCGAGACGATGGAGCTGTGCCCCTGGGTGAGGATATCGGTCACCGTCGGCGCGATGATCTGATCGACCACATTCGAGGTGAACACGGTCGCGGCGAGCTGGAGAATTTCGCGCTGGACCAGGTCGATGGTGCCCTGGCCGAACCACCTGGACATGAATCCCAGGCTGCCCAGCAGCCCGAGCAGCAGCGGTGGCAGTGACAGGGCCATCCAGAACGCTGCCTGGGCCGACATTCCGAAG
>JBOHHE010000230.1:0-2304 GCA_050700355.1 Pseudonocardiaceae bacterium
GTGCTATAGCACCCAACGCCACTCACGGGCGGCGCAGCCGCATGTCATGTTCGAACGTACAGGCGCAACGTGATGTAGCCGGTGATGGCGGCGATTCCGGCACCTACCAGCAGCAGGATCGGCGCGACCGCGAAGATGTCCGTGTAACCGATCCTCGGCACGATCGCGGCGTCGAAGACGGCGGCGAGTACCCGGTCGAGGAACGCCACCTTAGCGACCACCAACCCGAGGACGGCCAGCAGTCCACCGATGATCCCGGCGACCAACGCCTCGATCACGAACGGGAGCTGGGTGTACCAGCGGGTTGCCCCGGTCAGCCGCATGACACCGACCTCGGCACGTCGGTTGAACGCCGAGAGCTGGATGGTATTGGAGATCAACATCAACGCGGCGAGCGCCTGGACCATGGCTACCACAAAGGTGGCGTTGCGCAGCCCGGCCAGTGCGCGGAACAGCTGCGCGAGGTATTCGCCCTGGTCGGTGACCCGGTCCACGCCGGGGCGCCCGGTGAACGACGCCGCGATGTCGCCGAAGTGTTGCGGATCGGACAACGTGACCCGCAGCGAAGCGGGCAGGGCCTCCGGTCGCGCGAGCGCGAGCAGCTCGGGCTGACCCTCGAAGATCCGCTTGAACCGCTCGAAGGCGTCCTGCCTGCTCTCGAACTCCACCGCTTGCACACCGGAGGAGAGCTCCATGTCCCTGCGCAGCTCCGCACAGGTACTTGAGGTGCAGTCCGGGTCGTTGGCGCTGATGTCGGCGCTGAGGAACAGCACGGTCTCGACGCGTTGGTAGTAATCCTGCTCCATCCGATCGATGGTGCGGACGACCAGCAGACCTCCGCCGAGCAAGGCTAATGAGATCGCCGTAGTCAAGATCATCGCAACGGTCATCGTGACGTTGCGGCGCAGGCCGGTGACGACCTCGCTGAAGACAAAGCTGGCACGCATGGGGGTTGCGGATTCCTATCGGCCGACGCCGTACACACCGCGGCTCTCGTCCCGGACCACTTGTCCGAGTTGGAGCTCCACGACGCGGCGACGCATCGAATCGACGATCGAGTGATCATGAGTGGCCATCAGCACGGTGGTGCCGGTCCGGTTGATCCGTTCCAGTAACAGCATGATGTCCTGGCTGATATCGGGGTCCAGGTTGCCGGTCGGCTCATCAGCCAGCAACAGCAACGGCCGGTTCACGAACGCCCTAGCGATGGCCACCCGCTGCTGCTCACCGCCGGACAGCTCATGGGGCATCCGACCAGCCTTGCTCTCCAGGCCGACCAGCTCCAGCACCTCGGGCACCACCCTGCGGATGGTGTGCCGGGGTTTGCCGATCACTTCCAGCGCGAAGGCCACGTTCTCGGCGACCGTCTTGTTGTTCAGCAGCCGGAAGTCCTGAAACACACAACCCACCCGCTGCCGCAGCTGGGGGACCTGGCGCGCGGAGAGCTTCCCGACATTCCACTCGGCTACGTAGACCTCACCCTTGCTGGGCACCTCCTCCCGCAGCAACAGCCGTAGGAAGGTGGATTTGCCCGACCCCGATGGGCCGATGAGGAACACGAACTCGCCCTTGTCCACCTCGACCGAGACGTCATCCAACGCGGGTCTGGTGGAAGTCTTGTAAGACTTGCTGACGCGCTCGAGCCGGATCACAAGCGGCGAGTCTACCCAGTACTGCCAGCCAGGCGGGCAAGCTGCAACGAGGGCATCCACCACCATAGTTCCGCACAGCTCATCACCGAGGTCACGGTACGGGTCCGGTCAACCATAGCCGGGCACCGTCGCCCAGGGCAGCTTCGTGGCCGTCTCCGGGCAGTTATGGATCCCACGTGCACTTTGCGGGCAAAGTCTGAGCTTGTTAACTCTCCATAGCATAGATGTTACTAGTGGTCCGTCTATCAGCTCTGAGGAGGAAGACGTGAGCAGCGTGCCTTCCGTTGAGGCCGCACGGACAGCCGATGCTCCTCCGTGCAGCCCGTTGCGCCAATCCCTGGATCTCTCCGTGCCGAGGCGGCAGCTCGGAGTGGTCCTGGTCGCTCCACCCTACTTCGACGTGCCACCGAAGAGTTACGGCGGTATCGAAGCCGTGGTGGCCGATCTCGCCGACGCACTGGTGGCGCGTGGACACTCCGTGGTGCTGGTGGGCGCCGGGCAGCCCGGCACGTCAGCCCGGTTCGTGTCGGTCTGGGAGCACACCGTGCCGGAGCAACTTGGGCAGGCATACCCTGAAGTGATGCACGCGGCCGCGGTCCGACGGGCGATCGAGCAGCTGGTGGTGACCGACGACGTGGACGTGGTGCACGAC